>JBLFYM010000141.1:0-15150 GCA_047608975.1 Limisphaerales bacterium | reverse complement strand
GCCGGTCGCGAGATTCGAATGAGCAAAGATGACAAACAGGTATACGAAGAGAGTCCGTTGCATCCGAACTGTCTGCGCAAACCCGAGAGCGGTTGCAATGCCAAACCATCGGAATCAATCTGTCCCGCATACTCTCCAAGACGCGATCCCAACTCGGAATCATCCATTCCCATGCAACCCAGTTACTGGGCGCCGGTCGTCAATTTATCCCAAGCCGCCCGAACTTCTTTCATCGCGGCCGGGACATCGCTGGGAACTTTACCCTCTTCCAACAAGGTCCAACCGGAAAAACCAGTTTCCTTCAGCAGTCCAAAAAACTCACCCCACGGATACCCCTTCTCGCTGCGCAGATCGTGGATGTGAATCGTTGAAATCCGATCTTTCAGCGCCAGATAGTTTGCGCGCAAACCCTCGCCTTCCAGATCCGCCCGATTGCAGTTCCAACAGACAGTCGAATTGGGGTGATCCGAATGTTGCATGATCTTGATCATGTTCGGGATTTCACTGGTACCACGACCATGAACCTCGGTGCGGATCTGCACGCCAAAATCCTGCGCATACGCCGCGACTTCGTTGAGCGCCTTGCCAATCTGTTCCAAGGTCTTCTCGACCGGAACATCCTTGGGCAATCCATTCGGCCGAACCTTGATTCCGGTCCCGCCAATATCGTGACACAGCCGAACAAACGCCTTGGTGTCCGCGATGTTCTTCTTCAACACCGCGGGATCCGACGAATGATATTCGCAGGCGGTACCGGGTCCCGTGCATTCGACGGGAGATGCCGCGAAGAGTGCTTTGACTTGTTTGCGTTCCGTCTCGGTCAGGTTCGGCTCAACCTTGTGAGCATGCGTGGACCGCAACTCGACCCCCTCATACCCCGCGTCCGCACAATGCTCCAGCAAGGCGGGCAGATCCCAAGCCTTACCCCAGTTGTATGTCACCAAACCAAGCCGAATCTTGGGCCTGCTCTTCGCTGCGGAAAGTGAAAATGGCGCAGTGGCAACCGCGAGAGCGGCGGCCGAAGTTTTAATCATGTCACGGCGGGTTTGCATGTTCGAAAGCTAGGATGCGCCACCACATTGGCAAACATATTTACAGCTCCAAAAACTGACTATCCTAGGCTGCTCACCGGCAAAGAATATGGTCCCGCTACGAGAATCAGGGTGCAACTGGCATCCCTTCCAGGGGAACGAAGCGGTGACGCAACTTCCGCTTGGCACTGACATTCCATAGCCGGAAACCCATGGGGCGTTTGTCGAAATTCTTACTGGTCGTTTCTCCGTTCACCATCTGCATCCCCTGATACTCGTTGGAGATCTGACGATGGGTATGGCCGGCCAGGAAACCCACCACTCCATTCTCAACACAGAGCGAGAGGAGTTCCTTCCGCTTCGGGATCGGAATATTGTAGTAGCTCTCCTTTTCATCGGGCGATTTGAGGAACAGCGGGTAATGAACAACCACAATCACCGGCGATGCTTTTGCTTTCGCGGATTCGAGAGCCTCCTTGAACCAGGCGTCGTGTTTCTCCGATTCGCCAGCGAGCGGGGCTTTCCACAATTGGGTATTGGCGATGACCAGGGTGTATCCCTTGTGCTCCACCGCGAAGTAGTCCTTACCGATCTTCTCGCGATAACGCCGCAGCGATTCCGGCGTCGGCTTGTTCGCCACATCATGATTTCCCGCAGCACAGTGACAGGGCAGTTTGAAGCCCGCGCGAATCCGGTTGAAGTCCTTGAATGACTTGTCGTTGGCGGTTTGCACCAGATCCCCACAGATGACCACGAAGTCGGGCTTCATCGCGTTGATCTGTTTCACCGCGAGCGTAAACGTCATCACGTCGTGCTCGTAACCTCCCATGCCAAGTTGCGGGTCGCACATCTGCACGAATGAAAAGGCTTCCTGCCGCGCTTTCGCAGCTGTCAGTTCACAGGGAACAATTCCCAATCCACAAATGACCAGGATCGTGAAAAATGACACAACCGATCGGCAGCGTATGGATACAATAGTGGTCATATGGAGGAGACTATCATGGGAGGCATACCGACAACAGCTATCCTATATGCGCCGCTGACTACCTAAGCCTTCTTCCGCTTTCGTTTGCCCATCTTCGGTTTAAACTTGGGGTCGAAGTCCGGGTTTAAGCGGGTCGGAATGGCGGCCTCGGTATTCCGTTGCCACGCTTTCAGAGTTTCCAGCATCGCCGCCGCTCGCTTCGATTCAGATTCTGCGAGGTCCTGGGTTTCGCCAATGTCTTTCTTCAGGTTATAGAGACGAATTGAATCGTCTTCGAAAAACTGTAGCAGTTTCCAATCACCCTGACGGATTACACTACACGGGGTTGCGCGCCAGTAATTCCGATCCGTGCCCTGAATCGGCAGGACCTGATTGTAGGTTCCGCCAGCGAGATAGAGCGGATAGTGCCAAAAGATGGCCCGATCTTGCAGGGCATCCCGGCCGGAAAGCAACGGCACCCAGGAGCGGCCATCGACCGGTTGGTTCTTCGGCAGTTTCGCGCCCGCAAGCTCGGCGAAGGAAGGCATTACATCCACGCCCGTGATCGGCACATCACAACGGGTCCGAGCCTTGATGACGGCGGGCCACGTCATGCAGGCGGGCACGCGGATGCCTCCTTCAAAGAACGCGCCCTTGGCCCCCTTCAGCGGCTCGCACCAGGTCGCGCCTGAATGCCCACCATTGTCCGAGGTGAAGACCACCAGCGTGTCTTTGCTGATACCGTTGGCTTTCAGGGCGGCTTGGATTCTCCCAACACTGATATCGACTGCTTCGATCATCGCCGCGTAAGTCGTGTTCCATTCGCGGTCCCATTTGCCTTCGGAGAGTTTCTTTTTGTATTTGGCCACCACTTCCTTGCGCGCCCGAATTGGGGTGTGCACATCCCAGTGACAGAGGTAAATGAAAAACGGCTTGGTTTTATTCTTCCCCATGAAATCAATCGCCGAATCCGTAAGTCGTTCAGCCACGTCGATATCACCGTAGTATTTTCCGTCAACTCCCTTGCCGTTGCCACCGGCATCACTCACGTCAAATCCCTGAGTATCCAGACCAAGGTGCCATTTCCCAAAACGCGCGGTCCGGTAACCGGCGGTATTCAGCACCTCGGCAACCGAGGTCACCGACGGATCAAGCACGGCTTTCGAAGGGAACTCGTCGTCGCCTTTCTGATCCCCTCGTCGCGGAACCAGAAACTTCATGTAGGCGGTCTCTCCCTTGGCCTTGCTGCCGGGTGTCCACATCTGCGTCCGGCTGGTGTAGCTGCCACTCATGATGCTGGCCCGGGAAGGCATGCAGTTGGCCGCCCCCGGATACGCGGAAGTGAATTCCATCCCCGCCGCCCGCATACGATCGATGTTCGGGGTCTCGTAAAACTTGGCCCCGTTGTAACCCACATCCGACCAGCCCAGATCATCCGCCATGATGTAGACGATATTGGGGCGCGGAGCGGCGGAGCTCAGTGAGATCGAAACAAAGAGCGTCAGAATCGAAATCGCGCGGATGGTGCCAAAGTTCATTCGAAGAATATCTCCGGCCGTGATGCCTTTGTCAGACATCTTTTTTGCCTGCACGCAGTTACCGTGGCGTCTCAGCAACAAGGACGCCACCGAACCGCGAGTCGGACGCGAACGATTGGCGCCAGCGCTAATCCAACGGACCCGTTTCGAAGTCTGTCTTTTCCACCCAACCGGCCTTCAGTTTCTCGCCGCTGACATGCCGGCGGTAGAAATCGCGGGTCGCGGGGTGCGCATACTGGAAGTCGTCAAAGATGTGTCCCTTGCCCTGCATACGCGGATCGCCCTGCTCGGTGAGTTCACGCACCATCTGCTTCTCCAACTCGACTTTCAACCGTTTCATTCCGGCACTGTCGGCGACGTTGTCCACGCAATAGATGTCACTTTTCACACGGAACATTTCCTCCTCCGGACGTTTCCCGAAGTTCTGCAACCAATAGCCCTGCGTATCCGAACTGTCGCGGCGACCGTTCAACAGGAGGGTCTTGGTGGGACTGCCATCACAGTTGAGGTAACCGGTCTCGGGATTGCCGGCGGGCCAACGGCTGGCCTCGTAGTTCCTGATGAAGAGAACGTCGTTCTTGATGATTCCACGGATCGGATAGCCCCAGTCATAGGGGCGGCCGATGTCATGACGTTCCTTGCCGATCAACACATGATCGCGATCGGCGATGACCTGCCCGGATTTCGAAGAATTGAAGATGTCAGTAAGACTGCGTCCGGTAATCGACTGCATACCCGCCTTCTTGGTGTCGAGACCGGCGATCTCCAGAAAGGTCGGTGCGAAATCGATGAAGCTCACGTAGTCAGAAACCGTGCGACCGGGGTTCTTGATTCCTTTGGGCCACATGACCGCGAGCGGAAGATGGTTGGACATCTCATATTCCTGCCCCTTGATCCGGGGAAACGGCATGCCGTTGTCCGCAGTGACCACGATCAGGGTGTTATCCAATTCGCCACGTTCCTCCAACAGAGCGAGCATGCGGACGAGATGCTTGTCGAAGTGTTCAATTTCAAAGGCGTAATCCAGCATGTCGTTACGGACCTTCTCGGTGTCCGGCCAGAACGGCGGGACCTTGTCGATGTCACTGATTTTCTTTCCCCCCAGCCGGACGCCCACGCCGTATTCATACGCGCGATGCGGTTCGGTGGCGCCATACCAGAAAGCCCACGGACCGGAGATCGGCTTCTTGTTCAGGAAGTCGCGAAAGTTTCCGGCGTAGTCGTTCGATGAAATACTCTTGGCCGGCGGGGCCTTACGCTTGGTTTCATACTGCACACCGGTGATCAGCCGGGGCTTGCCGTTCTTGTCATTCGCGACGCCCGGTGCCCAGCCCTTGCCGGTTTTACCGACGGTATAACCATTGTCCATCAAAGCCTCGCAGTAGGACTTGAATTTGGCCGGAAACATGGGGACGTGATTACACGCCTCCTCCAACTGCCAGGTGTTCCGACCCGTGAGAATACAGGCGCGCGAGGGCGAGCACTTCGCATTCGGAGTGTAGGCACGGGTGAACAGAATTCCCTCCTCCGCCACCCGATCGAACCCCGGCGAAGTCACCCACTTCGTGCCGTAGGCTCCCATGTGCGGAAAAGACGCATCATCGGCGATGCAGAACAAAATATTGGGCCGGTCGTTTGCCGCGTGATTTGTGCTGACGAAACTGAGCGCCACCAGAACTGTGGCGCAGCGGAGAAGGAGTGATTTCAAGTTCATGGCGATCAATGGAAGGCAAGAAAATACGCGGTTTCACGCACCATGCAATCGCCAACTTGACTCGTTATTCGCCACGTGAGTCGCACACCGGAACTGCGCTCAGACAAACTCGTGTTCATTTCCGCCGACACAACCCACCGCATCCCCTTAGAACTCAGCCGTTGGATCGAACAGATAAAAGAGACGCACAGACGCGGCGAGCGACGCGCAATCGGGGGCCAGTTCTGGTCCACTGATTCGGACTACAAACCGGGGGAGAACCTCCTCGTTGGATGCGCCAAGCAGCGAGATGTATTTGTGCAGGTCACGGCACAAACCAGCCGGGCGGACTGTAACAAAGCTTGATTACCACGCCCGGGTCTCGTTGATTGTTCCCCACATTTATGAGATTAAATCGTCTGCTGCTTGCCATTCTGTTGGTATTATCACTCACACCAAACCCGGTTTCGGCCGTTGATTGGATTGATCTGGGGGACGAGAACACCACGCTCTATCTCACGGCAGATCTCGAAGTTCCCGAACGCGGAAAACCCACTTCTTTGGCTTTGACAACATCAACCGGAGAGGAACGGATCACCATCAGCATTGAAACGGATGGAACGCTCACTGGCCGGTTGTATCAGCACACCACCCGCGGGCCAAAACTCGCCGCCAACAAGACTGTGCCGTTGCTCGTTCATATCGTCAGTCACCGCCGCAAGCCGGACGCTCTTTTCATTCTGGTTGGATCGACGGGCAAAACCCTCTCAGAGCCAGGCACGCCAACCGGCTGGACGTTGATCAATCAAAAGGGAAACAGCCAGGCGAACCTCGCCAGCGTCGCCACCCGTTCGACTGTGGGCACATCGGCGTTCACCCGCATTCGCCTCGCTCGACGATTCTCTGATCTGGGCACTTCGAATGCGTTTGCTGTCGGCAAAGTCGCAGTAAAGCAACCCTCTCAGCCAGAACCTCCAACTGACCTTTCCCCGCCGGATCCGAGAGCGAATCCGAACAGCGCGTTGATGATAAATTTGCGAACCCACGGCACAGATCCGCTTTCGATCGACTTCAGCAACCTGGCCCGCGTGCCCGCTCAACACACGATCATCAGTGACGTGCGCGACCGCGCGGGGACCCACGTTCATCAGCACGCCTATCTCGCCTGGCACGCGGGTCGTTACTGGGCGATGTGGAGTGATGGACCGGGTGTTCCGCATCCGGGCGTCTCGGCCGAAGCTCATCGCAACCTCGTACCGCATCACGACCGGGCTGGAACTCGCGTGTCCTTCGCGACCAGTGAGGACGGGGTGACTTGGAGTAGGCCGGCGGATCTGTCCGGTCCGGAACGAATCGCCGGTTATGGTTGGATCGCGCGCGGCCTGTGGGTTCGCGACGGCGAACTGCTGGCTTTGGCGAGTCATTTTCATGCGCCGGGCTATGCCGGAAAGGGACTCAGTCTGGAGGCCTTTCGCTGGGACACCGAGGGCAGACGTTGGGTTGCGCACGGTCGCGTCCGCGATGATTCGATGAACAATTTTCCTCCCAAGAAACTGCCCACCGGGCAGTGGCTGATGACGCGTCGGGATCATCAGCGACAGGTCAGTGTCATGGTGGGAGGAGTGCGCAGTTTCGACGATTGGGAGATCCGCGAGCTGGCCAGCTACGATGGCAAGGGTCGTCCTGAAGAGCCTTACTGGTACATTCTGCCAGATGGAAAAAGCCTGGTGGGACTCATTCGCGACAACGGCGGTTCAAAGCGCCTGCTCCGAACCTACTCCAACGATGCGGGAAAAACCTGGACCCGCATCACCCGCACCAACTTCCCAGATGCAACCAGCAAGTTTTTCACGCTGCGGACGTCGCGTGGCTACTACGTGATGGTTTCGAATTCGAATCCACGACGCCGGGATCCACTGACTTTGGCAATCAGCCAGGACGGATTGGTATACACGCACCTCTTCCATCTCGTAGGTGGCAGGCACGTGGATTATCCCCACATCATCGAACACGATGCGCATCTCCTCATCGCGTTCTCCGGCGCGAAGCAGACCATGGAAGTAATGAAGGTATCCCTCGACGCTGTGGACGCCCTGATAGCAGCCGAAGAGTAGTACTTCACCACTCGCCACTCAATCCAGCATCCAAAACCGTCCCGGAACGCCCGCCGCATGATCAGCTCGCGCAAAGTGTGGTTAGTGAGGTGATCCCGGGAGTCCCTTGGCGAGCGCCAGATAGAAGTCCTTTGCCCGCGTTTCCGTCTCGCGAAAACGTCGCTTCCATTCTGACAGCGCGGAAAGCGGCGCCAACGGCGCAGAGAAATCGGACGGTCCCCACCATCCCAACTGATTGAGGTGATCTGCTGGAAACGGGAACGCAATCTGCTGAACTTCCTTGCTCCCAGCGGGCCCGGTCAAAAGGGTGGTCCACTGCTGGGACTTCACCGGAACCAAGCCATCGTTCTCAATTTCGGACATCAGTTCGGCTCCGCCTCGGAGCGGTCGGAAAACCTCCAACGCAGTGCTCCAGACGGTCCGATAGACAACCCGATTGGCAGCCTCGGCGGCTGCGTTCGCGCGATTAAATTCCTCGCAGGCGGACGGTCCCAGATCCCGCAGACCTTCGAGATCGATCGCCGTCCTCAATGTCTCAATCCAATCAGCCAATCCCTCTTCCAAAAGACGATCCGCAACCGGGGTACCATGATGAGGCGTGCCGATGGTGGTCAGCGAAGACACACGGCTGGCAAGGCCCGGCGAACCAACGATCATTCGGCGGGCGTCGAGCCCCCCCATGCTATGGGCGATAATATGACACTGATCAGCACCGCTTCGATTGAGAATGGATTCAACCTGCTCCCCCAGTTCGGTCGCCCGCGTGGCGAGCTTCGCCGCGAAACTGACATGGGTGTGATACACCTCAAAACCGTGACGCTCCAGATGGGACCTGATGCCGCGAAACGAATGACCGGAATCGGGCAGCTCAACATCCACCCATCGCAGCAGCGCCGCAAAGCGCTCACGCAACGCATCAAAACGGGCGATGCCACAGGCCAGAACGATCGGCTGCTGGGTTGCGGCGAGAGGTCCGGGCATTCGATTCCCCAATCAGAAAGGCTCAGTTGAACTCCGGCGAACCATCGAACGATTCCTCCGCCTTGCGGCTCGCGCGTTGTTCAGCGAAGAACGTCCGCAACAGATCTCGGGAAGGTTCCTCCAACACCCCTCCCGTGATTTCGCAGTGATGGTTCAGCGTGGGGAATTGAAGCAGATTCATCGCGCCGCCAGCCGCGCCGCCCTTTGGGTCTGACAGGCCGAACACCACCCGTTTGAAACGAACATGAACGGCGGCACCGGCACACATCGGGCAGGGTTCCTTGGTCACAAACAGCGTGCAATCCGTGAGCCGCCAGTTGCCCCGCGCCTCCTCCGCCTGCGTGATCGCGAGCATTTCCGCGTGGGCAGTGGCGTCATTCAGAAGCTCCACCTGGTTGTACGCCCGCGCGATAATGCGCCCCTCCCGCACGATGACGGCACCCACCGGCACCTCCCGCGCTTCATACGCCCGGGCGGCCTGGCGAAGTGCCTCCCCCATGAAATACGGGTCGCTCTGCAGATCAATGATTGGTTCTTCCGGCATGATGCAAAAACGTTGCAGGCGGAAGGTAGTCCGCGTGCCGAAAGGATTCAACCGAAACGGAGCCGGCCATATTCAGCTTGCCCTGACTCGGCTCAATCCAGTACATGCAGCGCCTTCCTGTAGCTGCGGAAACGTGCGGCGCATCGGAATCTGGGAATCCATGAACAAGAGTTTCGCAACCAACCTCGTATCGGCCATGTGTATTGCAGCCGGAGCCGCCGCACCTGAGCCCTATCGCATACCTGTGCTGACCATGGGCATGTTCGCGCTGTCGGGAGCTCTGACGAATTGGGCGGCGATTCACATGCTGTTTGAGAAAGTGCCGGGCCTCTACGGCTCGGGAATTGTTCCGCTACACTTCGAGGATTTCAAACTCGGCATCCGGGACCTGATGATGCGGCAGTTCTTTACTCACGAGAATATCGAGCGCCTGTTCAACGAAGAGGCAGCCACCGCTGCGGAATTGGATCTTGATCCGTTGCTCGACAAGGCCGATCTCAAGCCAGCCTTTGAGGCACTGATCGAGGCGGTCATGGAATCTCCCCTTGGAGGCATGCTGGGGATGATGGGCGGCGTGCAGGCTCTCGAACCGCTGCGCGAGCCATTTCAGCTCAAGATGCGAGGCGCGATCAAAGAGATTGCTGCCTCCGACGACTTCAAGTCGGCGTTCAAGGCCGGACTTCCCGCAGCGGCGATCACCGACGATATCATTGCCAAGATTGACACCGTCGTCACCGCGAGACTGGATGAACTGACGCCGCAGGCCGTGAAGGAAATCATCCAGAACATGATCCGGGAACACCTCGGTTGGCTCGTCGTCTGGGGCGGCGTGTTTGGTGGTGCCATCGGATTGGTGGCGGCATTTCTGACCGGGTAGGGAACCCTGGTCTATCCCGCCCGCGGTTTCATGACCGACAATAATTCATCTACGCCTGGTCGAAAGATCACTTTAACCGAGCAGATGGCCCCAAATTTCTTCAGTTTCTTTCTGACTGCCGGTCGGGAGCGGTCATCATATTTGGATTGCCACCCACCAGAGTCGGCTTGATAAAGCGGCTCTCGTTCATGAATGCATTAAAAGCCATCCTCTCCTGTATCTTCGCCGTCAGCCTCGCCAGTGCCGCTGAGCCCCGTCCAAACATCGTCCTCGTGATGGCGGATGATCAGGGTTACGGAGACGCTGGCTTCACGGGGCATCCCTTCGTCAAGACACCGAACATGGACGCGATGGCCAAGGCCGGCATCGTCTTCAATCGCTTCTACGCCGGAGCGCCGGTCTGTTCGCCCACGCGCGCCAGCGTCATGACCGGCCGCACACCGATGCGGACGAATGTTCCAAATCACGGTCATTACATGCGCCCGCACGAAGCCACCATCGCGGAGGGATTGAAAGGAGCCGGGTATGTGACCGGCCATTTCGGCAAGTGGCACATCGGTTCTGTGCAGGGCGAGAGCCCGACCAGCCCGGGCGGAGCCGGCTTTGATGAATGGTTATCCGGACTCAACTTCTTCGATGTCGACCCCTATCTCAGCCGCAACGGGAAGTATGAACACATCAAGGGACAAGGCTCAATCATCAGCATGGACGCCACCATCGATTTCCTGAAAAAACACAAGGACGGCGACAAACCGATGTTCACAGTCACCTGGTTTCCATCGCCACATGGGCCCTTCAAGGAAACGCCGGTCGATTTTCCCGGCGACAAAGATCTCTACAAGCAGGCCGGAAAGAATCGCGGCTACTACCTGGAGATCACGCTCTTGGATCAGCAGTTGGGCAAACTGCGCCAGAGCCTGCGCGACCTCGGCATCGCCGACAATACCCTCGTCTGGTACTGCAGCGACAACGGCGGGCTGGTGAAGGAAACCTCCGGCGGCCGTGACCGCAAGGGCAGCATCTACGAAGGCGGTCTTCGCGTTCCAGCGATCCTGGAATGGCCTGCCAAATACAGTCCCCAGACTATCGACACACCCGCTTGCGCCACCGACATCTATCCGACTGTTCTGAGAATTGCTGGTGCCAAAGTTGAACATCAACCCTACCTGGACGGCATTGACCTCAGCAAAGTAATCTCCGGCAAACAGACCAAACGTCCGGCTATGGGTTTCTGGCATCACCACACCACCGGCCAGGGCACATGGAGCGATCGGCTCATCAAGGAACTGATGGCTGCACAACAGGCCGGCAAACCCAACCCATTGCCCGAACGCCTCCTCAAGAACGTTGAACAATTCCCCAAGTTCACTCGCGGCGACTACAACGGCCACGCCGCCTGGACCGACTGGCCCTGGAAATTTCATCGCATCCAAAAAAAAGGCACAGTGACCACTGAACTCTATCACCTCGTCAACGACGCAATGGAAACCAACGATCTTTCAGGGAAAGAAAAGGCCCGTTCCCGCCGCATGCAAAAGGCCTTGGAAGCATGGCAATCCTCGGTCTATGACAGCTGGGAAGGCAAAGACTACACCCACAAATAGTCCACTCTGCCTGGCCACCCTCCGCACAGACGGTTTCGTGTCGCTTCGCGCCGGCGTGAAGGGCGGCGAACTCACCACGAAACACTTCGTGATCGATGGCGATCGTCTTCTGCTGAATCTCGCCGGTCAACCACGAGGAAGCGCTCGCGTGGAGCTGCTGAACGAAGACGGTCGGCCAATTCCAGGATATTCATTGAACGATTGTGAATCCCTCACGACCGATAGAATTGATCATTCGGTACGCTGGAAAAACCGGAAGCTTCTCACGCATCTGAGAGGCAAAATCGTTCAGGCAAGAATCCAACTGGCGAACGCGGATCTCTACTCTATCCGTTGCGATTCCAACTGAAGAAACCGGCTGACCGATCTATGTGAATGGCTGTTGGATGTCCGTCAAACCTCGAAGGGACACATTAATTCACACGAATCCCCAACGGACTGAATTCTGACATTCACGATCCACTCACCAAAAAGTGAGCCGTCCGATTCCTACAGTCCACCAACGTAACCTCACCACCCGTGTGAATTGGTGTCCATTCGTGGTTCAAATAAATCCGCAACCGCTGTTTACAGCTCAGCGCGTTCCACCGAGAAGACCTTCCCGCTCGGTTTGACAGGAAGCGTAGCCTGCCACTGATTCAATTTCTCCAGCAGCCCTTTCACCACCGCCGGCTTCGTCTCCTTCAAGTCTGTCTTCTCGAAGGGATCAGCCACGATGTCGTAAAGCTCCACATATTTGGAATCGCCGTTCGTGACGAGCTTCCAATTCTGATGAACCACGACATACGATACCCAATGATCGGGTCTGGATTTCTGAGCCGGCCAACGGGCCGATGATTTCCAGAACAACGGTTTCTCCCGCAAGGCGTTTCCCCTGCCCTTCAATGCCGCCACCTGGCTGATACCGTCAGGACGATAGTGGGCGGGCAGCTTCGCACCGGCGATTTCGCAAAACGTCGGGAGCAAATCAACTGCCGAGAGATACGCCTGCTTATCCACCTTGCCGGCAGCAATCTTACCGGGCCAGCGGGCAATGAACGGAACCCCGATACCACCTTCAAACAACGCAGCTTTGTAGCCTTTGCGACCACCAGTGACACCCTTGGCTCCCGCAATCCCCCACCCGGCTCCGGTGGCCGTATCATAACTCAGATTCAGTTCAGTCGGTCCCGCAGAACGGGCGGGTCCGTTGTCAGAGCTGAAGATGACCAGCGTGTTGTCGGTCAGGTTGAGTCGGTCGAGTGTGTCGAGCACCTGGCCGACACGATCATCCGCGTGGGACAAAACCGAAGCGTAGATCCGATCTGCTTCACTCTCCATACCACGGAACCGCCACTCGTACTTCGGCACGGTGTGAAACGGAGTGTGCGGCTCATGAAGCCAAAGGTTGATGAAGAAGGGTTTGCCATCCCGCTTGGCCTGCTTGATGAACTTGATGGCATTCATCGCGTCTTCATGAACCGGCATCTGTTCCCCGGCACAATTGAACGCGCCATAGGTGTCGTAGCCATAGGCGCTGGGCACGGGTGAATCCGGAATCATGTTGTTCGCCAGATGCCACTTGCCAAAGTGCGCGGTGGCATAACCGGCCGATTTCAGAAAGCGAGGAATCGTCGGAGCCTCCGTGCTCAACCAATCGGGCATGTTCCGCTTGGCATTGCTGGGCACCCACGCGAAGTGACCATCGATGTTGTAACGCGCCGGGAAATGTCCGGTCATCACCGCCGTGCGGCTGGGTGAACACACACCGCTCGCCACCGTAAAGCGATGGAAGTCCGTTCCCTCTTTTGCCAACCGATCGATATTCGGGGTCTTCACATAGGGATGTCCGTGGCAGCCCAGATCACCCCAGCCCCAGTCATCGGCAAAAATGAACAGGATATTGGGCTTGGTGGCGGCTGAGACCTGCGCGGCGAACAACAGGCTGATAACGAGACTGATGATTCTCTTCATGTTCTTTGGTTCGGATCGTGACTAGCGGTCCTGGAATCGCTGGAGAAGTTTCTGCGTTGCTTTGACGCCTTCCACGGGAGCCAGCTTCTTGCCTTCGTATTCAATCGCGACGATGCCATTGAATCCAGAATCGACGACGGTTTTCATGAGTCGCGAATAATCGAACTCAATGCAATTTCCGTCACTGTCGAAGTCGTGGCTTTTGGCGGAGACTCCATCAGCGTAAGGCATCATGGCCTTGGTGCCGGCATACGGATCGTGGTTCTTCATCTTGCCGAAATCGGGCATGAGTCGAAGATTGGGATGTTTGATCCGTTGGGCGAGTTCGGCGAGGAAGTCGCCCTGTTTGGCCCATTCGGAGGCACCGGGTTCAATCACGATAGTGATCCCCTTCTTCTTGGCATAGACAGCCAAGGGCCTGATTGTCTGGGCGCATTTTTCAAGGACGGGGCCACGTTCGCCATCGGGAGCCCTCAGAAAAATGCGGACGAATCTGGCACCGAGTGTCACGGCATTGTCCACTGGTGCAAAAAACTTTTCAGCCTGTGCCTTACGCTCTTCGCCTTTCTTCCCCCGGGCGTCAATGGCACCCGCCATCACGAGGAAGATCTCACAGCCGGCATCATCGGCCCGCTTGCGCAATTCCTGGTAGAACTTGGGATCGGTCTTCCGGTCTTCCGGAAAACCGCCGTCCCACACGTCGATTTTGGTAATGCCAAAGGTCTTCTTCGCGAAGGCGGGATAATCAAAAGCGTGCAACTCGCCACTGAAGAACAACTGCCGCAGGGAATACATCGACAGACCGATGGAATAGCTCTGGTTCGAAGCTGTTTTGGAAAGGACGACTCCGGCGGGAAGGAATTTCACGTCGCGGTCATTGGCAACATTTTCGCCGGGAGTGCATCGTCCGTTGTTGACCTGTTCGTTAAGCAGCATCAGAAGCGATCGCACTTTGCCCGCTTCCGCCTTCGCGAGGTTCTTGGTTTCGCCGGGATCGTTGGCGAGGTTGAAGAGTTGCATCGGCGGGAGGCCGGCCTTTTTCGCATCTCGCTCGCGTGGAGCACTCCATCCGCCACTGCCCGCGGCAAGACAGAGTTTCCAATCCCCCTGACGAATCGCGAACGAGCCGCCAATGGAATGGCTGATCAGAGATTCTCGGCCGGACGAATTCTTGCCTTGGAATACCGGCAGAAGACTGAATCCGTCTTCGCCACCGAGCGGCTCGCGTTTCTGACCGGTAATCGCCTCCAGAGTCGAATACACATCCGTGAGACACGCAAGCGCCTTCGTGCTGCGCCCGCCTTTGATATGACCGGGCCAACGGGCGATGAACGGCACGCGATGTCCGCCTTCATAAATGTCCGCCTTGTGACCGCGATACTTCGCGCTTGGATTGTGCCCGTGTTCCTTGAGCAAATCGAAGTTGGCTTCCGGTGAACAGCCATTGTCGCTGGTGAAAATCACGAGCGTATTCTTGTCCAATCCCGCCTTCTTCACCGCCGCGAGCAACTGCCCCATGTGATGGTCTATCTGCATCACAAAGTCGGCATACGGATTCAAGCCACTCGCGTCCTTGAACGGCGGCACCGGGACGATCGGAGTGTGAGGAGCGGGAAGCGGCAGGTAGATGAAGAACGGCTTGCCCGCCTTGGCTGCCTCAGCCCGTTCATTAACGCGGGCGATGGTCTTGTCGAACAGATGGGGCAGCACCTCGGCAATCTGAAAATCGGCTCCGATCGGTCCTTTACGATACCAGCCGTAGCGATCCTCCTGCTTGCTCACGCCCTCCTCACGATCCGGCCCCGCTGTGATGCGCCCCGTATCGACCCAGACATACGGCGGCATATCCAG
>JBLFYM010000140.1:0-15166 GCA_047608975.1 Limisphaerales bacterium | reverse complement strand
CATCACACCCCGTTCCGGCAACCGGCGGCGCCGGAAGACATCTCCTTCCTCACGATCAAGGATCAGAAGGCCCAGATTGAACGGGATGAATTCGATCTGGCCTCCCTCTCCGCATCGCAGTTGGTCGATGTGTCGCGCGCCGCCGGACGTACCAAACTTGAGAAAGGGCTGCTGGAGATCCTGATCATTCAGTTCAATACGCTGAGGCGTTTCGCCATCAATCAGGGACTCATAAGCGGGCCATGTGACAATCGTCGAGGACGGCTGTGACTACCTGAAAATTTACAGTTCGGAGATCTGCCGGCATTCCCGATCTGATGGACCGCTTCCAAACCCGTTTGTCCGAGATGTATTCCCGGGCTGACATTCAGGTTTTCGGCAATGCCGTGAGCGGTTCCGAAACTAAATTCGCAGACGACGTCCCGCAGAACGTGCCGCCGATCTCGAACCAGGGAATGAACTACCGCCCGCGTCGCGCGAGCTAACCGGGCAGGGTAAAGCGTCGAACCGAATGAGACGCATCAAACGGCCGGTTTCTTGATCCTTGTCCTCATCTTTGTCTCAATCTTCGAGAACTGAGAAGCAGCGTGAGGCGGGATCCCTTGATGCTGAAGGCATCACCCATAATAGCCCCGGCTTCCAATCCGGAGTTTCGATTGGCAATCGAAGTCCTCCGCTTCCTTCAGAATCCTGCTGGATCCGATTTCTTCGAATGCCATTCGAAGCTACTCAACCGGATTGGCTCAACCTCACTGCACCGGGGGCATCTCCCGGATGCGCCCCGGACCAGACCATGCCCTATTCGTAATCCCACTTCATGATCCAGGGGTCGTTGTAGTCCTTCTGAAACTTTTTAATCTTCGCCTGATACTCCGCCAGCACTTTCGCGAAGCGCGGATTGTCGGCCAGGTTGTATTTTTCTTCCGGATCGTGCGCGATGTCAAAGAGTTCAAACTTCGGCCGATGAATGTATTCGCCCACCGTCTTCTGTCCGTACATCGCATCCATGCCCAATTTGTGCTGCGCCTGAAAACTCGGCGCGGCCCACAGATCTGAAGCGAAGGGATACGGAAGCTGATAGGCGATGTTCCAAATCAGCTTGTACTTGCGATCCCGAACAACGCGCATCGGGTAATACATCTGAATCTCGTGAAAGGTGTGCGACGCATTGATCTGATCCCAGCCTTGGGGGGATTTTTCATCGACGATCGAGAGGAATGAACGGCCATGAAACTGATACGGAAGCTTCTTGGCACCCTTTCCGCGCCCCCGGGAGCGGGTGGCCAGATCAGTGGTGCGATTCTTCGCATTGAAGCCACCGGCGAAGTCCAGAAGTGTCGGGGTGATATCGATGAAACTGATCATCGCGTTGTTCTTTGTGCCCCGGTTTTTCGCATAAGGATTACGAACGAGAAATGGCACATGCAAGCCACCTTCATACACGGTGGTTTTTCCCCCGGCGAATGCCATCCCGTGATCGGAGGTCAACAGGATCAGCGTATCTTCGTATTTTCCCGACTTCTTCAGTATTTCCACCAGCCGGCCCAAGCCCTGATCAATGCGCGACACGGATTGGTAATACTGAGCCAACTCCGCGCGGCAGGTCGGCGTGTCCGGGAGAAAATGCGGAACGTTCACGTCTTCTGGTCCGAAGAAGACTTCCTTCACTCCCGGGTATTCTCCCTTGTTCGGTTTGTTCCCAAAACGATTCGGTTTGTAAGGAAGTTCATCTGCATTGCCGCCGCCGCGATGCGGGTCAGAAGTCGCGAAGTAGAGAAAGAACGGTTTGCTGTCATCGGCGTCGATAAACTTCCGACAATTGTCCGCCATCTCAACTGTGCTTCGGGAATTCCCAGGAATCTTCGTTTCGAAGAAATAAACCTCCTCCGGTCCGTTATGGTGTTTGCCAATTCGGGCGGTGCGATACCCCTTTTTCGCCAACAGCACGGGCAGGGTCTGCACCCAGGGAAAGCTGCTGAACTTGTGATAGCTGTGGAGATGGCCGTAGTGCCCGTTGGCGTGATTGTGCAGTCCGCTCAACACCACGGAACGACTCGCGCTACAGCTCGCCGTGGTGCAGAACGCGTGCGTGAACAAAACCCCATCGGCCGCGAGCTTGTCCATATTGGGAGTGACGGCGCTGTCATCCCCGTAACATCCCATGGTCGGGCTCTGGTCGTCGGAGATAAACACGACGATGTTTTTCTGGGCGGCAGAAGCCTGAAAGAACGAGCAGGCGATCCCTACCACCAACAGGCGGGAGAGAAACTGGATGTGTCTGGACATGGGCGCGATTTCAACAAGCGCACTCGCGGGGCGCAAGCGGTTTGTCATGGCATCCAGTCACCGACTCAACGCCGATAGACCGGATGATCCGCCCGACCGCCTGATTCAATGAACATCAGCAGCTCACCAATTTCAGCGCGGCTCAGCAGATTCAGCAACCCTTCCGGCATCGCGGAAACGAGTGAATCCTCACGCGAATCAACCAGTTCCTTCTGAACCGCGACAATCGCGGACGGATCCAGCGGATTCGTGGAAATCTGCAAGACCGGTTTCCGGTAGTCGCCCTGATAAAGAATACGCCCCGTATGTCGATCCCCAGTCTTGGTGACGACCGTGGTGTTTCGATATTTCTCCGCCACAATTTTCGACGGATCCAGAATCGATTCCAAGAGATCACGCCGGCTGAACCGCTGCGCGACACTCGTAAGATCCGGCCCGAAGATTCGACCGGTTGCGCCAAGCTGATGACAAAGGGCACAGGAGGCTGCGAGATAGGCCTGACGTCCGCGTTCCGCTTCACCTCCGACCGGCGCCTTCTCAATGAGTCCGCCAAGATCGGACATCTTCCATTCTCTCACAAAACTGCGTCCCGCAATCGCTTTCTGATATTCCGCCCGCAGCTCGGAAAAACCTGACTTCTTCGTGGCCAACTTTTCGTAGACCTGGCGCTCCCCTGGTTCCATTGCCGCAAGAGCATCTTTCGTAATTTGGTCGATAAACTGCGGCATCCCGCGCCCGGCCCGATGAGCCTTGGTTTGGCGCAAGGCCGCGAAGTACTGCGCGCGCAAATCCGTTGACCAACCGACCTTCATCTCCCGCAGTTGATACAGGTAATGCATGCGGGTCTGCTCGTCGGCAGTCGCGGTCAACTGCTTCAGAATCTTCGGCACTGCAGATTTGGATTTCACCAGCGCCATCATTCGCGCCAGTTCGAAGTTCACCAGATCATCCGAGTCGGGGAAGCGTTGCGAGTAGGCGACTTGATCTGCCAATCTTTCCAACTCCCGCGCCATCGGGGCTGGAGCGGGCTTCGGAGCGGCCCCAATCACCAATTCATGTGCGCGCAACACCTCCAACTTCTCCCGCGTCGCCAGCGAATCCCACTCAACCCGGGTGCCTTTTCGAACGGCGACGATCTCCGCAACAGCCCCGTGGCGCGCCAAGCCGATCCCAGCGGCGAGCCGCACAGCATGGTTCGGACTCTCGACGATACTGCGCATGACATCCGCGCCAGCGAACTCCAGATTGAGCCGGGCGGAATATCGGAGCCAGGGATCGGCACTTCCCAGATGCCTCAAAACCTGTGGTCCGCCGATCTTACCCGACCGCCCTCGCTCCAACTGATGCCGCGCCGCCCGCTGCTCCCTCCCAAATGCAATCCTGGCGCTTTCCTGCGCGCTTGGTTTGGGTTCCGCGTTCTTTCCCACGTAACGGACACGATAGAGCCCAGACTGGGTCTGCCTTCCCCCAGTCACAAAATACATCGCGCCGTCCGGACCAAAGCCCAGATCGGTCACATTTGCGGGTTGGCCCCGCAGAAACACTTCACTTCGTCCGGCATAGCTCGCCCCGCGAGGTGTCATATGAACCGCGAGGATTCGGCCATAGGTCCAATCCAGAACAAAGAGCGCGTTCCGATATTTTGCCGGGAATTTACTCCGGGTTCCGAACTTCACCGCCGTCGGGGATCCCTTGCCGATGTCCAGCGTCGGTGGCGGTTCATCCGCGTGATCAGGATAGTAAGGAGGCCAACTTCCCGTCACCCGACGCCAACCGTAATCTGCGCCGGCAACGAGGTGCCGCACGCGAGTAGGACGATACCAAGGCGCGCCCATGTCAAACTCCGCATCCGCATCGTACGTGAACATTTCGCCATCCGCATTGAAATCGATGCCAAATGGATTGCGGAGGCCCTTGCATACGAGTTCCCAGTGTTTGCCATCCACATCGGTCCGAATGACGTGCCCATTGGGAAGTTCATCACCGGGCAGATGATCCGGCACAGGGGGTGTCAGATCTTTGTGTTTTTTTGGCACAGCCACAGAATCGCCATGAATCATGTAGATCTTTCCGTCCGGTCCCAGCGCGAGATCGTTGCGTCCATGCCCACCGGTCGCGGTGTGTTCGCCGAGCAGTTTCTCTTCATCGAACGTGCCATCGCCATTCGTATCCCGCAGTCGGAACAATCCGCCGCCATTCTTCGATGAACCTCCGACCCGGCTTTTTGTATTCGCGAAGACATCCCCGTTCTTCACCAACAATCCGCGAACCTCCCGCAGGGATTCGTTGATCGTCTCCACCTGCGTCACCTTCTTTCCATCCAGACTCAGGCGCAGCAATCCCTGTCGTTCTTTGGCCACAATAATCCGACCACTCTGATCGAACGCCATGCTGATCCACGAACCCTCGTTGGTTCGAGCCGAACGAATCAGTTCGATTTCAAATCCTGGCTGCAACTGAAAGTTCGCCACCGCTGTGCTCCCGCCAGAACCTTTGGCCCGCTTCCACTGTTCGTAATCGTCCAAGATCGAAACCTGTACCCGATCATGCGCCGCATTCCAGAACCGCGGATCAACCTCACCCCGATCGATGACTCTGTTCCCGCCTTTCTCCCGCCATGCCCCACCCGTGACCACAGAATCTGTGTCGCCCGAACTCTGCTTTGTCGCCACCTGCAGATAGAACGCCGAAGGCCCCTCATTTGAACTCGCGATCACCTCGATCCGGTTCTTGCCCACCTCGAACAACTCCGCGCATTCAACCCGAAAACGCGACTCGTAAGGACGGATCTTCGCGAGTCGCTTGCCGTTCACCAAAATTTCGATATGGCAATAATCGGCCACACCGGAAATCTCAACCTTTGCGGGTACAGACGCGCACGGGATCTCTTTCACAAACGTTCCGTTAGTCCGGGCATCGTCATACCAAATCCAGTGTGGAGCGGTTTCGGCGGCACGAAGGAGCGGGGCGAGAATCGAAAACAGTAGAATCAGGCGCAAAGGAGTCATGAGAATCGGCGATGATTGATTTGCCCCAGCAAGAGCGCAAGCAAAGAGCAGATGCATTCACGTGGTGGGTACGAAAAGTGAATGACCCGATCGGAATCCCCCGGCCTGCCAGATTACAAACACCCCCCGATCATGGAACACTTTCATCTTGGATTCCCGAACTCAGCCGCCCAGTTTCGTCGACATCCACAACAGGCCCATGAAAAAAATACTATCTACCCTACTCGTCTGCAGCGCCGCCCTGCTCACCGGTTGCTTCGAACTCGAAGACACTCTCACCGTGAACGCCAACGGATCCGGCTCCTGGAGTTTTCGCATGAAACTCGGTGCACAGATGGCCGCGATGCAGGATTCCAACGATGGAATGAGTTTCGATGGACAGATCCTGACCATTGAAGATCAGTTCCGTAAGACGGTTTCCACAATCAGGGGAGCACGATTGACGGCGTACCAATTGGAGAAAAAGGAAGAGAGCACCACCGTGAGTGGCAAGGTCGAATTTGATTCCATCTTGGAGATGTATCGTTCCAAGAAACTGAAGAAGCAGTTTGAATGGGAATTCAAAAAGGTGGGTGACCAGCTGGAGGCAAGCATTCCGAAGGGAATAATGAACGGCGGAAACGACGAAACCACCACTCAACTCAAGTTCAACTCAATGAAGGCGATGATGCTCGGACTCAAGATCGACCGGACCTTGGTGATGCCCAACAAGATCACCGGCGGGAACGGTGCCAAGCAATCCGAAAACCGAGCCCGCTGGACTTTCGAGATCACGAAGAAGACGACCGAGGCGGACTACAAAAAGATCTCGACTGAGAAGCCCAAAGCCATCTGTTCCGCAGCCGGGGTCACGTTCAAACTGCCGCTCGGCCCGAACAGCACCAACATTGATCTGAGCGATTTCAAGACCGACGACAAGACCATCATGGCAACACTGAATGAGGTGAAAATCACCGCGGTCCATGCCCAGATATTTCGCGGCCACAACTACCAACCGAAAAACCAGACCTACTTTGGCAACGCCCCGATCAACCTGACCACTGAGATCTCCTGGCCTGCGAAACTGCGCCCGACCGGTTGGAGTCGGCTGACGATTCTGGATGGGAGCGACAATACCGGCCAGGCCCTGAAGTTGAATTCGAAGCCGAATGAGAAACTCAATGACCTAAGGACAAAATTCAAAAACGAGCAGGCCTCAGATCTGAGTATCAAGTTGACGGAGCCGGCAAGGGATGCGGAAAGCTTCAGCGTCCGCGGCGCACTGGTCCTCCACGTCCCCGACAAACTCACGTCCGTCGAAGTCCCCGGCGTCAATGGGCTGGTTGGCAAAACGCTCGACGCCCCAGAACTGAAAACCCTCGGACTGACTCTCAAAAGGTTCAGCCCGTCCAATCTCGAACTGGTGAGCGAAAACCCGATCGATCACATCGTCGACCTGAAACTGATCAGCGCGGACAAGACCCAGGAATTCAAACGCTACTTCCTCAACCGCAACCAATTTCGCGATGAGCATCGCCTCCGCGCCGGATTCCAGACCGCTGGCAAAACACCGGAAAACCCCACGCTGGTCATCGTCATCGCCGGCAAAATCGGCATGTACACGGTACCCTTCGACTTCAAGGACCTGAAAATGCCCTGATAGATCTCAGCCGAGAATTGAAACGAGTAGAGGCTTCAGTCGCGTAGCGACGTTTCAGAGATAGCCGTGGGTTTCAACCCACGGTTCGCTTCGCAAATTCCCCCGCGTCACGTAGTGACCGCTCAACTTTGGTGTCCCCAGAACGTAGCTGATCATCGGGTGATCTTCTTACTCTCAGAGTGGTGCCGGTTTCCAACCGGCATTGCCGGTTGAAAACCAGCACCACATTGGACCTCGTCTCGGGTCGTTGCACGCGAGCAGCAGGGCCAACAATCTGGGATGAGGCGCTCAGCCACCCTTCGCGACGAACATCGAGACCAGCATACATATTCCGAACCCGATGACTGAGATCAACGTGGAAAGAATGCTCCAAGTACGCAGTGTCTGCGCCTCAGTCATCCGGAAGTAGCGGGAGATCATCCAGAAGCCGGAGTCATTGACATGGGAAAAACCTGTGGCACCGGCGGCAATCGCGATTGTCACGAGAGCCAGCTGCGGTTGGCTCAACCCTTCCACAAATCCGACCATCAACCCGGCCGCAGTGAGCATTGCCACGGTCGCTGATCCCTGCGCAATTCGGACCAAGGTCGCGAACACGTAGGCCAGCACCAGCACTGGGATCCCCGAACTTCCGAACGCCACGACGAGCGCATCAGTAATCCCGGTCGCTTTCAACACGCCCTTGAACACCCCACCCGCTCCTGTGATCAGAATAATGATTCCTGCCGGCCCCAAGGCCTTCGTCGAAATCTCCACCAACACATCACCACTCACGCCGCGACGCGTGCCGAGGAAGTAGATCGCCAACAGGGTGGAGAGCAGCAGTGCAATCACCGGATGCCCCAGAAAGAAAACAAACTGTTGAAGCCCCGGCATCGCAGCCAAACCGGCCGCCAATTCCGTCTTCCGATCGCCATTCGAAAGCCCGGCTTCCAGTCCGGATGCAACCCCCTGTTCGATGATGGTTCCCATGAGAATCAAACCGATTGGCAGCGCAATCAGCGACAGGATGAAACCAAACCCGGGGAGGTTCACCTCTTTCGTCTCGGCAGTCGGATCGACTTCAGGCAGTGGAATGTCAACTGTCGCTGCCAACCTATTGGTCATCCACGGACCGCAAATCAGCGCGGTCGGCAGTCCGACGATAAGGCCAAACATGATCACATAACCGAGGTTGACTCCGAGGATGTAGCCAACCGCGACCGGTCCTGGAGTGGGAGGCACAAACGCATGCGTGATCGCCATCCCCGCGCAAAGCGGAAGACCGTAGACGAGCAGCGGTTTCCCGGTTTTCCGGGCGAGCGCATAGAGCAGCGGCGCGAGCATGACCAGCGCCACGTCGAGGAAAACGGGAATGGAGATGATAAACCCGGTCAGCAGCATGGCCCAGGGTGCCTTACCTTCCCCAAACTTCTTTATCAGGGAATTGGCGAGCGCCTGGGTGCCGCCTGAGTGTTCCAGTATCGCGCCAAAGATTGCGCCGATGCCGATGATCGTCGCAATAAAGCCCAGCGCCCCCCCCATACTGTTCACTATCGTCCCGGCCACCTGCGTCAGTGGAACGGCCGCGGGATTGATCAGCTTCGAGCTCGCCGCCACCACGACGGATACCAAGATGAGCGCCAAAAAGGCCTGCAGCTTGAAGCGCAGGATCAGAACGAGCAGAAATGCGATTCCGAATACGAGCAGGGCGATCAATTTGCCCACGGGCAGACCGTCAACGGCGGCAAGTAAGTGCATGCGTGTTTAGAACATGAACTCCGCGCGGACGTCAACGGCGGAGGGTAGATCGGGTGTCTCCGTAACTGAGGGAATCGCAGGCGAGCTTACGAGTCCGTGCCGTTCGTGCCCCCGATCTGGTGAGCTACCAATCAGGCTGCAGAGGAAAGGACAGGATCAGCCTACCTTCACTTTCAAACACACCTGGGTAAATCTACGGGATATAGACAAACTCGTTCAGGTTCATCAACGCGGCGCAAACGGCAACCAGCCCCCGGTCGTTGAGCAGCTCGACGGTCCGGGCGAGTTCTTCAGGATCGGGGTCGCGTCCCAAAGCCCGCTGAATTGCTGCGGACGCCTGTTCCCTTTTCGATGACACCGACTCGAGTGACTTTGCAAAATCTGCCGCCACCCGACTCGCGAACTTGCTGTTGAGCAAATAGAGCGGCTGGAGCGAAACTGTGGACACCCGTCGCTGGGCGCAACTGGTGATCGCTCCCGCTCCGTCGAACAGCATCTGTTGATGCGGCAGCTTGTCGCGCTTCTGCTGAAGATAGACGCTGCGCCGATTCGAAGAGTCCGCTTTCGCGAGCGGGACACTTCGCCCTCCCTGATTCAGATCCAAGAGGCCCGCAACCGCCAGCATTGTGTCCCGAATGGCTTCCGCTTCCAGCCGTCTCGGTTGCCAACGCCAATAGTTTCGATTGTCGGGATCCAGCCGCGCGTTCCCCGGCGAGTATTCCGAAGACATCCGCCAAGTGCTGGAACTCAGAATGAGCCGGTGAACATGACCCGAGTCCCAGTTGCTGCCGATCAATTCGCTGGCCAACCAGTCGAGAAGTTCCGGATGCGACGGCGTCGTTCCTTGTTTGCCAAAGTCGCCCGACGTTTCCACGAGTCCGCGACCGAAATGCCATTGCCAGATGCGGTTCACCCAGACACGTGCGGTGAGTGGATTGTTCGTGCTGGTCAGCCAACTCGCGAGTTCAGTTCGATTCCCCGCTTTCGCTCCGGTTGCAAATACCTGAGGTAGACCGGGCTGAACTTCCGGTCCCCTGCTCTTCACATCCCCACGCACCAGCAGATGCGTTTTCTGACGAGCCAAGACTTCGGGATGTCGGGGCAGCGGCCAGCGCATCTCGTGCGGCGCGATGGCCAATGGCGTGGCGGCAGTCGCTGGCGAATAGTAGGACCAACTCTGCGGAAGCTTGGCGATCTCCGCCTCCAGTTCTTTGAATAACTTCTTTTCCGCCGATCGCATTCCACCGATCACCGATTTCGGAATAATCAGAATGGGATCAGGATTACCCTGGCGCCGTTTGGTTTCGACCATCCGGGCGTGCACGCCGTCGAAGACAGCCCAACGTCGCTCGATCAGTTTGCGAGCCGTTTTGTCCTCCGACTTCAGCACGACATTGCCCGGCTGACCTTTGCGAAAGAACGACTGCAGCTGGTAGTAGTCGCGAATACTGATCGGATCGAACTTATGCGTGTGGCATTGGGCGCATTCAAAGGTCAGTCCCAGAAACGCGGTTGAAGTGGTGTTCACCTGATCGACCAGGATGTCGTTTCGTTGAATCTCCTCATCGAGATCGTTGCCGCTGTAGCGCGCCGCCGCCAGAAAGCCCGTCGCGATGATCGCGTCTTCATCGAAGGGAATTTCATCCCCCGCCAATTGTTCCTTCACAAACTGATCGAACGGTTTGTTCTCAGCAAAGCTCCGGATCACATAGTCACGATAACGCCAGGCATGCGGACGATCGCGGTTGTGCTGATGTCCGTTACTCTCCGCCCAGCGCGCCACATCCAGCCAATGGCGGCCCCAACGCTCACCGTGGTGAACGGACTCCAGAAGACGAACAGAATAGTCATCGAGCGACTCGTCCGGGCGGATCGGTATCACGGATTCAGGGAGACCAATCAGATCAAATGCCAGACGCCGCGTCAGCACCTTGCGCGCCCCACGCGGTGCCGGCTGCAATCCCTGTTGCTCCAATCGCTTCAGAATGAAGTTATCAACCGGCGTCGAAACCCAACTCCCCTGCTTCACCGGCGGCACATCCGGACGCGCAAGTGGCTGGAACGACCAGTGATCCGTCACCGGAATCGGAGTGGGCAAGAGCTCGTGATCCCAATCAAGACCTTCATCAATCCAGGCACGCAGTTTGCCGATTTGCTCAGGATTGAGCGGCGCATGCTTGGCCGGAGGCATCCTCTTTTCCGGATCGGTATGAGTCACCAATTGGATCAGCCGGCTCGCCGATGCGTCACGGGGCGCAGTCTGATTCAACGCCTCGTCGAGAATGTCCAGACGCACTCCGCCCTTCGCCTTCAATCCGGAATGACAGTCGAAGCAGCGATCCCGCAGGATCGGATGGATATCGGTTCGAAACGCGACCGTCTTCACGGGAGGCGGTTCGGGTTCAGGTTGTTTTGGAGCGGGAGCCATATCCGGCAGTCCCAAGATGCCCGACCATGAGTCAGCCAAAGCGATGTCCGAGATCAGTATACGGTCATCCGGCTCCGTTTTGCCGCCCGTGGCAAAACCGATCCACTGGACGGTCTCAATACTCCGCCTGCTCATCCGTGAAGCCTGCGGCTTGAATTCCTCCCCGAGCTTTGGATCAACCCAGAGATCCAAAGCATCATACACGGAGTCCGGCCCCGGGCTGGTTTTCCATAGCCTCCCGATCAGGACAAACTCGCGATCGCCCACCAATTCAGTTGGAGCAAAACTCTCCTGACCGGACGTGTATCGAATCATGAACGCGTTCTTTCCGTCCTTCACATGAATTCCCAGGTTGGGAACGCCGCCCGCATGGGCAGATCCGTCAAAGCCTTCCTGTTCATCCAACCACAAAACGAAGAACTCCCCATTCCCACCGTCGACCTCGGCCTGATCGATCGTATTCGCGGCATAATTCACGCGGAACCGAACAAACAATTCGTCCGCGATAAACGGCTTCTTCAACTTGAACCGGACCGCGTTGTTTCGTTGTCCAGTGCCACTGATCGAATACGCCGCCACTGCGGGTGCGCCTACGGAAAAAATCCCACCGGTCTCCAATTCTACCGGCGCTGCTCTCACGACGCAGACCATTATCAACAGGGAAACCAGCGCGAACAGGATCCGCGCTTCCAATCCAATCCACACATTTTCCCACAAGGTTTTTGGTCGTAGCCGCATCGAGAATCAGACGGACGCTACTTCAAACTGAGGGTTGGTGCGAGCCAGATGCCGGTTGGAGTTCCCGCTTTGGCGTGGGGGCGCGAACTCCAGCCGGGGCTACTTAAATTCTCGTTCCTGTCGGATGTCGAATTTCTCAATGCGCTTGCGCAAGGTCGCGCGCGTGATACCGAGCAGCTTCGAGGCCTGCACCTGGTTGCCCCCGGTTTCCTTCAACGCACAAATGATCAGTTCCCGCTCAACGGCAGGGATGACCTGCAGATCGCTGTGATCGCGTGCCCATCGGAAAAGTGCCGCCGCCAGAGCTGGCAGATCGCCGGATGTTTCCACCTCTTCAGCCTCGGTGCCTGATTCCCCGGACATTGTGGCAGGCGATGGAGCCGTGGTTCCACGAACCTCATCGGGAAGATCGCCGAGTAGCAACGCCTGTCCCTTGCAGACCACGAAGGCCCGGTGGATCACGTTCTCGAGTTCTCGAACATTGCCCGGCCATTGATACCGCGCAAGCGCAGCGAGCGCTTCCGCCTGAACAGAGGTCACCGGCTTCGCCAGTTCACGAGCAAATTTCTGAAGGAAGTAATTCACCAGCAATCGGATATCACCGGACCGCTCCCGCAACGGTGGCATCAGGATTCTCACCACATTGAGGCGGTAGAAGAGATCTTCTCTGAACTCTTTGTTGGCGACCGCTTCCTCCAAATATTTATTGGTCGCGGCGATGACCCGAACATCGACCTGCACCGGCTTGTTTCCCCCAACGCGCTCGATCGTCCCATTCTGCAGGATTCGCAGAATCTTGGTCTGTGTCGTCAGCGACATGTCGCCGATCTCATCGAGAAATATCGTCCCTCGATTGCACTGCTCGAATTTTCCAATCCGCTGTGAAGTCGCGCCGGTAAACGCGCCCTTTTCGTGCCCAAAAAGTTCACTCTCCAGCAGGTTCTCCGGAATGGCCGCGCAATTGATCGCGAGAAACGTCTGCTCGCTCCGCGAGCTGTGAGAGTAGACTGCGCGGGCCACCAACTCCTTGCCGGTCCCGCTCTCGCCAGTGATCAGGGCAGTCGCATTCGAGGTGGCGAGCTGGCCGATCATCTTGAACACCTCCTGCATGGGCTGGCTCTGGCCGATGATTCCCACGTCGTAATCCTCCGATTCCAGCAATGGTTCGTACAAGACGACCTGCTTCATCGCACGGGAGGCATCCAGCGCCTTCGCGACGACTTCTTTGAGCATCGGAATATCGAAGGGTTTGAGCAGATAATCAAAGCCCCCCAGCTTCATCGCCTCGATCGCGGTCTGCGTCGTGCCATAGGCGGTCATCATGATCACCGGAACTTTGGCGTCCAGCTCACGCAGTTTGGCCAAGGTTTCAAGCCCCGTCATTCCGCCCATGCGGACGTCCATGATGATCAGGTCGGGTTTGAAACGTGGGAGAATCTCCAGTCCGTCCTCGCCGCTGTCAGCGGTCTCAATCTGGATGTCTGGCGAACTGAAGATGCGGCGGAACGAGTACTGCACATCCGCCTCGTCATCGATTATCAGTAGTTTGTCCATCAGTTCAAAATCTGTCTCCAAGATGCGCTCCGGGAGTGTGTTTGCAAAAATGAATTCGGTTCATGGACTCGCTGAGCAAATTCGATATCCAATCAGAATCAGAGCCGCCCACTGACCAGGCCCACCAGACTACACCCAATCACAGCGTTCAATTTCAGTTCTTCGGCCAACGCGATCACCTCAGGCGTGTCCGTTCCCGGATTCAACCAGAGTTCACCACACCCGCGATCCGCGATATCTGGCAGTGCCTCGAGCAATATCGTCGGCGGGAGATACACGCTCACCACATCCGGCTTTTCCGGCACCGCGGCGATATCCGGGTAACTGACCAATCCTTCAATCTCATTCGCCCGCGGATTCACGGGAAAGACGCTGTAGCCCTTGTCCCCGAAGGCATGGACGGCGCGATTGCCGTATTTGCTGCGGTTCGTGCTGGCTCCGAGGATGGCGACCGTTTTCATTCGAGTCTCCGTCAGACCAGCCCGGCGGTCTGATCATACCCGCACATGATGTTGAAATTCTGGACCGCCTGACCGCTGGCGCCCTTCATGATGTTGTCCTCGGCACTCATCACAATCAGTCGGCCGGTCCGGATATCCAATCGCCAGGCGATATCAATGTAGTTTGTTCCGGCCACGTTTTTGGTATCCGGCAACGAACCATCAGTCAGCACGCGCACAAACGGCTCATCGGCGTAAGCTTCCTCAAACACTTTTGCGATCCGTTCGTTCAGCTGATTCATTTCGGACTCAGACTCGAAGAATTTCTCCGGGGCCAGATACAGGGTCGAAAGGATCCCCCGGTTGATCGGAACCAGATGCGGGGTGAACTGAATTGTCACCTCGCGACCGGCAGCGATTGTCATTTCCTGTTCGATCTCGGAAAGATGGCGGTGTTTGGGCACGCCGTAAGGCCGGACACTCTCGTTGCATTCCACAAACAGGTAGGGAACCTCCGTCTTCCTCCCCGCACCACTGACTGCGCTCATCGAATCAGCAATGATTCCGGTGGCCTTGATCAGGCCAGCCTTCAGCAAGGGAATCGTCGGCAACAGAATACTCGTGGGATAACAACCCGGATTGGCAATGAGCTCGGCACCCTTGATCGTCTTACCGTAAATCTCTGGCAGGCCGTAGACCGCTCGGGCAAGAAGGTCGGGCGCGGGATGTTCATGGCCGTAGAATTCCCGATACACATCAGCGTCGTTCAGGCGGAAATCCGCACTCAGATCGATCACCCTTCTTTCCTTTTCAAGCAGACCGGCAGCGTATTCCGCAGCCACACCGTGCGGCAGTGCGAGAAAGATGATTTCTGCCTTCTGCGCGAGATTCCAGACGTCGGGCTCTTCGAACTTCAGCGCGCGGGCACGGGGATGAGCGGCGTATTTGGGGAAAATTTCGGCAAGAGTCTTGCCGGCATACTGTCGCGAGGTCACCGCGCTGAGTTCGGCGTGCGGGTGATGCAACAGGAGATTCACGAGTTCCTCACCCGAGTAACCCGAGGCGCCGACGATGGCGGTTCTTACTGTATCCATGCTGATTGTATTCTGGAATGGGCCAAATCAATTGGAAGCGCAAAAGCAAATTAGTCCGTCGATCCACGGCATCGATCCGTAAAAACAAAAAACCCCGCGGACAGAGCCCGCGGGGTTTGAAATCGCAGAACGAATTATCGCTTGCTGTACTGGTAGCGCTTGCGGGCACCAGGCTGACCGTACTTCTTGCGTTCGCGCATACGCGGATCGCGGGTCAGGAACCCTTCGGACTTGAGAGC
>JBLFYM010000139.1:0-15446 GCA_047608975.1 Limisphaerales bacterium | reverse complement strand
ATTTTCCATGCCGCCGATCTTCACCTCTCCGAGCACCGAACCAATGGTCATGGTGCCCCCCGCGAAGATCAGCAGGAGCCAACGATTTTGGTTCAGAACCCCGCCAACTCCAGCCACTGAAATTTTGCAGCGGTCAAAGGCCCGAACCACGAAGAGCGCCAAGGGCAGCAGGATGAATCCGCCTCCCAGCATAAGCTTGATGAAGGACTTGATCAGAATCGCCACCTTCGGTCCCTTCCAGGCATGAAGACTGGGCACCTCCACAATGTTGAACATCATCGCCTCGAAGCCCCCGAATACAGCACTGCATACCACCACGCAGACTCCCGCCCAGGCGGCCACGAGTCCGGCGAATGTGAAGGCACTCCGCCAGCCAAAGACGAACCCTAGATAGAAGAAGATTCCCGGCAGACAAAAGACTTCAATCTGTTTCGAGAAGCCCGCGCATGCGGCCAACAACGCCGCGACCGTCAAACGTCGGAAACTCGGTTTGTCCCCGGCCAGCATCAGGAGCGTACATGCGACCAACATCATCCCCATCGCCGGCGCATCCGCATGGATGGACTGAATTGCGTAGCTGATCCCGGCGTGACTGTAAATGGCCGCCACTCCAAGCACCCACAACGCCCAGCGCAAACTGCGGTTCAAGGTATTCTGCTCCGGTCCTTTCAGCGCCAGGAGCAGGAACAACATCGCGAACGCCATGCTTCCTGTGTTAATCGCCCCGGCAATGAGGATCGCACTGGTCGGATCGTTCCCCAACGCGGCCGGCAGATATGCCACCGCGGTGATCGGCGCATACAGGGTGTTCAGAATCGGTCCCTGGTTGGCCGGATAGTAAAGCGTGTAACCGAATTTCAACGCCACGCTCGGGGTGATCCGGGCGGCGTTCCAATCCCTACCCGGCATGCGAATCACGCTGTAAACCAGCAGCGAAAACATCAGGCACACCAGCAGCGGCGCAGCCGCGATCATGAAGCGATGTTCGAAAGATATCTCCCGGCCTTTCGCGAACAGGATCCTGAGCGCGTAGAGCCCCGCGCAGACGAACATCAGGAAAAGTATTCCGAGTATGACCATGGCTGGGGTGTTCCGGGTTAAGGATGTCTACGAACTGTCTGCGTCAGAATTACGGTCTTCCATAGATGTCCTTGAGACTCCGACGCATCCCTTCCTCCAACGAGACCAGGGGAATGAATCCGAGTTCCTTTTTCGCGCGCTCCACCGAGCACGCGATCGTTTTGTTCATCTCGGAAAGCACATGAATCTTTTGATGATAGAGCCCGGCCTTCTGCATCACCTGATCCACCTTCAACGCCAGATCCGCCGCGATGGAGGGCAGCCGCATGCGCTTGTGCTTACAGGTCTGATTGAACTCCGATTCGAGCAGGCGCTCAATCGTGTCCATGATCTCGTTCATCGTGTAGGGACGTTCATCGCCGATCCAATAGGTCTTCCCGTTGGCACCCTCATTCATCGCAGCGAGGATCAATCCCTGCGCCAGGTTTTCGCAGAACGCCATGGAACGCTTGTTGTTCCCATCCCCGACAATGGGCCCCTTGCCATCCCGGATCATCTCGAAGAAGAGCCGTTGCCGGGGCGGTTGATGAGGACCGTAAAACCACGGTGCCCGAATGATCACCGTTTCGAGAGTGCCGGAGGCGTGAATCGCATGCACGGCCTCCTCCATCTGCATTTTGGAAGCGCCATAACTCATGTACGGATTGTAGGGAGAATCCTCATCGAACAGATGATCCCGATGCGGGTTGCAACCGCAGGGCGAATTCGAAGACATCACCACCGCGCGCTTTACCCCGGCCGCCACCGCGGCGTTGAGAACGTTATTGGTCCCGCCGACATTGACTGCGAATAACTGGCGAATCTTTTTCGGATGAATGATACCGGCAATGTGGAAAACAGTTGCGCCCGTCATATCCTTACAAAGCGCCTCACAATCCTTCGGCTTACACACGTCGCCTCGCACAATTTCGGCGGCCGGAAAAATCGCCTTGAGCGGTGCTTCATCATCCTGGGGCAGGAGCAAACAGCGGATGTTCAGACCTTCAAATCCCCCCTTCAACACCGGATGTTCCGCGATGCCGTTCACCAGCACATCGACGAGATTCAAGCCCAGCCAACCGGCCGCGCCGGTGATCAACACATTTTTGGTTCCCAAATCGCTCATACTAAATCGAAAAGAATATTCACTATTTTGTCGGGTTCACAGTTTACCCAGAAACTTCAGGGCATTGCGGCGGGCATACGCCATGACACTGCCCTGCGGATTCACACCGGGAGCGGTGCAGATGAGACTCGCGTCACTGATATAAAGATCCTTCTGCTGATGCACGCGTCCAAACGAATTGGTCGCGCAACGTCTCAGGTTCTCCCCCATCGGACAGGAGGAAAACAGATGGATGGTCATGAGATTGGTCCTCCCAAATGGCAGGGTCGCGGGAATACGACTCAGGTTGTCCGGCGTCCAGATTGGCTCGATCCCCCGCACACTCGGAAACAACGCCTTCGCTCCCGTTTCAAAAAGCATTTCGCAAAGCTTCCGAATTCCGTCCGCCAGCAAACGCATATCGCCCGCGTTCAATTTGTAACTCACCCAGGGATCCTTGAACCCGGGCACGGGCCGGATCGATCCCACGCTGTCGCTCGTGATCATCCCGTAGTAGATTCCCATCTTCTCCCAGTTGGATTCCACCTCGTGCATGTGCGTCGGATGATCCGTCATCGCCAGTTGGATGTAGGGCAGCGAACTGATGGAACAGCCAAAGCTCAGAGCGGGCGAAAACTCCTTCACCTGATGCACCGGCACGCCCATCCCCGGCGTGTTCACCACGTCATCAAAGCGGGCCGTTACCTTGACGGTCGGATGCAGTTGCAACGACCGGCCGATATTGTTGTCGATTCCGCTCCGCAGCAACAATGCCGGGGTCTGAATCGCGCCTCCACAGCTGAACACCGTTTCGGCGTTGATCTCGACCGGTGTTCCATCCGCGTGCGTGCCGGTCACCCGCCACCCGTTCGTTTCACGATGCAGCTTGTCGATTCGGGTCTGTGGCAACATCCGTCCGCCCGCTTCCAGAAAACGCGGAATAAACGTTCGCGTCATCGACTTGCGCTTACCATCCGTGGCGAGCTTGGCCCCTTTGTCGTATTGATACCAACGCGGCACCTCCATCGACTTCCAATCCTTCTTCAAGGCGCCATCGTGCAGTTTCAGCGAAGCCTCCGATGCCTTCCCGGGAAGCAGCGAAACAAAGACGTCCCGTTCGCAGGCTTCGAAGTGCTGCTCGATATCCGCATCATCCAGCCCTTCCACCTTGAACTCCTTCTGCCAACGCTCCCGGATGTTCGGCGGCGTGCGGTGATAGAGCCCACTGTTGATCTCACTGCCGCCACCGACGCATTTCCCTTCGACGTAGGCAACCGTAGCCGGCCCCACCGCCGGGGTAATTCCACCGTTGCGATACTTCTGAATCATCTCGTCGAGCGAGAAGGCCTCGCAGGAGTCGAGTTGAAGAAATTTCCCTTCCTCGATCAGCAGCACATCGCGCCCCGCTTCAGCCAGTATCGCTGCGGTGATCGCGCCTCCAGGTCCGGAACCCACCACGACCACCTGCGCGCGCAAGGGGCCTTCAGGAGCGCCGAGAACCTTGAATCCATTGGCGGAACTCACTGTTTGCCCTCCTTGTGAGCGAGGGAATACCAGCCGAGCACCGAAAGACTTTCGTAGAAGCGGATCAGATCGCGCCGCGGTCCGAGGCGCGAGTTCCGCCAGGCGAGGATGTGTTCCCACCGATGCTCATGTGAAAGTCGGTTGAAAAGTGCCCCATAGAAAAACAACGCCTGCACCGCGAACACCACCGTCAGAATCATCATTAGCAGACCGTGGAGATCCGGCATCCGCGCCCGTTGGCCCAACACGAACTGGACGACCCGGTTCAGATCCGCCTCCCGACCATGCGAATACACCCGGCATTCCTCACGGATAATCGAGTAGGCCAAGGCAGATACTGTGGATTCGAAAAGCGGCTTCATTCGGGTGTCAGAGCGAACGGGCGAAATAGAAGCAGAAGACCCGCCCCGGCTCAATAAAAGTCGCGCACCGATCTGGGAATGACCTTAGTGCGACCGCAGTCCAACGGCACGATTCGCACGGGAACCACAAATTTTCCCGGCAGAATACTACATGTGCCTGAAAGATTGCTTAATGGCTGAAATCGCACCGCGCAGTTACCTTCCTCGTTCCTCAGGTCGATAATGCTGGAAGGCGTTGAAGCGGCTTGCATAATCTTTTGCGCAACCATGTCCAAGAACCTCAGTGAACTGTCGGGACGCAAGTCGCTGACGAACAACCTGTTCGAACGCCTCGGTGAATTGTCAACCGCCACCGGTACACCTGACCCGGCCGCGTTGGAAGCCTTGGCTAAGGAGTTTCTCATCGGCAAGGCAAACACCTACGGCGCCGCGACCTTCTACGATTTCATGAAGCCCGAGAACAAGGGCAAGAAAGTCTACTATTGCAACGGCACCGCCTGCCTGACCGCCGGCACCCAGGACGGCTTGAAGTCTGAGCTGGGGAAACACTTTGAAGAGTCTGAGATCGGCCATATCTGCTGCCTCGGACGCTGCCATGAAAACGGGGCGTTTCAGCTCGGAGAAAAGAACCATTCCGCGAAGTCCCCCGAGGAGATCGCCGAGATCGCCGGATCAGTGCCAGCCGATCTATCAGCCCCATCCGACCGCTATCACGTCGGCACTCACGGCACTCCGGTGCTCACCCTCGAAACCGGTGATGTGGAGGACTTCTACGCCCCCTTCCTCGCCACGCTTGGCAATTCTCCCGACGACCTCCTCAACGAAATCAAAACCTCCGGTATGCGTGGCCGGGGTGGAGCAGGTTTCCCGCTGGGGCTCAAACTCGATTCCTGCAAGGTGGTCGAGAACGAAACCAAGTTCATCGTTCTCAACGCCGACGAAGGAGATCCTGGAGCCTACTCCGATCGCTACCTGTTGGAGGAGCGCCCCCAAGCAGTGCTGCAGGGCATGATGGCCGCCGGCTTCGTGGTCGGAGCGAAGTGGGGTGTGGTCTATATCCGCGCGGAGTATCCCGAAGCAATCCGCATCGTTCAGGCCGCCATTGTCGACCTCACCGAGCGCGGCTTGCTCGGCAAAAACATTCGGGACACCGGCTTCGATTTTGAATTCAAGGTAATCACCGCCCGAGGCGCCTACATCTGCGGCGAAGAAACCGCACTGCTGAGTTCCATCGAGGGACAGCGGCCGGAAGTGCGGGTCCGTCCGCCCTACCCCACCCAGGAAGGTTTGTTCAACAAACCCACCGTGGTGAACAACGTCGAAACGCTCGCGGCAGTTCCTTGGATCATCCGACATGGCGGCGCGGCCTACAAAGCCATCGGCACAGACAAGTCTTCCGGCACAAAGCTCGTCTGTCTCGACAGCTTCTTCAATCAGCCCGGCATGTACGAAGTCGACATGGGCACGTCGCTTTCCCTCGTCATTGACGAACTGGCCGGCGGATTCAAATCGCCCGTGAAGGCTGTCCAGATCGGTGGGCCGTTGGGAGGCATGGTCCCCATTCACCGCATCAAGGATCTCACCGTCGATTTCGAATCGTTCGCACAGAACCATTTCCTGCTCGGGCACGGATCAGTGGTCTGCATCCCGGAGGACTTCCCGATGATCAAATTTATCGAACACCTGCTCGATTTCACCGCCGCTGAAAGCTGCGGCAAATGTTTCCCCTGCCGCCTCGGATCAGTCCGCGGACAGGAACTCTGTGAAAAGGCCCAGGGTGGCGATTACAAGATCGACCCAACGCTGTTCGACGATCTGCTGCACACCTTGGAAACCGGATCGCTCTGCGCCCTCGGCGGCGGTGTTCCACTGCCCATTCGCAACGCCCTCGAGTATTTCAAAGACGAACTGGCCCCCTACTTCGCCAAGAACTAACAACCAGTCCCATGAAAGTCGCCTACATCAACGACCGCCCGCAGGAGATTGAACCCGGAGAAACCGTCATCTCCTTTCTCCGCCGCAATCTCGGCGCGGATTCGGTCCCGACCCTCTGCGATGCGCCCAACCTCAAGCCCTTCGGTTCGTGTCGTGTTTGCAGTGTCGACGTCGCCCTTGAAAAAGGCGGACGGGCAAAAGTCATGGCCTCCTGCCATACCCCAATTCAGGAAGGCTATTTCATCTATCCCGATTCGGAGAATATTCAACGTCTCCGGAAGAACATCATCGAGCTCGTCCTTACCGATCACCCGCTCGACTGCCTGACCTGCGAAGTCAACGGCAACTGCGAACTCCAGACCGTCGCCGCCCGGGTCGGCATCCATGACGTCCGGTATCCCGCCGGCAAGAACCACCTCGATCGCAAAAAGGATCTCAGTCATCCCTACATGACCTCGGACCTTTCGAAGTGCATCAACTGCTACCGCTGCGTGCGGGCCTGCGATGAGATCCAGGGAGAATTTGTGCTCAGCATGGCCGGACGCGGCTTCGACAACCGCATCATCAAAAGCACCGACAGCCCCTTCGGCGAATCAGACTGCGTCAGTTGCGGAGCCTGTGCCCAGACCTGCCCCACCGCCGCCATCTCTGACATCTACTTTTCCAAGGGCCTCGCCAGTCAGAAAAAGACCCGCACGGTCTGCACCTATTGCGGCGTCGGCTGCAATCTCGAAATCGCGTCCACCAACGACACCATCCACAGCATCAGCGCCCCCATCGATGCCGAGGTAAACCAGGGACACACCTGTCTCAAGGGCCGTTACGCCTTCAAATTCTACGACCATCCGGAACGGCTCCGTTCCCCGCTCATCAAACGCGACGGCGAATTTGTCGAAGCCAGCTGGGATGAAGCCTACGATTACATCGCGGAGAAACTGACCCGTATCAAGCAGGACAGCGGACCCGATTACATCGCCGGAATCTCCTCCGCCCGCTGCACCAATGAGGAGAACTACCTCATGCAGAAGTTCATTCGCGCCGTCATCGGCACGAACAACATCGACTGCTGCGCCCGCGTCTGTCACTCCCCCACCGCCTTGGGCCTGCAACGCGCCTACGGAACCGGTGCCGCGACCAATTCCATCGCGGATATCGAGTTCACCCATTGCATGCTCGTCATCGGCGCCAATCCGACCGACGCCCATCCCGTCACCGGAGCCAAGCTCAAACAACACGCCATGGGCGGCAAGACGCTCATCGTCATCGACCCGCGCCGAACCGAGCTCGCCCGCTACGCCGATCACTTCCTCCAACTGCGCCCCGGCACCAATGTCGCCGTCCTCAACATGATGCTCCACTACATCGTGAAGGAAGGCGTTGTGCATGAAGACTTCATCAAGACCCGCACCGAAGGCTACGACGACTTCGTCGCCGAGATTGAAAATATCGACATCGATGCCCTCGAAAAGATCTCCGGCGTAGACCGCGAAGACGTCCGCGCCGCCGCGATCGCCTATGCCACCGCCGGCAACGCCATGTCCTTCCACGGACTCGGTGTCACCGAACATTTCCAAGGCACCTTCACCGTGATGCAGATCGCCAACCTCGCGATGCTCACCGGCAACATCGGTCGCCCCGGAGTCGGAGTGAACCCACTCCGCGGACAGAACAACGTGCAGGGTGCCGCCGACATGGGCGCGCAACCGCATCAAGGCGCGGGATACCGGGACGTCACCCAAGCCGACGAGCGCAAGATCTACGAAGACTTCTACGGCGTGGCCCACCCCACGACTGACGGGCTCAAGATTCCGGAGATGTTTGACGCCTCCCTGGACGATCGACTCAAGGCCATGTGGATCATCGGCGAAGACATCGTCCAGACCGACCCCAACACCCAGAAGGTCATGGCCGCGCTCGACAAGCTCGACCTCCTCGTCGTTCAGGAACTCTTCATGACCGAAACCGCGAAGATGGCCGACGTCGTCCTGCCCGGCGCTTCCTTCCTCGAAAAGAGCGGAACCTTCACCAACGGCGAACGCCGCGTCCAACGCGTCAACGAAGTCGTCCCACCCCTCCCCGGAACCAAACCCGATGGCCAGATCCTCGTCGATATCATGAATCGTCTGGGCTACGAGCAACCGGATTACGATGCCGCCACCGTCCTGGAAGAAATATCAAATATTGTCCCCTTCTTCGAAGGCGCCGTCTGGGATGAACTCGGCGACAACGGCAAACAGTGGCCGATCAAGCCCAACGGAGACGACACCCAGATCCTCCACACGGAATCCTTCAAGCGCGGCAAAGGCTTCGTCAAATACACCCCCTTTGAGGAAACCCGGGAAGTCAGCGACAACGAGAAAGACTTCCCCTACATCCTCACCACCAACCGCGTCCTCGCCCACTACAACTGCGGTGCCATGACCCGGCGGACCCCCAACGGCGAAATCATCACCGAAGACCTCCTGATGATTAACCCCTCCGACGCCGAAAAACACTTCATCACCGACGGCGACTCGGTCTGCCTTGAATCCAAACGCGGTAAAGCCGACGTCAAAGCCGTCATCACCGAAGAGGTAAAACCCGGCGTCCTAAGCACCACCTTCCACTTCCCCGAAATCATGATCAACAACATCACCTCCGACGTTCATGATTCGGAAGCCATGTGCCCCGAATACAAAGTAGTCTCCGTCCGGATTCGAAAGTCCAAAGGTCGTCACAAAGTCTCGTAGCGACTGACGTTGCGTGCAAATCCAATCAAGCCTCAGGACCTAATTGGTGAAGAACTTGGTCTTGGTTTCGCTCCAGGGACGCACCCAATGGCAGGTGTAGCCGTTCGGATTCTTTTTCAGGTAATCCTGATGGTAGCCCTCAGCATCGGACCAATTCTTCACAGGCTCAATCGTCGTGGCGATCGGCCGGTTCCAGCGGCCTGTTTTCTGCACTGCATCGATCGATTCCTGTGCGATTTTCTGCTGCTCCTCGTTGGCGTAGAAGATGGTGCTGCGATAGGCAGTGCCGATGTCATTCCCCTGTCGGTTCAGCGTGGTTGGGTCGTGAATCCGGAAGAACCAGTCGGTCATCAGTTTCTTGAACGAGATCTTGGAGGGGTCAAAGACGACACGAATGGCTTCGGCATGTCCGGGATGATTCTTATAGGTCGCGTTGGCGTTTTCCCCGCCGCAGTAGCCGACCTCCGTATCGATGACGCCGTCGATCTTCCGGAGGATGGCTTCCATTCCCCAGAAACAGCCTCCGGCAATGATCGCGACCTCTTTCTCGGCGGACGCATCCGGTTTCTTGAGCGGCCAGAGCCCGGCAGTTTCAAACTGCTTCACGTATTTGCCGTATCCCTTGGCGTTCAACTCCGTCAGCGGGACGAACTTGAGCGAAGCGGAATTGATGCAGTAGCGCAGACCGCCGCTGCTTTTGGGGCCGTCTGGGAAAACGTGCCCGAGATGACTGTCCGCCTTGCTACTCCTCACTTCGGTGCGGGCCATTCCGTGCGTGCGATCTTCCTTGGCAGAAACCGACTTTTTATCGATCGGCTGGGTAAAGGCGGGCCATCCGCAACCGGAATCGTATTTGTCCAGACTGCTAAAAAGGGCGGTACCACTTACGATATCGACGTAAATTCCCGGTTTGTAGTGTTTGTCGTATTCGCCGGTGAATGCGCGCTCTGTTCCGCTCTGTTGAGTCACGAAATACTGAATCGGGTTCAGCTTGTTCTGCAGTTCCTCTTTTGAGGGCTTCTCAAAATTCTCTTTCGGGGCCGTTGGGGCCTTTGTTTCTCCCGCCCCTGAGCGGGTCTCTTTGTCCGCTGACAGCGCTAGCTTCGCAATCACTGAGAGCGAGGCGACAAGAATCATCAAGAGTGACAACCTGAGATATTTTGATCTGTTCATGAGCTGGAGATGTAAGGGTCTACCGATAGCTGACATCCGACAATTCGAATCGTTCATTGTCGATTACATTCAATCCTGTTCCCGGACCGTGATCACTGGCGCTCCCGGTCAACCCAAGCCGGGAACCTGCCATCCCGGGCGGTAGGTCTTGCGCACAAATTTGTTCGCTGCTTCCGAGTTCGTGAACTTCATCGCCTCGGAATCCCATTCCAATTTCTCGTTTGGATAACGAACGGCGATGGTTCCCATCAAAACGGTCTCCGTCATCGGCCCTGAGTAATCAAAATTCGAGACCGTCTGGCCCTCGCCTTTGCACGCCTGGGTCCATTGCTGATAGTGATTATCGCCCGGAACCTCAAGCAGCTTGGAGTTTGCAAAGTCACCGCGCGGCCAAAGTTGCGGCAGCTCCTTGTGGGGACAGAGCAACACGCCGCGTTCACCGACAAACAGGACTCCATTTGCTGGCAAGTCCTTGTCCGCTGCACCGGGCACCAATCGCGTGGCCGGCTTCTTTCCGCCGTCGTACCACGTCATCCGCATATTCTCACCGGCGCAATAACCCGAACTTGGGAATTCGTAGTGGATCGTCTCCCATTTCGGATAGGTCTCACCATTCGTCACCGGACCGGAGGACCAGACACGCTTGGGGGCACCCAGTTGCAGTCCCCAGATCACCGGATCGATTATGTGACATCCCATATCCCCCAAGGCCCCGACGCCGAAATCAAGATACCCGCGCCAGTTGAAGCTGTGATACGCCCCCCGGCCACCTTTTGAACCCTGCTTGGGCCCGACGAAGTATCGATAAGGTGCCGCGCCCAACCAGAGATCCCACCAAAGATGCGCGGGGACGGGATCCGATCCGGAAGGTCTCACAATTCCTTGCGGCCATACCGGACGATTCGACCAGGCATGAGCTTCTTTCACCTTTCCGATCACGCCACTGCGTACCGCCTGCACGAGAGTCTTGTAGCCTGCCCCGCTATGATTCTGATTTCCCATCTGGGTAACGACGCCATATTTCCGCGCGGCGGCCGTGATTGCACGCGCTTCCTGAATGGTATGGCTCAGCGGTTTCTGCACGTAGACGTGTTTCCCCAGCTGCATGGCCGACATCGCGATCGGACCGTGCATGTGATCCGGAGTGGAAACCGTGACCGCGTCAATATCGTTCCTTTCGAGCATCCGACGCCAATCGTGATAACGCGCCGCCTTCGAATACTTCGTGGCCGCGCGATTCAGGGTTTGATCATCCACATCGCAGATCGCGACGACGTTCTGCCCCACTGAGGTCGCCGCGATATCGCCCGCGCCCTTGCCGCCGACGCCCACGGCAGCGATGTTCAATTTGCCATTCGGTGACGCCGCGCCCGTGCGAATAGCGGGCGGTGTCGCGCAGCCCGCATACCAGAGACCTCCGGCAGCGGCGGTCGATTGAAGAAACTGACGGCGATTGGTGTGGCTTTTTGTGTTCATGACAGAAATTTAGGGGATGCCCTGTTTTGTTTTAGGGGCAACAAAAGGACGCACCAAGACAAAATTCAGGGCTTGCAACATCAACTCAAAACCGTATCGTCTGCCTCCGCTTACGGAAGCGAGTGTAGCTCAGTTGGTAGAGCGTCACCTTGCCAAGGTGAATGTCGAGGGTTCGAGTCCCTTCACTCGCTCCATTTTTTTTGTAATCACATAAAAAATGGAGTCATCTTCCCCATTGGATCACAACCTTGGAAAACTCGACTCCGCTTACCTGGGATCCGCAGTTTCTCAAATGTCTCGTTACAGCTGAGATTCGCTCGAGAATGTATTCTTCCCACAGATCGAAGGAATTCCCATCGATCGTGAACGGGCTGAAATTACGGTCATATGGAACGGGATGATTCAGCAACGGAAACAGATTCACCCATCCGATCAAGTCGGCGTGGGATTCGGAAGAGAGGGCGTCCCCTATTTCATCGAGGAGTTTTGGAACGCTTCGTCGCAGATCGGAGGGAATACCAATTGGCTGAGCGCGCAATTGGTGAAGCTGGGGAAGGTGTCCCTCAGCCCCATAATCCGCAGACGGAACGCGCTTTTGTCACTGACAATCCTGGGGCGTCAGCATCCAGAGGAGGTGGATCCATTCTTTACTGATCTCCTCTCTACCACCAATCGCCACGAGTCGATTCAGCTGCTGGGACACATGGGAGATCGCCACTTCAATTTCCTGACCAATCTGATCGCTGCCCCGGATCGGGATGATGCGCAGGCCGCGATCTGGGGACTCGTCGGGATGGGAACAAACGCACAGGCGGCTGTGCCGCTGGTCTTCTCGAGCATCACCAACCATCCGATTCTCGGAGGGATGGGGTGGTATCCATTGTATTCTCTCAGTCAGATTGGAGAGCACCATGTGGCAACGCTGCCAACATTGTTCAATCTGCTTGAATCCACCGATCGAGACGCGCGCTTCATGATCACGAGGCTCCTTGCTCAGATGACCAATCACCACGATCAAATCGCTCCGGTGTTCGTCCGTCTCGGGCAGAAGCCCATTACGGCAACGAACGATCCCGGTGAATTTGTTTCATATTATCTGTCTCGAGTGGGGGTGCCACCCGATGTCGCAGTTCCGATACTGATTCGCCGGTTGAAGCATGCGATCACACAAGACGGCTCCGTTCCTGATCCCAATTCTCAGACGAGTGGAAGCCTCAGCATTTTGTCTCCATACGGTTTCGACGCCCGAGACGCGATACCGTTGATAGAGAATGAAGTCATACCCCACCTTCCAGTCATTACCGACCGCTCGGATCCAATCTATCGCACGCGTTTTACGATTGAAAAGTATCTGCGGAAGATTGATCCCGCATGGAAGCGACCGGTTGCTCCCAAATAGCAAAGACAGCAACCATCTTCGACTGGAGCGTTCCGATTCTCCACTCGCCCCATCCTGTGGCACGAGTGCTCGGAGGACAGCCGCAGTCCAAGACGCGGTCGCGCACGAGAATGCTCTCCAATTTTCAGCGACATGGTCTCTTCTACGACCGATCCGCAAATGGGCAATCGTCATTTGCAGATTGCGATCAGCCCCTGCGAAAGACTAAAAAACTCCGCGCATGCCTATTACGAGCGAGAAACGCATTGGCTTCGTATCGACTCGCTTCGCCGGAAACGACGGCGTTTCTCTGGAAAGTGCGAAATGGGCCGAGGTACTTTGGGATGACAAGAATGTAAGTCACTGGTACGCGGGCCTGCTGGACCGTGACACAGGCTCTTCCATGTGTGTTCCCGAAGCGCACTTCACCCATTCGGAGAACGAATGGATCAATCAGCGGATCTGGGGCACAACCAAACGCAGCCGACTGGTCAGCAAACGCATCAACGAAGTCGCTGAATATCTCAAATCCACGCTCTACAAATACGTCGAGCAATTCGGTATCGATATCCTGATTCCCCAGAACGTGCTCACGATTCCGATGCACCTTCCTTTGGGGATCGCACTCACCGAATTCATCACGGAAACAGGGATTCCAACGATCGCTCATCACCATGACTTCTATTGGGAACGGGACCGTTTTTCCATCAACGCGGTGCAGGATTACCTGGACATGGCGTTTCCCTGCAAACATCCGTCGATGCGCCATGTCGTCATCAATCAGGCAGCACAGGAACAGCTCTCACTGCGCAAAGGCCTTTCCTCGTTGCTGATTCCGAACGTGTTCAATTTCGATGAGGAGCCTCCGGGGATTGACGAATACACCGCCGATGTGAGGAAGGAGATCGGCCTGGAAAAATCAGACATCTTCATTCTGCAACCCACCCGTGTCGTTCCTCGAAAAGGAATCGAGCATGCGATCAAACTCGTGGGCATGCTTAACAATCCGCGTTGCAAGCTGGTGATCTCGCATGAGGCCGGGGACGAGGGCTTCGAGTATCAACGGATGCTGATCGAACTGGCAAAGGAGGAAGAGGTGGATCTTCGTTTCATCTCCGACCGGGTCAGTGAGTATCGCCATCTCAATTTGGAAGGCCGCAAGATGTACACACTTTGGGATCTCTACCCGCACGCGGATCTGGTGACTTACCCGAGCACCTACGAGGGCTTCGGCAACGCCTTTTTGGAGGCGCTCTACTTCAAGGTGCCAATCGTGGTGAATCGCTATTCGATTTTCATTCGGGACATCGAACCCAAGGGTTTCCGGGTGCCGATGATCAGTGGTTTTGTTACCGGCAAGAATGTCGATGAAGTCAACCGCGTGCTCTGGGATCACGACTACCGCCGGGAATGTATGGACTACAACTACGACCTGGCCCGGCGCTTCTACAGTTACGGAGCGGTTCGCCATGGGCTCCGAACCTTGATCCAAAACCTCACCGGGCTCGACTGATATGCAAATCTTTGTTTCACAAGACAAGATCGACCGCTTCCGGCGTCGACTATCCGTGCTTTATCCAGAGCACGTCGAGGAGTCACTCGAGCGCTTGCTCATGGTGATGGGACGTTACGGTGTCGGAACCGAACCGGCCGTGGAATCAGAACGCTGGAACGCAGAGGACACTGTCCTGATCACCTACGCGGATATGGTTCAGGCGGACGAGGGAACGCCGCTGAATGCCCTGACGGAGTTCGCGACCGAGCATCTCAACGGTGCGATCAAGACCGTTCACCTGCTTCCCTGCTATCCTTGGACCTCCGATGACGGATTCTCTGTGGTGGACTACCGGCAGATTCATCCCGACTACGGCGATTGGAAGGACGTCGAGGCGTTGGGCGATCATTTTGATCTGATGTTTGACCTCGTGCTGAATCATTGCTCGGCGAGCAGCTCGTGGTTCAAACAATTCATCGCCGGTCACGAACCCGGGCGAAAATACTTCCTCGATATTGCCGCGGGCGCAGATCTCTCCGCCGTCACGCGGCCGCGCACTTCTCCCGTGCTCACCCCGGTGCATACCCGACTCGGCGGAGCCCATGTCTGGACGACCTTCAGCGCGGACCAGGTGGATCTGAATTGGCAGAACCCCGACGTCTTCTTTGAGTTCCTTGATATCTTCCTGCTCTACATCTCGAAGGGCAGCCGGATGATCCGGCTCGATGCCGTCGCATTTCTTTGGAAGAAGATCGGCACCTCCTGTCTGCACCTGCGCGAGACCCACGAGGTGATCCAGCTCTTCCGGGACATCTTCTCGCTACTGGCCCCGCACGTTCTGCTGCTGACCGAAACGAATGTTCCGCACAAAGAAAACATCAGCTACTTCGGCGACGGCGACGAGGCCCACATGGTCTACAACTTCAGCCTGCCACCGCTCGTGCTCCATGCCCTGCTACGCGGGGACGCCAGCGAGCTGACCAAGTGGGCGGGTTCATTGCCGATACTTCCTGGGAACTGCACCTTCTTCAATTTCACCGCCTCACACGACGGGATTGGAATGAGGCCGCTGCAGGGAATTTTACCGGACAGCGAACTCCGGTTCATCGTCGACGAAGTTCAGAAACGGGACGGCCGCGTGAACTTCCGGAAGATGCCGGACGGATCAGAGGTTCCCTACGAACTGAACATCACCTACTACTCCGCGCTC
>JBLFYM010000138.1:0-15470 GCA_047608975.1 Limisphaerales bacterium | reverse complement strand
TGTGCGACGGTGGCGGGCTCGCCTTTGCTATTCGTCTTCATCGGCGGGTTGTAGTAGGGGCCCTGACCAATGAGGACGTCCCAGTAATCGAAGCCGGTCGGGTCGCTGCCTAAATGCCATTTGCCGACGATGGCGGTCTGATATCCGACCGTCTGGAGGATCTTGGGGAAAGTCTGTTGTTCACCGTTGAAGAGGTTCCCATTGCGGAAGAAGCCGTTGCCGTGGCTGTACTTGCCCGTGAGAATGGCGGCCCGGCTGGGCCCGCAGATCGAGTTGCAAACGAGGGCACGATCGAAACGCATGCCGGCGTTGGCGATGCGGTCGATGTTGGGTGTCTGGTTGATCTTGGAACCGTAGGCGCTGATCGCCTGGTAGGCGTGATCATCGGAGAAGATGAAGACGATGTTCGGGCGCTTGTCGGCAGATGCGACTGTGCAGATGGCGGACAGGGCGATGAGAGCGATTAGGCGGGTGAGACGGGAACTCATGTTTAGCATTTCGATCCAGGGTTCAGACATGAGCGGTCGATTGACCTTCATGTGAGTGCGCGATTGTGCCGAACCTGCAATCGGAGTCAATGCGGCTTCGAGCCGCCCTTGCAGATCCTGCAGATCCTGCAGATTCCTCAACCAGGGGCAGTAGTGGCCGGTTTCTTTCCGAGAATCACAGTCAGCAGCATGCCGGCCGAGATCACGAGCAGAACGAGCGACACGGGTCTGGTTACCAGGGGAGTCCAACTGCCGGCGGAAAGCATGAGCATGGCGCTCAGATTCTCTTCGGCCATGGGGGCGAGAACAAATCCGATGACAAAGGGGGCGAGCGGCACCTTGGCCAGGGTCAGTGCAAACCCAACCACGCCAAAACTGATCATCACCCACACGTCGAACATGCGGTTGGCCAATGCGTAAGAACCGATCACACAAAAGGTCAGAATGATCGGAATCAGGATACCTTTCGGAACCAGCGAAAGTTTGGCGATGAAGCGGGCCGCAAGGATCATAAACGCAAACATCACGAAGTTCGCAAGCAGGTAGGTGTTCATGATGGTCTGCACCACCTCGGGGTTGTTTTGGAACAGCAGCGGCCCGGGCTGCAATCCATGAATCACCAAAGCCCCCAACAGGATTGCGTCGATTACGCTGCCGGGAATGCCCAGGGCAACCAGCGGTACCAAGGCGCCGCCGACGGTGGCGTTGTTCGCTGATTCACTGGCGACAATTCCCTCGTCGCACCCCTTTCCGAATGCTTCCGGCGTCTTCGATTGGGCCTTAGCTGCGCCGTAGGCCAGGATGGAGCCGACGTTGGCTCCCACCCCCGGCAGCACTCCCACGATGGAACCGATGACCGAACTTCGGATCAGGTTCACCAGTTGCCCACCCCATTCTGAGAGTTTGAGGAACAGCCTGTCGTTCTTCACCTCGATGCGTTCCGGTTGCGCATTCAGTTCCTGGATGTCCCGGAGGACCTGGCTGAGGGCGAACAGTCCGAGCAGAACCGGGAGCAGATTGAAGCCGGCACCGAGATCGGGAATTCCGAAGGTGAGACGGCTCTGTCCGGTCGCGGGATGTTGACCGGGGATCGCGGCGAGAATTCCCAAGGCACCGGCGAAGAGTCCCTTGGACATGGATTCCCGACTCACCACGGCGATCAATACCAGCGCCAGCATCACGAGTGAAAACAGGTCTGCAGGGCCCATTTCCGTCGACCAGTCAGCCAACGGTTTTGCGAGCAGAACGAGAACGAACCAGGCGGCGACTCCGCCAAAGAGTGAGGAGAAGATGCCAAGGCCCAGCGCGCGTCCGGGTCGTCCTCCGCGGGCCATGGGGTAGCCGTCAAGGGTGGTGATGATGGACGCGGGGGTTCCTGGGATTCTTAACAGAGTGGCGGTGATCAATCCGCCACTGACCGATCCGACATACATGGCGACGAGCAACGCGAGCGCATGTGGCGCTGCCATGCCGAAGGTCAGGGGCAGGGTGAGGGCGATGACCATCGCGCCGGTCAGGCCGGGGATCGCTCCGACCATGACGCCGACGATGACCCCGATGCAGGTCCAGATTATGAGTGCGCCGTCCATGATTCTTAAGGGAGATCCACTACCAGAAGCCGGGTGAAGATGAGCTGGCAACCCACGGCTACCACGATGGCCGCGCCACCCAGCCAAAACCGCTCGGCTCGTTTCTGAATCAATACGAACCCCAGTCCCCACATGAAAATGAGCGAGGCAAGCCAGAAGGGCAGGCGATGTGAAGTGAGCACGCCGGCGTAAGCGATCAGGATGGCGAGGCAGATCAGGAGTTTCTTTGATTCGAATGGTTTCGAGTTCTCCGCTGGCACCGCGACGGGTGCCGCGCGGCGCGTGAAGGCAATAATTCCGAGCGCGATTACGGCGAGGATTGCGTAGCGCGGAAAGTTCGGCAGCTCGATCGGTTTGCGGATGCTCAATTCAGCGACGCGTTTTTCGCGTTCCGCAATCAGTTCCGTCAGTTCATCGCCGGCGGCGAATACGGGTTTGATGTGGAGTTCGGCAAATCGTTTGCGCACCTCGGGTGAGCCCAACGCCTCATTTAGGATCCCAGCCAGGTAGCGAACCCGCGCGTCGGGCGTGGCCTTGGGAGCCCACCAGTATTGCATCAGGTCCCAGACGACATCGATATCCTGTTCGCGTGCGGTTGGCACCTCGGGGAATTTAGAACTTCGTTCGGGGTTCAGGATCGCCAACGCGCGGAGGCCACCCTCCTTGAAGGTCAGGTATTCACCCACGGTAAAAGTCGATGCGTCCAGATGTCCGCCTTTCATGGAGGCAAAACGTTTGGCCCCGCCACCGGCGGCAACAAAGCGAAGTTCTGCTCCGGGAACGGCGTGCTCCAGTCGCAAGCCGGCGAAGTGGCTCGTTGCGCCCAGATTCGCGCCAAACGACACGCTGCCTTTTTCGTCGCGGGTGGCCTCCAGTAACTCCTGCAGAGTCTTGAAGCGCGAAGAATCCGCGACGCAGATCATCACCTCCGACAGCCCGGTCGCCGCAATGGGTTTGAACGCTTCAGGTCCATAGAGTGCCTGTCCACTGTATTTCGCGGACAGGATTCCATCGTGGAGATTCAGGATGGTGTAGCCGTCGCCGAACGAATTCTTTACGCGCCGGCTGCCGATCGTTCCGCCTGCTCCGGGAACGTTGATGACCGTGAGCGGCTGCGGCAGAAGTCCGCCCGCTTTGATTCCAGCCTGGACGATCCGGACAAAAGTGTCGCTGCCACCGCCGGGCGCAAAGGGGACGATGACTTTGACTGCCTTGATCGGATAAGCGGCTTCGGCCGCCCGCACGCCGCCGCCGGCGCAGATCAGCGCGAGAACGGTAAGCAGCCGGATGGAGTTGCGGAACACGCGCGGCATCATGCGTTTTCCGAATTACGATTCAATCGGAAAGGGCGGGGTGGCGCGGTATTTGTAATCTCAACAATCTGATGCAGGGGGCTCGTGCCTTGGTCCTGACTGAAATCACATCCAGTTTTTTCATGACCGCCCCGGAAGCGGGTGTCTACACTCCCGGCATGGACAATCCGGATCAACTTCGCGAACTGTTTCGCATGCAGAAGTCCCTGAACGAACGCATTGGGGTGCACACCTACGAGATGTCCGAGGAGGACCAGACCAAGTGGATACTGAACTATTCCCGCGCGATGACACAGGAACTCGCGGAATTGACCGACAGCGTGCCTTGGAAGTGGTGGGCGAAATACCAGAAGTTTGACGAACAGAATGCCCGCGTGGAGGTCGTGGACCTATTCCATTTTCTCATCAGCACGGCGCAGGTGCTGGGCATGAGTGCCGATGATGTGTTCGAGGCCTACTGCAAAAAGAACGAGGTCAACTTCCAGCGGCAGGACAGTGGCTACACGGAGAAGGACGAGGACGATTCAAAGCATATCTGATCTTCCGAGGCATGGGGCCGAACAAGCCGAGGTCAGTTGCGGGGCATCAGATTGAGAACGGCTCCCACGGTGGCGGTGACGCCGGTCTTGATGGTGGGCTCCGGATCGGGGGCGAAGAGGGGGGAGTGGAGGGATGGCAAGGTTCCGCCCGCTTTGATGGCGCGGGTCACGGATTCCTTTGACGCGGCTCCCAACCAGAAAATGCAGATGGGGATTTTTTGTTCGGTTCGGCCGTAGCGACCGAAATCTTCACCGCCCATCTGCGGTTTGCGTTCCATTGCCATGCCGTCACCGAGCCAGTCGTTGAACACGTCTTTCAACTGCAAGGTTAGGGTGGGGTCGTTGTAAACGGCCGGGGTGTATTCGTCTTTGACTTCGACGACCGGGAGTTTGTCCTCAGGTATTCCAGCTGCGATTGCCTGGCCGCGGCAAATCCGTTTGATGGCCGACAGCAATTGGTTGCGCACGGCGTCGCTGTAGGAACGCACGGTCAGTTGGAGGTGAACTTCATTGGGAATCACGTTGTGTTTTGTGCCTCCGTGAATGGAACCGACCGTGATCACGCCTGGATCGATCGGTGAAATCTCCCGGCTGACGATCGTTTGCAGGGCGAGGATTGTTTGGGCGGCGAGCACCACCGGATCCTTGGTGGCCTGCGGGTAGGCTCCGTGGCCGCCCACTCCGAAGATGTGGATGTCCACGGAATCCACGTTGGCGAGCGCAAATCCCGGGGTGTAACCGATAGTCCCCGCGGCCATGGATGAGTGAACATGCAGCGCAATGGCCTGGTCGGGGACGGGGAAACGCTCGAACAACCGATCCGCGAGCATGGCTTTCGCACCTCCACCTCGCTCTTCGGCCGGTTGCGCGATCATCATGAGAGTTCCCCGCCAGAGATTCCGGTTCGCTGCGAGGATCCGGGCGGAACCGATGAGTGAGGTCATGTGAACGTCATGGCCGCAGGCGTGCATGACGGGAACATCGGTTCCGGCGGCGTCAGACATTCGGGCTTTGCTTGCATAAGCCAGTCCGGTTCTTTCTTCCACTGGCAGGCCGTCGAGATCGCAACGAACCATGACCGTGGGGCCTTCGCCGTTCTTCAAGATGGCAACCACCCCGTGTCCGCCGACGTTTCGGGTCACTTTGAATCCGGTCGCCAGGAGTTCATCGCCCATTCGTTTGGCAGTTTGCTCTTCCATGTAGGAGAGCTCGGGATGTGCGTGCAGATATTGGTAAAGACCAAGTAGTGCGGGGAATTCGGCGCTGATCTGCCGGCGAATGTCGGTTTGAGTGCCGTTTGCACCGTGGGAATTGCTGCATTGAAGTAGCGACGCGAATGCGAATGCGAGTAAGAGCCGGGGTTTGCGGTGGATCATGCTTGCAAGTGTATCGGTGACTTGAGTGCGGTCAAATCGCTGCTGGGAGGCCTTGGAACGATCTTCAAATGCCGGCTTCCATTTTGGCTGTCGACCGTGGTTTACAGGGGCAAACTCCCCGTATTCTAGGGAGTTTTGGATTGCATTGGACAGATGACGAAAATATGAATGGTGCTGCGATGGCCAAAGCCCAGATCAAGAACCTTTTCCAACAAGCCCAGCAAGGGGATCCTCAGGCCCAATACCAGCTCGGCTATCTTCACACTCGCGGGGAAGGAGTGTCTTTGGATTACTCCATCGCGGCGGATTATCTGTCCAAGTCCTCTCATGGGGGTAATGCGGATGCGCAGTTTTTATTGGGGGCGCTTTATCAACAGGGGAAGGGTGTTGCTCCCGATTTCAAGAAGGCGGTGGATCTTTACCGGGACGCTGCTGAGGCCGGGCACGGGTTGGCTCAGTTCAATCTGGCCTACTGTTATGAGATCGGCGAAGGGATCTCCCAAGATTTGCACCGGGCATTGAACTGGTATCGCAAGGCGGCCGAGCAGGGCGATGCGGACGCCAAAGCGGCATTGGAGGAATTGGCCAAAAACATGCCGGACGAGCCGGAACCCGCTCCGGAACCCGCTCCGGAACCCGCTCCGGAACCCGCGCCCGCACCTGCTACCCAAGCTGCCCCCGCCCTAGCCCCTGCACCCGTCGCGGCTGTACAGCCTGTTCAAGCGGCGAAGGAGAACGTCTTTGGGAGTGCCACTACCGGTGAACCCCAGCCGGCCCCGGCGGCCACATCTTCACCTTCCATTACTGCCCCCGGTCTGGGTGCCATGCCCGAATCGACCGGAACACCGCAACCCGCTCCGGCTGATCCGAACGCGCAGTTGATGGCCGACGCGAAGAACGGTGATGCGGAGGCTCAGTTCAATGCGGGGGTCGCCTACGTGAATGGTGTGATGGGGCCGCAAGATTTTGGCGAGGCCGTCAATTGGTTCCGCAAATCTGCCGAACAGGGCTTCTCGCCCGCACAGTTTGCATTGGGTGCGCATTACCATCGCGGCGAGGGCGTGCCACAGGATTTCACCGCTGCGGTCGACTGGTACAAGAAGTCGGCGGTCCAAGGGAATGCCGAGGCTCAGTTCAATCTTGGTTACTGCTATGAAATTGGCGAAGGCGTCCCACGCAATCAGGAAGAGTCGATCAAGTGGTATCGCAGCGCGGCGGATCAGGGTGATTTGGAAGCGAAAGCCGCGTTGGAAGAGCTGACTGGTGAAGAGCCGGCGGATCCCTACGCTGAGACTGTCATCCACTTCGCGTCTGACGTGGCTGCCGTTGGGGTTGACGCCACCCTATTGCCGGAACCCGAAGCCACTCCAGGCCCCCCACCTGAGCCGGTGATCGAGGTGGCCAAGGTGGCCGAACCCGAGCCGGTCATCCAGATGACGCCCGACCAGGGACCCACATCGGCACCGGTGGAAATTCCCGGAGAACAACCAATCGTTCACAGCATGCCTGCGCCGACCGAGGATTCGGATCCTGAGCCGGTTGCATTGTCGCCGGAGCCAGAACCAGTGGCCGCTGCCCCAGTTCCCGAGTCGTCGATTCCCGCAGCCACGGCGACTGCCGAACCCACTTCTGCCGGTGATCCCATTCCTGCGAGTGCCACCGGCGTTGCTCCCTTTGAAGCCCAGGAGACGGTTGAATCCATCACCAGCGAAGCACCTCCCCAGGAGCTGTTTGAACTGGGTAAGAAGTATCTGGGTGGTCAGGACGGCGAGGCGGATCTGATTGCGGGCGGTATGTTGATTCAGCAGGCTGCTGAAGCCGGCAACTCCGCTGCCCAATTCTATCTGGCCGAACTTTGCAGCCGCGGTGAAGGCGTGCCTCAAAATTTTGCCGACTCGGTCGTTTGGTATCACAAGGCTGCGGATCAGGATCACGTTCCGGCGCAACACACGCTGGCGACGAAGTATGAATATGGAGAGGGTGTGCCCCAGGATTACGCCTCCGCCGCGCGTTGGTATCAGCGGGCTGCCGATCGGGGAAACGCCGCTTCACAGTTTTCGATCGGCGTTCTTTACGGCAAAGGGCAGGGCGTGGTACAGGATCATGGCATCGCCGCCAACTGGTTCAAGCAGGCGGCCGGGCAGGAGAATATCAGTGCTCAGTATCGCCTCGGCCTCTGTTACAAAAACGGTCTCGGCGTCGAGTCGAATCCTGCGCGCGCCGCAGAGAATTTCAATGCCGCCGCCGCCGCCGGCCATCTGGAATCCAAGTTCCTTCTGGGGCAGCTGGCCCTGAGTGGTGAGGGCACGCCGCAAAGCGACAGCCAGGCGGCCGATCTGTTCCGTGCCGTTGCCGACCACGGTCATCCGGGAGCACAATACATGATGGGTTGGTGCCACGAACACGGTCGGGGCGTGGATACGGATTACACCCAGGCGACCGGCTGGTACAAATTGGCCGCCGATCAGAACAACCAGAACGGTCAGTTCCGTCTGGGTTACTGCACTGAGTATGGACGTGGGACCACGCAGTCATATCCGGTCGCGGTCGCTTGCTACCGACGGGCGGCGGATCAGGGTCACGCGGAAGCGCAGGCACGTCTCGCCCGCTGCCTGGATCGCGGGTTGGGCCTGACGCAGGATCACGGCGAAGGCGCGACGTATTTTCGATTGGCGGCCGAGCAGGGCGTTGCTGAAGCCCAGGCGCGGTTGGCCCAGCTCTTCGATGATGGTCTCGGCGTTGGCCAGGACCAGACCGAGGCGGTCAAGTGGTATCAGAAAGCGGCGGATCAGGGCGTCGTCGGATCGCAGGCGCGACTGGGTCAGTTCTACGAGGCTGGCGAAGTGATCCCGCAAGATTACGCCTCAGCCGTCCGCTGGTATCAGTCGGCTGCGGGCGAAGCCGACTTGGAATCTCAATATCGGTTGGCCAACTGCTACGAGCTGGGCCGGGGAGTCGCGCCGGACAACGTCACCGCCTACAAGTGGTACAACGTCGCGGCAGCACTGGGTTACCGGCGGGCGATCGAAGCTCGTGACAAGGTGGCTGGACACATGAATCCATGGCAGATTACCGAGGGGCAAAAAGGTGCCTCCGAGGCCTACGGCGCGATGCGCGCGCGACTCGTGGCGGGCAAGAATGCCACCGAGCGGCTCAAGCAGGTTTTGCATCAGCCCTGACCAATTCCCCGATTGGAAAAGGGTTCCCACTGAATGTCTGAATCGCCCCACCCGAAGGACGACAATCTCATCAAGCACGCAGTCGTCGTGTTTGTGGTGTGTGTCATCGCTTACGTCTTCCTCTATCGTTGGGATAGCAACGTCCGGCTTCGCAAAGGGCCCTGGGAAGTGACCTTCGCAACGGATACCAATGGCACCCCGTTCGTTGGAATCAATCAACCCGCCTACGGTATTTCCAACGTCGTCATTCGTTTCCCGGATTGTGAAATCACGGAGACGAATATTTCGCTGCCCACGACAGTGAAGTTTGATGATCCGCTGAAAAAACCTCCGTTCGGAAAACTTCGGTTTCACGACCTCACGTATCAGCCCGGTACCGTCACCCTCCTGCTCTTCAATCACGAGATCGAGATGATCCGCCGAGGATTGTTCATCGATCGCCAGGAAAACGGCTGGTCCACCGCAAAAGATTTTTCCCTTACGCCGACGAACGCGCCGCCTCCCGCGCATGAAGCCAGGCGCAAACAATCTCCCTACTGATGTTGGATCACGGGGAATATTGTTTGCGGCCGGACCTCTCCAATTGCTAACAAACGCCGCGATGAGTTGGGATAAATCACTGTTGAGCCTGCTGCTCGTCCTTTCGCTGAGTGGCTGCGCAACGTCCCGGAGCTACGAGGAACACGCCCGCGCGCTTTCAGCCTATCGCGTTGATCCTGCGATCAAATCCAAGATGGCATTGGGGCAGCGGCTTGAGCTCGCCGATATTGTCCGACTGAGTTTGAACAAGGTTCCGGACGAGGCGGTGGTTTCCTATCTGAAGCGACAGGGATCGGTGTATGTCTTGTATCCGCACGATGTGAGCTTTCTTCGGAATTACGATGTGAACGAGCCAGTCATCGCTTACCTCGTCGCCACTCCGCAACTGGACGCCCGTTTTAAGGGCAAAGGATACGTGCCACCGAATGTTTGTCGGCCCTATTACTCGCGTACGGTCGGTATCAAATGAGTGAGCTCAGAGACCAATCCGCTTTCTCTGCAGCGCGACTAACCTGTTAGGCTTTTGTGCGTTGAGATGCTTTCTGAGTCATCTAAAACTTTCGCGTGTTTCGAGAAAGCTCGTATGATCCACATCGTCGCGAAAGATGGCCTCCTGATGATCACCGCGGTTCATCACATGGTAAATCGCCCCGGGATACTCGATCCGAATCTTCCTGAGCATGGTTGGGATGGTGGAGAGCGAAGGAAGGTAAGTCAATTCTCGCATTCGCGGACCGACCCCTTTCCAAAATAAGAATGAGCAATTGAAAACCTAAATAGAAAGGGTGTAGATAAGTGAGATCAACCGTGTCATCGCCATCTCAAAGCGGGCCGACATCCTCCGCCCTCCCCTTCCAATGTCGCAAATCGCATAACCCGCACGCTGCACCTCTCACGCTTGTTCAACCAGGGACAGGGTCAGGGTCTCGTCCCATTATTGTTAGCCCTTCTGGTCGAATTGTTGATGGACGCTTCGAGAACTTGCGTTACGCGCATGATCCCTCTTCGTGTAATCGATGTAGCCTTTGAAAGACTTTGGTAATTCTAGGCGCTCAGGCGGATCAGTAGGATAGTCCTGTAAATGCCGTCGAACAATAGCGCCCAGAAGCTCTCCGAAAACAGCTGGAACCGCGTTGCCGACTTGCTTGTATTTCTGCGCCTTCGTTCCGAGAATGTGCCAGTCTTCTGGGAACCCTTGGAGAAGCATCACTTCGTTTAGTGTTAGTCTTCTCAAAATCCCCTCATGTCTTATCCAGTCCTGACTTGCTGAACCGGTTACTGTTCGGGCAGGTAGACCTTGATCGGCAATGAACGTTCCTTGTCGGTAGCCCCAATGCCCCCCTGGTCGGGTTGGTTCTGCCTTACCTTTACTCTTGATTCCGCTCCCGTCAGGGATCTTACTTAGATGCTTGCCAAGCACTTCAGTCGGATAAGTATAATTGTTCGCGTCATTGTCCGCAGACTGATGGAGGAATTCCCCAAGGGTTTTCCACTTGGGAAATAGAAAATCAGGTATTCTCTGGTGGGTTGGCTCGGGAAACAACGGTGCGAGACCCTGCCGACTCGCGAGAATAAAGCACCTCACGCGACGCTGAAATGACCCGAAGTCTGCTGAATTCAGCAAAATTGTTCGGCAGCTATATCCGATCGCGTGAAATTGGTCGAGCAGATCACAAATCACACCACCAGGCTCGCCCGAGCTGTCTCTCGCCGTTACGAGACCTCTGACATTCTCGAAGAGAAACATCTTGGGCTTTAGCTCGTCTACTATGCGAAGAAACTCATGGACTAGCTTTCCACGCGCATCCAAGACGCTAAGCTGCTTGCCTGAGCTTGAAAACGCTTGGCAGGGTGGCCCGCCAACTATCAGGTCGATCTTTTTTCCGGACGTAAGATCGCTTCCTGCTACCTCGCAAATGTCTGCATTGTGGATTGCGGTTCCTGAAAAATAATCGATTCCGTCCGCATGTTTGAACTGCTGATTCTCGTGGAGGGTATCGCAGAACACTTTCTCAATCTCACAGAGCGAGACCGCCGTTAGGCCAGCACGCTCCAGGCCAATATCGAGCCCTCCGGCTCCAGTAAACAAACTGACGTATCGTGGAAGCTCTCGCTATATCATAAATCTCTCCGTTCTGCGCCAAAGCGTTCTCATACATCCCTTCCATGGATGCGAGATAGGTTCTCATCTCGTCTTCCCGGGAGCGATTTAGGTCATGCGGCAGGCTCATGTAGGATCTGTATTTCTTGGGCTGACGTTTGAGTGCTGCCACCCGGCCTGTCTGATATCGAAACTGGGATTCTAGCTATCATGGCACTTTGACTTGGGAGTGCTAGCGGCTTGGTCAGCGCCGACTTCTGGTGCCTCGGTTTGTTTGGCTTTCCATTCCGGACGATTCCCGAACACTTTCTTGAATCGGAAGAGGTTCTGAATCGCCCACTCGTGAATCTCTTGAAGCTCATCGGATGATTCCTCAATTGATCCATCTCTGTAAAGCGCAACCCGACATGCTCGCTTACTGTCGAGGCGCTCCCACTCGAGGGTTTCCCCAAACTCCGATTCGATCGAATTGTGATGATCATGTAGGCGGTCGAAGTATCCCTTGTTCTCGTCGGCATCACCACAATCGATGTAAATCTCGGCTCGAACTCGGTTGCCGGCCGCGAAGCTGTGGCCATAGACGAAACTCTTGTTGCCTGACGAAAATGAATACCAATTCTGTGGCTGCCCCTTCCGCGCGGTCGTAAAACTGTGCTTCTCGCGCAGCTCATCGAGCAGGTCCTGAAAATAGATTCGGTAGAGTTCGGATTTCTCGGAGGTTGGCGTGGCTGCTTGCTTTTTCTTGGACTTCTGCCACTCGTTTGGCGATACGGCTACTCGGAACTGTAGCGCAGGCTTTGAATCCCCGATCCGGATGATCTCTACGACAATCCCAAAGAAAGCCGTGTTGGAGTCAGTTCGTCGATTGAGCCAGTCCAAAGCCTGGCGGTGCTCTTCCCTAATATCAGTCGAAACCCACAATATCACCTCCGCATCGTAGCCGCTGGCGTAGGTAATCAGCTTCCCCAAATGGTCGTGATCGGTCGTCGCAAGCTGATTCTCGATGATCACGTTCGCGTTGCGCCCAAGATCCTTCGCAAGCAAGTCGAGTGAGAACCCACCAACATCTGCTTCTCGTTCGACCATTTCGAGTTCGAGGCCGATTGCGTCTCCGAGCTTGTTTAGGTTATCAGCGAGCCAAGGAGTAAATTCATGCGCCTCGTGGCTCCAGATCAAGCGCGGATCGACTTTCTCGATGCTTTCAAACTCGGGTTTCATTTTCTTGGCACAACGTCCTACATCAGGCGCTTTTCACTCAGGAGGCGCACTCCGTTTCGGAGATACACACCATAACCACAGTTCGTCCTTTTACGCAAAGCACGAGTAAAATGTTGTCTTGCATGTCTTTGTTGGCCGCGTGAATCGCGTCATTCTTCTGACGGGTTCCGCGCGATTAAATGCGAAGGAGTTATCCCGCCTTGCGATGACATAGGCGATCACGCAGCCCCTGGAGTCCCGTGGGTCATTCCTATTCGGCGGTAGGTTTCATCGCAGTATCCAGTAGTCAGCCTTGTCGGGAATCACCCAACGCACTCCACCCCGAGGATCCTGAACATCCCCCTCACGTCGGGGAATGACATGAATATGGGCGTGGGGAATTGTCTGCCCTGCCTTGATGCCATGGTCAAGCGTCTCTGAACCCAACTTGGACTTAATATTGCTTGAAGAGTTCGTGCCGACTGAGACGTTCGGCCCTTGGTTGGTCGGAGAGGCATGTGGCAATCATCAGTCGGTGGGCGCTGCATCTCCGCGCGGCGCGCAGTGACTCAGTCCAATGGGGAGTCAGCCATCCGGGCGGTCTGATGTCGGCAAGCGTCCTATCGACCCCAAAGGCCTCGCCAAGTTCGGCCGATACTTCGCTCTGCCAGTCTTCATCATCGCCTTTTACCCGTCACCTACCTCGACATAGTTTCCGCAATCAAAGCCTTTGCCGTTCTCGACAGCATAGGGTGAATAGACCTCGGAAACTTCACCGCCGTCGCCAATGCAGGCTTCGAACTCCAACGGGGCGCCCTCGCTTGCCTCCAGGGACGTCGATGCCACAACGATACTGGACCAACCATCAGCGCGGACACGGGTGTATTCTTCATTGAGGAGTTCCCGTTCCTTCTTCCGGATGCGCATGTCCCCGCGACCAGCCTTGAGACACTTCTCGGCCCTGGTCTGGAGAACCTCGTAGCGTTTGGCTGAAACCGACTCTTTCAACAGCTCAATGTTCTCCGCGATCGGATGCTCGAAACCCTGTTCGTCAACGGTCTGAAGGTATGCCAGATACGACTTACTCCAGTCCGCCGTTTCGTAAAAATCCAAGCCCAACAGTTCTCCCAACTCCCAACTCTCGATTTTGGAATAGCGGTTTCGGCCGCTGGACAAATCTTTCGCCACTGCGTCAATCCGATCTTGGATTTCATCCAGTTCTTCAAGCTCCTCTTGTGGACTGCTCCTAGCCATTGGTTGAAAATTCAGATTGATCGAAACTTTTGCAATGCCAAACGTTCACTTCAGCGTCCCTAGCTGAACAACCAGATCCGGCGGTACCGACTCGTCAACCGGCATGCTTTCATCACCCCGCGCCTTCGCCTCGGCCTGAACCGATTTCAACGAAGCCAACCTACCGGTTGTCTCCAGCGCCTCCATGTCGTCCCGGTAATAATCGAACCAGGGCAAGCCGTATTCACTGTAGGTCTTGGCCGTCACGGGTTCAGTTGGAGGAACCTGACCAGTGAGTTCAAGCCACCGAACGGCATCGCAGATCTCCACCTTGGCTTCCTGGGCCATGCCGAGATCCCAATCCGCGGCCTCCCACTGGTCCTCATAAATCTCCTGCTTCATTCGGCCTCCTGCTCCCAAGCCCATGGCGGGCGATTCGCAGCATCGATCAGCCAAACTGAAACAGACTCCTTCCGCCCCTGGAAAGTCGTATTCGCCCCGCAAAATATCCTCAAGCGACCGGGGCAATTCATCGGCCAGGTGCTTCGTGAAATAGGCCTCCGGCTTCAACGGCACCGCTTCCAATCGTATTCCACCTTCCTGCGAACTCTCCAATTGTTCTTCAGCCGTGTAGCCATCACCAAGCCGAGCAGCCACGAATTGCCGGACGACGCCTTTCTCAACGCAGTATCCATCCAGCCAAGGTTGTTCCGGCAGCACCACGTAGCTCTGCGGATCCCGTTGCAGCCCTTCCGACCACTTCTCCCCGTTCGCCGCATTGATGGTCCCTGTCCCGATCTTCAACGCCACGGGATAGCTGACATCGAAGGACATCCACATCGCTTCAGCCTGATACATGGGCATGATTGTTCGCCCTTCAACTTGACGCAGCGGAAACGAACCCAGGCCCGGAGGCAGCGGATAGTCGTTGCCATCATCGGGCAATCGCAACGTCCTCTGGAAATCAATGCTGGTTCGGCCGCTCAACTGGCACCGCGATTTCACCAACTCAGCAAACTTGGAAGCGATGTCGTCCGGACTGAGGTTGTTGAGCTTGTCCCGAAAGGCCCGAGCTTGCTCCTCAGAACGAACCCCCATCTGCTCGATCAACCGGGACGCCACCGCTGCCTTGTCCTCAGCCAGAATACGGGGCGTCCATTCTTTGATGAATCGTTCCGCCTGCTCCTGAAGCTGGGCGTTGATGTGGGAGAATTTAAACGTCACCTGATCCTGTTCGATTGTTATCATAAAGTTGCTTTCGTTGTTACCGACACTGCTCGTTGAATTCCCATGCTTTCACGAGGGGTTGGACATCAGCGGTCTATCCCAAGCGACAATGGCCAGCAGACGCGATGGAGATCGTCCCGCCGGCCCCAAGGCAAAACAAGAAACTCAAAACAGTTTGAGGTCCGCCCGTAATCCCCTTGAACAGGCTCTCGAAAATTTCATGATTCAACCATCTGGTGGGTCTTGACCCGTGAAATGAGATTCCCACAGGGGACTTGCACCCAATTTGCACCGCGCCCACAATGAGAAGCTACAAAGACAGTGGTGGACAACCGGCTACTCGCCCCGAGTCGACATGACCCTCTTTACTATAACACTCAACCCTGTTTCGGGGTGGAACTCCCTGCTGCCGGTGCCACACTTCGAACCTTCTGCCCAGAAACACCCGGCGCAACCTGCGCCTTAGATCCGGTCTGAAAAAGAAGCAGAGTTTAAGAATTAGGCTAATCTTCGAAGCTGGATTCGTATCATGGCGATATAGGTCCAAGCCGCGGCGCTGGTTTCAGTCTTTTCGTAATCACGAACCAAGCGCCGTGGGTCGACAACGTTTACCAACCGATTTGCGAACCATCGCTCGCAGACGTGCGTTCAAGGCTTCCCAAGTATGATCGCGAGTCCACTTGCGAAA
>JBLFYM010000137.1:0-15615 GCA_047608975.1 Limisphaerales bacterium | reverse complement strand
CCGGGATGTAGAAGATGTAGGGAGGCCAGAACTCCCACTTGAAGGTCCTGACGAATTTAGCTTTGAACCGGAGCCACAGTTTGCGGCCTCCACTCACGCTTCGGCGGAGGTGAACGTGGGCTTGGGCGTGGGCGCTGCCAGGCTCTGGTAGGCCAATGTCGAGGGAGCCACACCAAAATCCGCTGGAAAATCGAGTTTGAGCAGATTGCCCATGATCCGCATCAGCGCAAAATGATGCATCGCGTGGGCAACGACATACATCAGTTCACGGGCGAAAGTGGTCCCTGCGGATTGCGAGAATTCGCCGGCGTAACGGACTTTGCAGGTGATGCTCGACGGGCGGCTCAAGGAAGCCGGGGTGAGTCGGGCAAGCGAATCTCGGATATCACCGATGCGTTCACGGGCAAACTCCTGATCGGTTTCCAGTCGGGTATCCCGCTCGCGGTGATCGTAGTTGATACGCGTTTCGGTAACGCCGGCCAGAAAGCTGGTGAAATGGTCAATGCAATGACGCATGTGCGCACCCAAGGTCACGTTGAACGCCGCCTCAACGGGTTGGGAATAAGCGGCGTCATCAATGAGGTCCAACAGTTGTTCTGCCTGCATCAGGATTTCGGATCCTGCCTGCAGAATCGCTCTGGCTGAATCGCCGCTTTCTGATAGTTGGCTCATGTATGAATCACTGTCCGTAGGTTCCTTTGACCGCCAAGGTTGCTGATTATTCCAGGTGGCGGGCATTTTTCCAATCGGAGGGCGGATATCATTAAATACTTCGGCCTAATGAATCAACGCTGAAAGTACTGGTAAATCACGCGTGTCTCGGGTTGCAATCCCCTACCCGCTCGGATCGAACGTCACGCCGCCGTTTCTGTCCAAACCGATCATTCATGAGCAAATCATCTACAAATGTGACTCAATGGATCGTCTGGATCATCGTCGGTATTGTACTGGTGACGGTCATGCGATTTGGCTCGGCACCGAAGACGCCCATCCCGCTGGCAAGGCCAATGACACCTGTTCCTGCCGCGAAACCGACGACCGCTGAAGAAGATCCCGCCACACGTGCGCAGCAGATTCTTACCGAGCGCAAGTCGCTGGACAAATCCCTCTGGGTGGACGAGGTCGCCGCCCAGGAATACGAGAGCCCCTTTGTCCAGCTCTGGGATCGCCTCCGGTCCGGTACGAACGACGTCGATACGTTTGCGGGACTGAACTTCCAGACGATGACTCACGCTCCGCCCGGCATGGCCGAGGAATTGGAACACGGAATCACCCGTCAAAAAGCGGGCACAACCTCGCAAACCAAATCGATCGCGGAGTTCATCACCTGGTTACGCGGATTCGAACGCCGGGGTTTTACGCTCAAACAGTCTGAATGGCATCACGGTCGTTTTGTTCCCGCCTCGGAAACGAACAGCGCGCAATCCGTTTTCAATATCACCTTGCATGTCACCGGCCCCGGCAGTGCCCGCTATGTTCTGTCCGGAACTCTCGCGGTTGACTGGACGCCCGACAGCACGCCCCCGCAACCTGCTGCGTTGCGGCTGGAAAAGTATGAACTGCTGACCCGCACCGGTGCCCTGCCCTTTGCTGAAATCAAGTTGCCGATCACCGACAAGGTCGTTTCCCACCCGACCCTCGTTCACGACCTCAACGACGACGGATTTTCTGAAATCGTCCTGCCGGCTCAGAACCTCTACTTCGAAAATCTCGGCGGCATGAAGTTCGAACGCCGCGATCTCCTCCGCGCGGCCCCCAAGGGAATGAGTGGAATGGATCTTTCCATTGCCCTGCCCCTGTCCGCCACCGTGTTGGATGAATTCACAGGTGACGGGATGCTCGATTTCATAATCGCGATCCCAAAATTCGGCGTCTATCTGTATCGCGGCGCAAGCGATGGATTTTCGGTGGCTCCCGAACGAATCTTCGCGGCGGAATCAATGTCCGGTTCGGCACGTCAAAGCGATTTGAGATACCCGACCGTAATCACCTCGGGCGATGTTGATGGGAACGGCACAACCGACCTCTGGATCGGCCAGTACAAAGAGTCGATGTTCAACGGCGAAATCCCTAATCCGATCTTCGATGCGAACAGCGGCCACCCCGCGTTTCTGCTCCTCAACCAGGGCACCGGACGCTTCGTCGATGGAACGGTGGCAGCGGGACTGACCGAACGCCGGCATCGCTGGACCTACACGGGTTCACTCTGGGATTTCGATCAGGACGGGGATCTGGACCTCTTGACCGTCAACGATTTCAGCGGCGTCGACGCTTATTCGAACGATGGGAAGGGACATTTCAAAATGGTGACGGATCGGTTCGTCGATGAACGTGCGAATTTTGGCATGGGCCACACCATCGCGGACCTCAACCGGGACGGAGAGCTGGACCTCTACGTCACGGGGATGAGTTCAACCACCGCGCGCCGTCTCGAATCCCTGGGCCTGCGGCGAGAGGGATTTCCGGAGATCGACGAATTGAGAATGCGCATGGCTTTCGGCAATCGATTGTATGTCGGCGATGGCAAGGGCAGCTATCGACAACCCACGTTCGCGCCGGAAGTCGCCCGCAGTGGGTGGGCGTGGGGGGTCGGAACGATCGATCTGGAGAACGATGGATTTCCGGAACTCTATGTCGCCAACGGCCACCGCAGCGGCAAATCCTGCAAGGACTACTGCACGGAGTTCTGGACTCATGATGTCTACCTCGACAGCAAACTTCCCACCGCAACCACCCTGAAGGTATTTGAAGAGATCAAGTCGGACTGGGGCGGAAACGATTCGTCGTGGAACGGCTTCGAAAAGAATGTCCTCTACCTGAATCGCGGCGGCACCAATTTTGTGAATGCTGCCTTTCTGTTCGGCATGGCCTTCGAACACGATTCCCGGGCCGTAATCATCGAGGATTTGGATCGAGATGGCCGACAGGATCTCCTGTTCATGCAGCTCGACTCAAACGCGGAACGCCCAACAGACATTCTCCACTGCTACCAAAACCGCTGGGAACAAACCGGCAACTGGATCGGCATCACTCTCAAACGGCCCGCCGGTTCCATTTATGGTGCGCGCGTAGTGGTTGAATCCGCAAACGGAAACTATCCCTCGGTGTTTGTGAATGGCGATTCGTTCTATTCCCAACACTCGGCCACCAAACATTTCGGTCTGGGCACTTTGGACAAAGTGACCCGCGTGCGGATCACCTGGCCGGACGGAAAAGAGACCATTTTGAAGGATCCGAAAATCAACCAATATCATCGTGTAGTTCAGGATGCCAAGCGGTGACACCTCCCTTACAGAAACCTGATGAATAACAAATTCTTTTTCATCGCCGCGATTGGCGGCGTTGCCCTTGCTGTGGTCCTGCTTTTTGGACTCCTCTTTGGTTACCGACCGGCGACGACGATGACTTCAACACTGTCCATCGCCGCGACGCCCGTTGTCACTGCGCCGTTACCCGGTATTAATGCCAAGGCGCCACCGTCCTCCATAGGCAATCCGACCGCCGGCCGGAAGCAACTGGATGCCACCCTCTGGGCTGATGAAGTCGAAGCCCAGCGCTATGAAGCTCCCTTGATTGGTCTTTGGGACACTCTGCGCGCTTCCGATAACGCGTTGGAACATCTGAGCAAATTTCCCTTCGATAACCTTGCCATCCAAAAGCCCGGGCCCGCGACCGCCCTGTTGCTCAATATCACCAGAACGGAATCAGAGTCCAACCGTCTTCGTTTTACATCAGTCGGATTCCTGGAGCAGTTGATGGCCCTGAAGAATCGCGGAGCGAGACTGGTACAGAGCGAATGGCATCACTCGGAATTCATCCCCTCGAAAGAAGGAATACCCAGGTCGGTTTTCAATGTCGGATTGCATCTTGATTTCCCGCAGACGGGTCGCCGACTCGCGATCAACGGAAAGCTGCAGATCGACTGGAAATCGACGACCGATACGAACGCCGCTCCGGTTGCTGGCGATATCCTGTTCCGAGACTACACCGTGCTGGAACGGCAAGGGTCGCCTGCTTTCAAGGAAGTCCCGCTTCCGTTCACGCAGACACCCTCCGCGATGCCGATCCTCGTGTACGACCTCGATGGCGATGGCTTGAGTGAAATCATTTCTCCACCAAGGAATCAGATTTTGAAGAACCTGGGCGGAATGCGTTTTACGTCCCAGCCGTTCGGACAATTGCAACCGAGCGGTGCCAATCCGTTCATCTTTGAGAAAGCGCTCCCCCACATGACCGGCACCGTTGGCGATTTCACCGGCGACGGCAAACCGGACGTCATACTGGCCTATCGCCTGCTCGGTGCTTACCTGTATGAAATGAAACCCGACGGCAGTTTCGGGGCACCTACCCAAATCTTTGCCGGCGCGACCAATTTCCTCCGCCCCCAGACCATTTCGTCCGGCGACGTGAATGGCGATGGCCGCCCGGACCTGTGGATCGCCCAATACAAGGAACCCTATCGCATGGGCAACATTCCCGATCCGATTTTCGACGCAAACGACGGGTTTCCTGCCTTTCTCCTCATCAACAAGGGCGATCGAAAATTCGAAGACCAGACCGAGGCATCCGGACTCGCAGCGAAACGAAACCGCCGCACCTACAGCGGTTCGCTCTGGGATCAGGACGGCGACGGCGATCTCGACCTGCTCGTCGTCAGCGATTTCAGCGGCATCGACATGTATGAGAACGACGGCAAGGGCCACTTCACAGACGTCACCGGAAAACTGGTTGGTGAACGGGCCAACTTCGGAATGGGACATACCTTTGCCGATTTTGATCGCGATCAGAAACTCGACTTCTTTGTCACCGGGATGAGTTCCACAACTGCGCGCCGACTGGAGGCGCTCGGACTCAAACGCGACGAATTCCCGGAAGTGAACGAACTGCGCATGAAAATGGCCTTCGGTAATCGCATGTATCTGGGCGGTGCCAACCAGCCATTCAGCGAACCCGGATTCAAAGGCAGCATCGCCCGCTCCGGTTGGGCGTGGGGGGCAACGGTTCTCGATTTCGGCAACGACGGATTCCCCGATATCTACGTCGCGAACGGACATCGCAGCGGCCAGAGCTGTCGCGATTACTGCACCCGCTTCTGGACCCACGACATCTATTCCACCGCGCAACCCAGTGCCCTTCGCGTTACTGAATTCCAGACCGAACAGGCAGAATGGATGGATGATTCATGGAACGGGTTTGAGAAAAATTTTCTCTACCTCAACCAGAACGGCACCAACTTCATCAACGCCGGATTCCCGCTGGACGCAGCCTTCGAATACGACTCTCGTTCCGTGATTGCCGCCGACATGGACGCCGACGGACGGGAAGATCTGCTGGTGCTCGAAGCACAGAACCGCGGCGGCTCCGACAATGACCACGACGTGCTTCACCTCTACCGCAACGAATGGCAGAACAACGGCAGTTGGATTGGATTGCGTCTCCGGCCATCGCCAGCTGGAACGGAAATGGGCGCGATTGTGAAGGTTAAAACCCTGGCCACCACCCACCTTCGAACACTCGTCACCGGTGATTCATTCAACTGCCAACACCCATCCATCATCCACGTCGGACTCGGCGAGACAGCCTCGGTTCAAGAAGTCGAGATAGCCTGGATCGGAGGTAAACGAACCATCCTCAAGAACCCGAGGCTCAATCAATACCACACCGTCACGCGAACTGGATCGGATCAGTAGGATCTTCTTTGCAGTTACTTGCCTGGAAGCACCGTCTTAAGATAGCGGCCGGTGTGACTCTTCGCATTTTGCGCAATCGTCTCCGGCGTTCCTACAGCAACGATCTTTCCTCCATCCGCGCCCGCTTCCGGTCCCAGATCGATCACCCAATCCGCACACTTGATCAGGTCAAGATTGTGTTCGATGACCACGACTGAGTGCCCGGCCTCGACCAGTCGCTGCAACGCCAGATGCAGAACCCGCACATCATCAAAATGTAATCCGGTCGTCGGTTCATCGAACAGAAACAGGATCGAGTCGCCCTGACTCCCGATCACGTCGGCGAGGTGGCTCACCAGTTTCAGACGCTGACATTCCCCGCCCGACAAAGTGTTGATGGGTTGCCCCAACCGCAGATAGCCAAGGCCGACTTCCTGCAACAACTTCAGTTTCTCCTGAGCCCGATTCGCATACCGTGAATCGAACTGAGCCAGAAACCCGATCACCACCTCAATCGTCGCTCCGAGCACGTCCGCAATGCTCCAGTTTTCGTTCCCGATCCGAATCTCCAAGATATGAGACTGATACCGGCAACCATCACAGGCCGGACACTTCACAAACACGTCACTGAGAAACTGCATCTCAATCTTCTCAAATCCCGCTCCGCGACATCGTTCACATTGGCCACTGACCGAATTGAAACTGAACGAGCTGTGGTTCATGCCGCGCTCTTTGGCTGCTTCGGTTCGGGCAAAGACTTGGCGAATGTCCTCAAACGCCCCGATGTAGACCGCCGGATTTGATCGCGGGGTCTTGCCCAAGGTGGATTGATCCACCAACACCACCCGCCCCAACGACTCCCAGCCAGTCACCCCCGAAGCAGCGGGAGTCGGCGCATCCTCCTCCTCAAGGCCCGCCTCGGCCTCCATCCGGTCAGAGGCCTTTTTGCTATCCACCTCACCTCCAAGAACCGAGCGCAGAGCCGGCAACAGTTCTTCTCGAATCAAGGTCGTTTTTCCCGAACCGCTGACACCGGTCACACAAACCAGACGCGCGAGCGGGAGTTCCATCTTCGTGACCTGCAGGTTGTTTCGATGAGCCCCCATCAGGTGCAGCCAGTCCTTGGACCGCTTGCGACGTTTTGGAATCTCAATTTCTGCCACTCCTGACAGGTATTTCCCGGTCAGCGACTTCTTCGATTTCAGGATCTGCGAATACTTGCCTTGGAACACCAGCTCTCCCCCGCTCTCCCCGTGCCCGGGACCCAGATCAAGAATCTGGTCGGCCGCTCGCATCACGCCCGCCTCATGCTCGACGACGACCACGGTGTTCCCCAGATCTCGCAATTCCTTCATCACTCCGATCAATCGTTCCGTGTCGCGTGGATGCAGGCCGACGCTGGGTTCATCAAGGACGTACAGTGTGTTCACCAGGCGGGTGCCGATGCACGAGGTAAGACTCACCCGCTCAGTCTCCCCGCCGGAAAGCGTTCGCATTGAACGGTTCAGGGTGAGATATCCCAGTCCGACTTCGTTCAGAAACCCAATCCGCGTTCCGACCTCGTCCAAGGCCAACGCAATCGGATCATTTTTCTTCAAACCCTTCAGGCCGGATCGAATCTTCCGGAGCAAAGCATCCGCTTCGGCGATCGGAAGGTCATAAAAATCAGCCAAGGAAATCTTCGGCTCCTTCGGCAGACGGAAGGCTAGGCCCTCTGGCTTCAGACGTTTACCGCGACACGCCGGGCAGGCTGAATACGCGCGATAGCGCGACAGCAGAACCCGCACATGCATCTTGTAAGACTTGCTTTCCAACCAGCGAAAGTAGCCCTTCACGCCATACCACGCCCGCGGCCATTCGTGCGCTTCATCGCTCCCATAATCAGGATCTCCCTCGATCACCCAACGCTGCGTCGCTTCCGGCAATTCCCTGAACGGCGTCTTCATGGAAATCCGGTTCGCTTTGCAGAACTTTTTCAAATCGGATTGGCAATCCGCACTGAACCCTCCGCGCCAAGGTTTCACCGCCCCTCCTGCCAGACTCAGATTACGATCTGGAATCGCAAGTTCGTAGTCGATGGTAATGATCCGACCGAAGCCCTTGCATTCCGGACACGCTCCCACGGGATGATTGAAAGAGAACAACGCGCCGGTCGGTTCGCGGTAGTCGATGTCGCAGGCCGCGCAATGATAACGATTTGAGAACTGCTGAATCTCCGACGACCCAGCCCCTTCGGCCTCAAGCAGGACAATCAGATACCCTTTGCCAAAATGGTAAGCCTGCACACAGGCCTCCACGAATCGTGAGCGATTCGTGGATGAAATACTGGTTCGATCCTGAATTACTGTAAGTGTGGAGGTTCCTTCGCCTAGCCTTTCCCCGGCCTCGTCCACTCGCACTGGTTCACCGTCAATCAACAGCCGCTGATACCCCTGCTTGGAGATCAGCTTGAGCGAATCCGCAACGGACAGCTTCTTCGAGACCGGGAGCTCAAAGGCAATGATCGCGCGTCGCCCCTTCGCCGTCTTCAGCATCTGCTTCCAAACCGTCGGTGCCGAATCCTTGCCCACCTCCTGCCCGCACCCGTGACAGAAAAGCCGCGACAGATGCGGCCACAACACTTTCATGAAATCGCAGACCTCCGTCATCGTTCCGACGGTTGAGCGCGTCGTGCGGACACTGTTCCGCTGTTCAATCGCAATCGCGGGCGGGATCCCATCGATGCGATCCACCTGCGGCTTGTCCATGCGATCGAAGAACTGCCGCGCGTAAGGTGAGAATGTCTCGATGTATCGCCGTTGCCCCTCCGCATACAGCGTATCAAAGGCGAATGAACTTTTCCCTGAACCACTCAGGCCGGTGACAACGATCAGTTTTCCGAGCGGGATATCGACATCAAATCCCTTCAGGTTGTTATGCCTCACTCCCTTGAGTGAAATGAATTTGTCGTCCCGTTTTGCCACGCGGGCGGAAGTTAACGGCGGTACCGATGAGTGGCAAGAAGGACAAAAATACTCCAAGCTACAAACTCCGAGCCTCCCAGAAGCTACAAAATCCAGGTCCCAATCCGAGACGTCGCGGTTCCAATTGGATTTTGAAGATTGCCGCTTGGAGTTTCTGCTCGCTCACCTGATCCGCCTACCCGGCGAACTCCACCCTCCGCTTGCCCGTCCGATGGCCGACCCGCTATGCTACTTCCAGTCAGAAATGCCGTATCCACTCATCGCTCGCAACGCCTACGCACCCCTCTGGTGCAAGAGCAACTACTCCTTCCTCGAAGGGGCGAGCGATCCTGATGAACTGGTGAATGAGGCCCATCGGCTGGGACTCCGCGCAATTGGCATTACCGATCGCGATGGGGTCTATGGAATGGTCCGCGCCCACATGAAGGCCCAGGAGCTGGGAATTCAGCTACTGGTCGGATCCGAAGTCACCCTGTTCGATGAATCCACCCTGACCCTGCTGGCAACCTCCCGCGAGGGATATGCGAACCTGTGCCGCCTGATTTCGAAGGGACGCCTACGTTCGGAAAAAGGCAGCAGTCATGTGAATTGGGATGAGGTCAGTGAACACGCCACTGATCTGATCGCGCTCTGGGGTGGAAAACGAAGTCTGCTCGGCGCGCGGAGTTGTGACGACTCCCGCATCGGACAGTTGCGCGACGCCTTTGGCGACCGGCTCTACGCCATGCTCGCCCGGCATCAGGAATCCGGTGATCCCGCCCGCGAAAAGCTCATCCGCGATCGCGCCCGCGAACATCGCATTCCGACGGTGGCCGGTAGCGAAATCCTCTATCACACCTCCGCCAGGCGCGAACTGCAGGACGTCATGACCTGCATCCGTCACGGCGTCGCGTTGTCGAACGCCGGAAGATTGATCCATCCGAATGCCGAGCACGCCCTGCGTTCGCCACAGTCTTTTGCAATGTTGTTCGAGGACGATCCCGCGTCGGTTGAACGAACCCTGGAAATCGCCGATCGCTGCAAGTTCTCCCTTTCGCAGATCACCTACCGCTATCCCTCAGAACGACTCCCTTCCGGAATGACTTCCGCTGAGTGGGTGCGCAAATTGACCTACGAGGGAGCCCAGTTTCGTTACCCCGGAACATTGCCTGAGAAGGTCCGTTCACAGATTGAAAAGGAACTCCAACTCATCAACGAATTGGAGTACGACGGCTACTTCCTGACAATGTGGGAAATCGTCCAATTTTGTCGTGCCCAGGATATCCTCTGCCAAGGCCGTGGTTCCGCCGCGAATTCCGCAGTTTGCTATTTTCTTGGGATCACCGCCGTGGATCCAATCCGGCTCGGACTGCTCTTTGAGCGATTCATTTCGCGAGAACGTGCCGAACCACCGGACATCGATCTGGATATCGAACACGACCGACGCGAAGAGGTCATCCAGCACGTCTACACCAAATACGGACGCCAGCACGCGGCGATGGTCGCGAACTTCATACGTTACCGCACCCGTTCGGCCGTCCGTGATGTGGGCAAGGCGCTGGGTTTTACCGAGACCGCCATCGAAAGGCTCGTGCGCCATCTCTCCCATCACGAATCCCCCAGCGAAGAGCAATTCGATGAAGCGGGGTTCGATCCACACAACCAACAGCATCAACACCTGCTCCGCCTCTCTGCGGAAATCCAAGATATGCCCCGGCATCTCTCGATTCATCCGGGCGGGTTCCTGCTCGGGCACGAAGCCGTTCACGACCTCGTCCCCATCGAGAACGCCACCATGCCCGACCGCACCGTCATTCAATGGGACAAGAACGACGTCGAAGATCTGGGACTTTTCAAGGTCGATCTCCTCGGCCTGGGTGCTCTCAACGTGGTTCATCGTTCCTTTGACCTGATTGAAAAGCATCTGAACGAAAAGTGGACCCTCGCCACGATCCCCGACGGCGATGAACCGACCTATCAGATGATTCGGGCAGCGGACACGGTGGGCACGTTCCAGATCGAAAGCCGCGCCCAGATGTCCATGCTACCCCGGCTCAAGCCCGCCAATTACTACGATCTGGTCATCGAAATCAGCATCGTGCGGCCCGGCCCGATCAGCGGCGGCATGGTTCATCCCTACCTCCGGCGGCGAAACAATGAGGAACCCGTCACCTATCCGCACGACTCACTGAAACCCGTGCTCGAGAAGACCCTTGGCATCCCGCTATTCCAGGAACAGGTCATGCAACTCGCCGTCGTGGCCGCGGACTATACGCCGGGGGAAGCTGATCAGCTCCGGCGCGACATGGCGGCCTGGCGACGTTCCGGGCGTATCGAAAGACACCGTGAACGACTGATCTCGCGGATGGCGGACAAGGGAATCAAAGCGGAATTCGCTGAGCAAGTGTTCGAGCAGATCAAGGGCTTCGGTGAATACGGCTTCCCCGAAAGTCACGCCGCCAGTTTCGCCCTCATTGCCTACGCCACCAGTTGGCTGAAACGTCACTATCCCGCGTCATTCCTGGCCGCGCTGCTGAATGCCCAACCCATGGGATTCTATAGCGCAGCCACCCTCGTTGAAGACGGGAAGCACCATGAAATCGAGGTGCGCGCCGTGGATGTCTGTGAAAGCAGTTGGGAATGCACCCTCGAAGCGATGTCCGACAGTGGCGAAGGATTCGCCGTTCGCATGGGATTCAAATTTGTCCACGGACTGCGCGAAACAGCGGCTGCGAAAATCCTTTCCGAGCGTGTGAGAAAGCAGTTCACCTCGCTCGCCGATTTCAAGACCCGCGTTGCACTGGATGATGGACCGCTGACCCGCCTCGCCGAAAGCGGCGCGCTCGAATGTTTCAAAGCAAGCCGCCGTGACACCCTCTGGGATGTCTTCGGCACCGAACGACGTGACGAGACGGCCGAATTCGAGCTGGAGATCCCTGAACCCGCCGCCGGCTTCGATTCGCTAAACCCACTTGAGACGATCAGCTGGGATTACCAGTCGACTGGCCACAGCCCCCGCGGACATCCATTGGCCCCCCTCCGTGACGAACTCACCCGCCGCCGACTTCCCGACGCCGCCACGATCGGACAGATGAAAGACGGTGCCCCGCTCAACTATGCCGGCATGGTCATCTGCCGCCAACGCCCCGGGACAGCAGGAGGCGTCGTGTTCATGACCCTTGAAGACGAAACCGGATTCGTAAACCTCGTCGTCTGGCAGAAAGTTTTCGAGCAATACCAAATCATCGCCAAAACCGAACCCTTCCTCGGCGTCACCGGAAAACTTCAGGTCCAAGACGGCGTGACCCACCTGATCGCCCAACGCCTCTGGGTTCCCCAGTTGCAAAAACAACCGCAGGACATACGCAGCCGCGATTTCAAGTAACTGTCCGAGTGTAAAGTGTTTGGGACCGCGCAAGAGGACGAACCTCCTACGCCAAGGCTGCAAGCCGGCGGCGTTGCCGATCATTGAATCGCGGTCGCTTGCCATGGAGTTCCTTCAACACACGGATTTCCTCCTGGAGATATTCGATGACAGCCTGTTGTTCGCGCTGGATCCAGCCGGCCAAGCAAAGCAAAATGAATTCCAAAGGGTTCACAGCGGGAATACGGTCGATTTCGTGTGAATCTCGAACAGCAAATCCAGGAGAGATAACACTCAGAATCGTCGTAACTCTCCGAAAAACAACGATTCGAGTTTTTCTACACCACGGGCTCTAGCCCAAAGGGCTTGCATTTAATTCTCGTCGCGGAATGAAGAACGATCGCAACCCCAGTGGGGTAGAATTACCAATGAACGATTTCCCAAGGTAACGGCTTTGCCGCAACCTTGGGCTGGCGGCGAAGCCCCTTTGGGGCATTGCCAGCACGCACTTCGAGCGATGCAGCAAGTGCGGGTGAAATTGATCGAAACACCGCCTTAACTAAGCGCCATTCGGGTCGGTCCGATAATTAAAGAATCCATGCTGCGGATTGAGGATTGAGGAAGGTGAGAATCAATTCTTCTTCTTTTTCTTCTGCTGCCGCTTGCGCGGCCTCTTTTTCGTCTTCACGTCAGAGCCGGCCGCAGTTTTCACTCTCTTGAGCAAGGCCGCGGCTTCTTCGCGGCCGGTGGTGTCGCCGCCGGGAAACAGTTCGCCATACGGGTGGTCCGGAAAGCCTTCGAGGACGGTGGTCAAGGTCTGCATCATCTTCTTCAGCTGGATTGCGTGTTCGGGGTGGCCCGCGAGGTTTTCCTGCGCACCGGGATCCCGTCCGAGGTGATAGAGCTGGTCGGTGTCGAAGGCATCCTTGTGGGTGTAACCGGCGCGCGAGATGCCGCCGCTCAGGCCGGTCAGCTGCTTGAGTTTCCGGTTTTCGTAAGCGATGACATCTTTCGGGTAGCGCAGGGTGATCAGGTTCCAGTCTTTGGTCTTGATGGAACGGGCGCCCCCCATTTCTCAAAAGACATAGTCGCGATAGGGCTTGTCCGGGTTCTTGAACAGGGGTGCGAAGCTGATGCCATCCAAATGATAGCCTTTCGGGATCTCAGCGCCGGCGACGTCGAACCAGGTAGGGACGAAGTCGGTGCTCTGCTGGTCAGATTGGGGCGGAAGCCGCGCAAACGCCCGCCGCCGTTTCCCAAGGGATCTCTTGCGGCTGGTCGAACGATTCCCTATGCCAGCTGTCGCGCAGCTGGCGCCACGTAAGGTTGCGCTCCCACGCCGATCCCTTTTGTCGGAAACTTGCCGCCCCGGATGCATTTGGACCTCAGTCCCTTTTGAGTGTCGCTACGATTCGCCTTTTTAATGCGTGGCTACAATTTTACTGCCGGGAATTCACCCAACGTCCAAGGCCTGGCAGTGCCTACCGGAAGCGCACCTTCGACTACAGATTAGAGGTTGTAACTACGGTTGTCATTTCGACTCGACGCGGGGAGGCGATTGTCCAGCACCGTCTTGTTGGATCTGATGCTTGGGGCTCAGTTGCGAAAGCTTCCAGGTTTTGTCCGTGCGGACCGTGCCGTCGCCGTAGACGATGCGCACCCGAGCAGTGGGATCCTTGCGAGTGGTGTCAAAATCCACAGTCGCAAAGCTGAGCGTTTTGCTGTTGGCCACTCCGGAGGAAATGACCTCCACCAGGGGATAGCCGACGCGATCTGACTCGGGGTGTTCCCAGACGAGGGATTGATGAATGTCGCCCGACATATACATCACACCAGAGATGCGATGCTCTTTGAGGGCATCAAAGAGGCGGTGGCGCGAGAATGTATAGATGCGCCAGCCGTCAACCTCGCTGTGGTGAAGGGTGCTGCCGGAGACGATGATTTTGAACCGGGCTTGCGACTTCCTGAGTCCGTCCAGCAACCACGCAAACTGCGCGTCGCCCAGCATGCGCTTCTGGTCGTCGTCCGGTGCTTTGTCGGGCGAGCGGTGGTAGCGGCTGTCTACCATGAAAAAATCCACATCGCCACGAGAGAATTTGAAGAAGGCGCCGGGGGTATCTGGCGTTCCGAGAGCTGGATTTGCCCAGTTCTGCTTCCAGCCTGCCAGCGAGTGTTGTTTGCCCTTCGCGGTACCATCGGAATTATTGGGGCCGTAGTCGTGGTCGTCCCAGATCGCGTAGGTCGGGATATTACGAATCACGGTAGCGAACTCCGCCTGGCGACGGTAGGCCAGATGGTGCTTCAACTGCACAGTCGGATCTGTGGTGTCGGCGTAGTGCGTGTCGCCCACTGTGAGGTGAATGTCGGGCTGCTGTTTGAGCAGGAGAGGCCAGGAGGTCTGGGGTTTCCCGATTTTCATGCAGGAGGTGAGCGCCAGCCTGAAAGTCGTAGGGTTTCCCGCCGCGGGTGCCGTCTTGAAAGATCCAGCCCAAGCGGGATCGGTCTTGCCATTGACGGTGACTTTGTAGTGGTAGCGCGTGTTTGGCGACAATCCTTCGATGGCTGATTTGAATGGGCGTCCCGGGACATCGGCAATCGGGTTGGGCACTGCTGCGATTTGCCCGCTGCTACCTTTGGGCGAGGCGGGGTTGTCGGAACGGTATGTATAGATGCATTGGGACTCGGCCGGGGCGAACATCCACATGGTCACCCGATCGGGTTCGATGGCGCCGACTAGTGGGCCGGCGAAGCCTTCCGGTGCTGCATGGAGGGCGGTAAGTGGGAGAAAAAGGAGGGCAATCAGCAGACGTGGAATCATAGTTTCTTTCTTTGTGCGATGGATCATTGATTACCCAACGTATAGCTCAACCGCAGCCTAGGCGACAGTCGAAAACATTAAATGGTTTTTTGCTCTAAAACGCGAGAGGCCGAGAGCGGTGCGCTGTCGGATGCAGCGACTTGTTAGCTCTACTTATTCTCACTGCGAAGTGCTTTTCGATTCTCGAGTTCGTCGTCAGAAAAGGGTATTAACCTGACCCAACCCACAAAGTCTTCCGAGTCACTAGGCGATAAACGTCACGAAATGACAGCCCGGGAGATCCTAACCAAATCAGACGACAACAAGGACGGAAGCCTCGACTACGTGCAATCAAGCCGCTGGATCTACCACTCCGACAAACACGGCGCCGACAAGTTCGCCAAGATGGACAAGAACAACAGCGGTGGACTGGACGAGAAAGAACTGGGAAAATTGCTCGCAGAAGTCAGTTGGTGGAAATACTCCCGCAAACCCGCCGCCGCATGGTTCAAGGCAGCAGACAAGAACAACGACAACTCCCTCGACCTGAAAGAATTCACCACCATCGCTTCAGGCAAAAATCACGCCGAAAACGGCTTCAAGAAAGTAGATAAAAACAAAAACAAAAAGATCCGCGGATGGTCGTCGCGCAGCTTGTCGAGAATGATGGACCAGGGGGCATCCGCCGGCGGGCATTTCCCGGGCAAGGCCAAATCAGTAATTCACGTCTTTCTGAATGGCGGTATGTCCCCGGTCGACACCTTCGACCCCAAGCCGGAACTCACCCGCCGCGGAGGACAGGAGCTGCCGTATGAGAACCTGCAAACGGAGCGGCGGACCGGA
>JBLFYM010000136.1:0-15616 GCA_047608975.1 Limisphaerales bacterium | reverse complement strand
CGCGGCAGATCTCTTTGAGGCGGCGCGGGTTGAATTTGCGAAGCAGACCGGAGCCACGACCTTCGCTGATAATTCGTCCGTTGCGGAGCAGGCTGAGATTCTAATTCTCGCGGTCAAACCTTATCAGGCGGACGAAGTCCTGCAGGGTATCGCGCCAAAGGTGACTCGGGATCATCTCGTCATTTCAATTGCCGCCGGCATTCCGCTGGAACGGATGGAAGCAAATCTTCCTCCCGGGTCCCGGGTGATTCGCGTCATGCCCAACACTCCGGCGCTGGTGGGGGCGTCTGCCAGCGGATTCGCGCGTGGAGGTTCGGCGACCGAGGAGGATGGTGAAACTGCACGTCGATTGTTGGAAGCAGTCGGAGTCGCCTACGAGGTGAAGGAGCCGCTCTTGGATGCGGTCACCGGTCTGAGCGGCAGCGGGCCGGCCTATGTGTATCTCATGATTGAAGCGTTGAGTGATGGCGCGGTGGCGGCCGGGCTGCCTCGGGATATCGCCACCCAGTTGGCGGCTCAGACGCTGGCCGGTGGTGCCAAAATGGTGCTGGAGACCGGCCTGCATCCGGGTCAGCTCAAGGACATGGTGACCAGTCCGGGCGGAACCACGATCGAAGGATTGCATGAGTTGGAAAAGGGAGGCGTTCGCGCAGCCCTGATGAATGCGGTTCGGGCCGCGACAGAGAAGGCGAAGATACTCGGTCAGAGTTGAGATGAGTTTTCCGGCGCCAACCGAGAAGCAGGGCAAGGTCATCTGGTCTTCATTGACCATTCTTTCGGTGGCGATCTCGTTGGCAGTGATTGGCGGCATCCTCTACGGCATTGCATCGTTGATCAGTTACCTTTCGCCCATACTGCTGCCCATCGCGATGGCGGGAATTGCCGCCTGCCTGCTGGAACCGTTGGTGACGTGGTTCGAGCGATTTCATATTCCGCGAGTGCGGGCGATTCTCCTTGTCTACGCCATCATCATCACCTTTTTTCTGCAGATGATCGGGACGGTGATTCCGACGGCCGTTGGTCAGGCGACGGAGCTGATCAGTCGGGGCGACTGGGTGATCGACCAGCTACATGCCCGGCTACTCACTGCGGATCCATCGGCTGCTGCTGCGAAAGGGGATCCAGCGTCAACCAATCAGTTCGAGTTGGTCGCCGAGTTGGTTGGGGAAACGAATTCAGCATCGTCGACGAATGTGGTTCTCGATGCCGACATTGACACGTCCACGAACGCCTTGGTGATCCCGGTGCCTGATTTGGGCGCGGTCAGCACGAACGGATCGAACACTGCGTCTGTGTCTGAAAAAGCTGTGGCCGCGAAATCCGGATTCCGAGGGTACTTGGAAAAGCTGAACAACCTGGGGCACGATCCCCGATACAAGAAGCATGTCGACACACTGATAAGGAAAACGAAAGAGGCATTGCCGGAAATAGGGCGGCAGCTGGGGAATTGGATGTACCGGCAACTTGAGGCGGCGACTCATCTGCTGGGGTGGCTGATCGGTCTCGTGCTCATTCCGGTCTACATCTTTTACTTCTTGCAGGCCAAGGACGGCATTCTGGCCAACTGGAAGAACTATCTGCCGATTCATCATGAATCGGAGTTCCGCGCCGATTTCATCTTCATCTGCAACTCGATCAGCGATGCGATGATCGTGTTTTTTCGCGGTCAGATTCTGGTCGGAGTCATCTCCGGAGTCCTGCTGGCGATCGGACTGTCGATTCAGGGCGTGCCTTACGCGTTGTTGATCGGGGTCATTGCGTCGATTCTCGGAATTGTTCCCTATCTCGGTTTCCTGTTCAGCATGCTGATCGCGATCATTGTCTGCGCCGTTCATTTTCCGGGTGGAACGCAGCCGATGATCACATTCTTTCTCTGCCTCGCTGTTCATTGGGCGGAAGGCTTCGGTTACCAGCCACGCATCATCGGCGATCGCGTGGGGCTGCATCCGATGATGATCATTGTTGCCCTGTTCCTGGGGGCGACCCTACTGGGCGGCCTGCTTGGTGGTCTGCTGGCGATTCCTCTGGCAGCGCTGATCAAGACGCTCATGAAACGCTATGTCTGGGTCAATTACCGTCATGAAGTCGAAAACTTCGCTGGCGAATCCGTCGAAGCAACGCCGGCAAAATAACCTGCCGATGAGAACGCTCCCGATTTCGCTACGACTTCCACTACTGATTCTCTTCGTTCTTGTCGGGGCGTGTCGGCCCGCCGTGATCGGTGCGGCGGAGTTCGACGCGGCTGCCGCATTGGAGCGGGCATTTCAGGTTCCGGATGAATTTCAGGATGACTACGGTGATTATGCTTCGGTATTGCGATTCGCCGATGGTCGACCGGTTCGCACTGCCGTTGACTGGCGGTTGCGGCGCGTGGAGATTCTGGATCGTTGGCATGAACTCATGGGTTCGTGGCCCCCGCTGGTGGAGGATCACAAGTTGGAGATCATCGAGACTCGGAGACGCGAAAACTTCGTGCAGAAGAAGATTCGTTTTCAGTGGACCCCGCCGGAGATGACCGAGGGTTATCTGCTGATTCCCGATGGGCAGGGGAAGCGCCCGGCGGTGCTGACCGTGTATTACGAACCGGAGACTGCGATCGGCGAAGGCAAGGAGTTGCGCGATTTTGCCTATCAACTCGCCCGGCGTGGATTTGTCACCCTGTCGATCGGGACCGCTCGAACCACGCAGAATCGGACCTACGCCAATTACTGGCCGAATCGCGAGGATGCGCAGGTACAGCCGCTCTCCATGCTTGGTTGTGTCGCGGCGAATGCGTGGAATCTGCTGGCGAAGCAGCCGGAGGTTGATTCATCACGAATTGGCATCGTTGGCCATTCGTACGGTGGCAAGTGGGCGATGTTTGCCTCGTGTCTGTTCGACAAATTCGCCTGCGCTGCGTGGTCTGATCCGGGCATTGTTTTCGATGACACCCGGTCCAGTGTGAACTATTGGGAGCCGTGGTATCTCGGCTATGAACCGCCGCCTTGGCGCAATCGCGGACTGGTCACCGGAGCCAATCCGGCTACCGGTCTCTATCCGCGTCTGCGAAAACAGGGGATGGATCTCCACGAACTTCACGCCCTCATGGCACCACGTCCGTTCCTGGTATCGGGTGGCAGCGAAGATCCGCCGCGCCGCTGGCGGGCGTTGAACCGGAGCATCGAGGTGAACCGGTTGCTGGGTGTCAAAGATCGGGTGGCGATGACCAACCGGCCGAAACACTCACCCACGCCAGAGTCCAATGCCGTCATCTATTCGTTCTTCGAGAAGTTCCTGATGGAGTAGTTCCGAGCCCCGGTAAATCGAGGGGATAGATTTTGCGGCGAGCAGAGTTGCAGTCATGATTCGGCGGTTCTGTCCAAATGCATCCTACCCGGTGATCGGACCGATTAGGGATTGTGCTTTTATTGCACGAATGGCATCAAATCGCCCTTTGCGGCCCGGTTGGCGTCTCACACACCCACAACCGCTGCGTACCAAGTTCAATGAACAGAAACATGAAGCGACACTGGCTGCTCGTTCTATCCTTGATTGGAATTCTCATCCTCATCCGGACCCACGAGCCGGTTCGGGATGGGCAGGGGAATTGAAACTGCCTTCGGCTCCCAATCTGGTCATTCCCTCGGTGCTGACCGATCGCGAGAAGCATGACTGGCATCATATGGACGAAGGCAGTGGTTTTGTGCCGCTCAGTATAATGGAAGCCCTGCCTGACCTGAGGACCGGACAGCCGTTCATTGACGTGTTGCTGCGCTACGGATTCATCCCGGACGATCACAATCATTTCAAGCTGCCGATCGGTTTCAACTGTTCAGCCTGTCATTCTGGTCAATTCAACTATTGGGGAAACAACATGTTCATCGAAGGCGCGCCGAACATGCTGAATTTTGAAGCGTTGCTCGACGATCTGGTGGCCTCGTTGGAAGCCGTCACGGTGTCGCCTCCAAAACTCCTCAGGTTCATGCGGGCCCTGGTGGATGCCGAGCACGAGCATACCATGGCCGAAGAGGCCTTTGAGATGACCGCTGGCGCACTTAACTTTTTCCGGAAGTTGGCAGGTGATGACAGCTCTGAAATTTCCGCAGCGATGAAGGAGGCCATGAGCACGGCGTTGCATAGCCTGTTCCATTCGGACGATTCCCATGCCGAGATCAGGGCGCAACACCGGCACGTGGATGGCGCGGACGAGGATGAGGCCGCCCACCAGGAACACGCCCACGAGATCATCTCCTCGATCGGGGAGGATATCGATTATTTCAAACGTCGTCTGGAACATCTGAAGCGTGTGCAGGCGGCGTTTTCAAACCGCACTGAGGCCGGACCGGGACGCGCGGATTCCTTCAACTCGATCTGGGATCTGCTGATTCAACGCGAACAGGCGGTTCCGATGGACGCTCCGGCAAGTATTCCGAACCTGTTCGGCTATGCTGATTACATAAACATTCATTGGGATGGAAATACGGACACCGTGAGGGGCCGCGACTTTGCGCAGGCGATTGCGCTGGGAGCCGACTTCAACCACCAGACGCTGGATACCACCGTGATTCCACAAAACGTAATGGAGATCGAGCTGATCGCCGCCAAGATTGAATCACCGAAATGGCCCGAGGAGGTTCTGGGGAAGATTGACAGCGAGAAAGCCGGGCCGGGGAAGAAACTTTTTGAACTCCATTGTCTGCGGTGTCACGGCAGGCAGAACGTGATTTCGCTCAAGGAAGTGGGGACGGATCCGATGCGGACCGTGGGTTTCCAACAGCTGAGTCACAAGGGTGAATCGGATGCGGAGATTCTCAGAGGTTTTGGACAAGCGCTACTCGACGCCTCCTATAAAAAGCATGATTTCAGTCCCGAGGACATCGCCAAGGTCGAGCGGGTCGAGCAGCCGAGTTGGAGGAGTATGGTCGGCTACAATACGCGGCAGCTGTATGGCCTGTGGGCCCGCCCTATCTGCACAATGGTTCGGTGCCGCCCGTTTGGGATTTGTTGCAAGCACCATCAAAGCGCCCGAAGAAGTTCAAAGTCGGCCGCGAACTCGATCCGGTAAAGTTGGGGATAGATGCCGTAAATCAGCCCGAGATTGACTGGGAGTTCGATGTATTCGAAACGGGGAACGGCAATCGGGGCCACGAGTTCAGCATTGAACTTTCAGATGATGAAAAGTGGGAATTGATTGAGTTCCTGAAAACAATTTAGCTCGGGGGGCTGCTGGATGAGCGGTGTTCAATTATTTCTGTTTGGTAGCGGAAGATGCGAAATCTTCCGAATTTCCGTTCCTGCGGAACCGGAATTTTTGCATCTTCCGCTACGATCAAATGAATCTAACCGAGTAGGGTCAACCGCAGAGATCATCAGGAAGGAGAAATGATTGGCACACCCCGATCACCCTCGGAGTGACCCGATTACTTGTTTTCCATCTTCCAGACGCCCTTCCAATCGGGGTCGGGTTCAGCGAGCAGCTGGATGCAGCGTTCGAGCATGGGTTTGCTCGGGCCGTCGTTGTAGTCCTTGATCATTTTTTCGAAGATGGCCTGGGCTTCGCTGAATTTGCCTTCGCTGTAGAGATCGAATCCCACGGTGAATTCTTTTCCGATGGCGTCGAAATTTTCAGATGAGTTGCTCTGTTCCAGTTCGTAGAGCACGACGGGTTCGCTCTTCCCTTTTACAATCACCCGATCGACGAGCCTGTTTCTGCCCGGATCGGTGAGTTTGGTGAAGATCTCCTGAGACACCAGCAGCTGGGCACCGTAGTACTTGGTGAGGGCTTCGATGCGGGCGGCTTCGTTGATGGTATCACCCACCAATCCGTATTCTTTCTTCTTCTCCGAGCCTTTCTCTCCCGCGAGGGCCTGTCCGGTGTGCAGGGCGACGCCGTAGCCGAAAATTTCGCTGACCTTGGATTCTTGGATCTGTTTGACGCCCTCCATTCGCACGATGAGATCGCGGGCGGCGCGAAGGGCCTGGTTGGGGCCATCGGGTTGATCGTAGGGCGCGCCCCAGTAGCTGAGAAACTGATCGCCGAGAAAGTGTTCCAATGATCCGTTCTCCGTCAGGACGGCTTCGGTCTGGGCCTCGAAGATCTGGTTGAGCAGTTTGAACATTCCCGATGGTCCAAGTCGCTCGGCCAGCGGGGTGGAATTTCGGAGATCCGTGAGCAGGAGAGTCAGCTCTGCGTTTTTGGGCGCGAGCGCCTTCGGATTGTTCATGATCTCCTTGAGGATCGCGGGCGAAAAGTATTTGCCCATCGTGCCCTCAAACTCCCGCTTGTCGGCATAGGTCCAGATGGATTGGCAGGCCAGCGTGATGATATTCGACGTATTCAAGAGCAGGATGGGGACGGCGATCGAACCGAGGAGCAGGTTGTTGTAGTTGTATTGCCACCATGCGAACCCAAAGAAACCGGCGCTGAGCAGCAATCCCAGATAGAATCGGAAGCTGTAGCCTTTGACCATCAGCGTGAGGAGGATGGTCAGAAAGCCGGCCGCAAGAACGATGAGTTGATCGGTTCCGAAGGTCGTTTCATCGATGAACTCGGCGTTGATCGCGGCGTTGATCAGGTTGAGATGGTACTCCGGCCCCGGCATGCTTCCGAACGGGGTGGTATGAATATCTTGGAACAGGGCATTGTGTGGACCAATCAGCACCAGCTTGCCCTTGAGTCGGCCTTTGTCCGCGTAGCCGGTCTTGAATACGTCTGGGTCGAGGAGATCCGCGATTGAGTTCATGACAAATGTGCCCGGGACGCCGGTGAATCTTATGAGTGGTCGCTCCGAAACTGGAGGAAGGTTGGTTTCGTATCCCATGACCGTCGTTGCCCGCGCAGACAGCGAGGGGAATACGACATCTTTCCCGAAATCTCCCATGGTGTGCAGGTGCTCGGTGCCGTCCCACATCATCCGGTAGCAATCGTGGTTGGAGAATTGGTAGACTCCCCGCCGCATGCACCCGTCCGAGTCGGGGTAAATATTGACCAGGCCAACACAGGGGTGTTGGGAGTTGTCCATGAAGTCATCCGGGATGATCGAAAGGGGTGGGCCGGAGACGCTGGTTCGATCTTCCGAATTCTGAACCTCGCTGCCGATGATCACGGCCGGGGAGTATTTCTGAATTACTTCACCCAGGACCTGATCCCCGCGGACGCGCTCTTCGTCGTGATGAAAATAGATATCGATCACGAGGCAGCGCGCTCCGGCCTCCATTACGCGCTCGGCGACTTCCGCCCAGACTTCACGGCTCCAATCGCCCATCTTCTTCTGGACGGTGTTGAGCATGATGTGATCGTCACGCGTCATTTCCTCGGGAAACTCTGCGGCTTTCTCCTCCACCTGAAAGAAACGGTCCCGATACGAGGTGTCATCGATCCCAAAGTATTCGAAGAGGTTGGTATCGATGGGACAGGGACGACCGTTCTCGGCCAGATAATCCTGGGCGCGATGATCGGCGAGGTAGAGGAGCGTCGAAGGGCTGAATCCGGTGTCTCCGCCGGTTTTAAGGAAACAAACCGCCGAAATTACGAAGCTGATCGCGCCGATGATCAGGGTACGTTTGAGTTGTCGTGAATCCATGGGTTAGGGTTTTGAGCTTGCCGCTGTTGCTTTGCTTGGTGATATTTCGTGGCCTGTATTCCTGAGGTCAAGGGAAACCATGGTATGAAGAAACTACTCCTCATCGTCCTCGCAACTTTCCTCGCGCCGAGCGTTCACGGCGCGGCCCTCACGAAGGCAAAGTTTACGCAGGTGGTCAACCAGGTGAAAGTGGTGGCCGCCGGGACCCGCTCGATCCGGCCGGCACAGCTGAACGCCCAATTTAACACGCCGGATCTCATTCAGACCGGTCCCCGCTCGCTGGCGGAACTCACTGCCCCGGATAACACCATTACCCGCGTGGGATCCAATACCATTTTCTCCTATGCCAAGAGCGGTCGGAACGTGAATCTGCAAAAAGGCAGCCTTTTGTTTCATTCGCCCAAAGGCAAAGGCGGTGGAGTGATCCGGACGAAGGCCGCGGCGGCCTCGGTACTGGGAACGACAATTGTCGTGTCTGCAACCCTCGATGGCGGTTTCAAGTGCGTGGTGCTCGAAGGCAAGGCGCAGTTGCAACTCCCCAACGGCAATTTCCGGGTGGTGCGAGCGGGTCAGGTTTCGTTCATCATGCCGGGCGGGAAAAACTTCGGCCCGACAGTGAACATCAATCTTGAGCAGTTGGTGAAATCTTCCAATCTGATTCAAAAGTTCGAGGCCCCCCTGCCGTCTTTGCCAAAAATCGCGGAAGCGGTGGCAAAGCAGAATCAGCTGATTGTGGAGGAAGTCTTTATCGAGACGGATGTCTCGCTCGCTCCGGGAGAGGGCGCGCCGGATGAGCAGCAAGTCGTTACCGTAAAGACGGAGGACCTCGCTACCAACGTGGTGCCCGATCCAGAATCACCCCTCATCAAACTCGCTCGCGCGCTGTCTCGGGATGCGGTGATCTCCACTCCGCATCTGGATCCGGACCACCTCTTTGGCGACCTCTCCAGTTCTTTTCCAGGAACGACGCAAAGCTCCCCGAATGGTTTCCTGGCACGAAACGTTGACATCACTACGTCGACGATTGATTTGAGTTCCTATGCTGCGGGTGGTTCGTTTGATATTGTTGCGGATTCGATGATGAGAATTTTGACCGATCCCTCCCCGCTCAGCATTCTGGGTGCAACCTCGACGCATACCACGGCTGGAACAGCCGTGAAGATCTTGGGACGTACCGGGTTGACCGTGCGCGATGGGCTGCAGATCAACGCCAGCTACATCACTGATCTGACGATCGGGTCGGGCACCGATCTGAGCATGCGAAATGTGAGCATCGCGAGCGTTCATGGCGGCGTGGCTCTGCGGGCCAATAATAATTTGAGGGTAGACGGCGGTTCGTTCTCAACCCCTTCCGGGGCGACTCTGCAAATGACGGCGGTCAACGGGGATTTGACGGTTGGGAATGCGAGTATCTCGTCGACGAGCATTCAGCTCAATGCGAACATCGCATCCGGTGTGGCGACCTTGGACAACACGACCTTCGCCGGCACTCCTCGCGTTGAAATCACCGGACACACGATTGACATCCGAAACGTCAACTTTGCCGAAGGATCCTACGTGATTCTGTCTCCGCATACCCCCGGCCCGCCACACGAAGTTGTTCCGATTCCTGGCGGAGTGAATTTTCTGGGCGGCGTCACTTATGGCGGGAACCCGGCGAGTGCGGAAATTTGCGCACGGATTCATGTCACCGGATTCTGCCCACCCGCGCCGATCGCCCCTTAAGGACACAGAGGCCCTTCAATGCAAATCGTTTTGAAACATTCATTCATGTTCGTCAGCCTGTTGATTTTCCTCTTGGGAAAACCAGCATCGGGACAGGTGAATCCGGCCGTTTCGCAGTCCGACGAATTGCAACGGAGGCAACAATTGGAGAAGACCCTGAAAAGGGCTTCCAGTCGCTTTGATAATCTGGGTGAAATTGCTCCCGAACTTTTCGAAGGTGAATTGGAGGACGTTGGGCAACAGAATATTCTCAAGGTAAAGCGTCGCAAACGCCGCTTTGATGTGCAGATCGATTCCCAATTTTTATACACCTCCAATACCGCGCTGGAAGAGAATGGCAACGACTCGACGCTGTTTGTGAACACCATTTATTTGGCATACGCACCCGATGCCACCCCGCTTTGGGGCGGTCAGCTTTCGCCCTCGATCGGATACCGTCATCAGTTCTTCAACTACGGGTTGATGGGATCGGCGCCCTCGGCTGCGGCGGCCGATTTCGATTCGCAGGCAATTGTTGGCCAATTGCAATTGCGGACGACCAACAACTGGACCTTCTCGACGGGCTTGGAATACGCGCGGTTGTTGGATCACGATCCCTCGTTTTCCTCCTACAAGGAATTCTATCGCGAATGGGTTCCACGCTATTCGGCGACCAAATTCTACTACCTGAGCGAGACTCGATTCTTCGGCATGAGCTATCAGGGTGCGTATCACATTACCGATTCACCCCGCAACACGGCGAACACCTCCGCGCAGGACCGGCTGGATCAGGGATTGCTGGCGGCTTACACACACGCGTTTGGCCCGACCTGGACGGTGCAGCCATTTACCCGCGCGGTTTACACGCACTACACCGATCAGCAGGGACGCGATGATTTTCTGGTGACAGTCGGCGGCACGGTCTTTTACACGATCAACGAGTGGCTTACCGCTCGGGCCTTTGTGAGCTACGACGTCCGCGAGACTGATATTCCCACCGTGCCGGACTATCAGAAACTTGATATGGGAATCGCCCTCGGGGTCAACAAACGGTTCTGAGGAAAGTTTTCTATTCTGTTCGATCGCGGATGCCGCAAAGGGAGTTGTCGCGCGCGCGAGTCGCGGGAACGTCAGGCTTGAATTGCCTCTCCCAGACCTCACTATCGCCAATCCGATTCGACCGACCGATCGGCTATCAAAAGAATCATGAAGCTCACGCGTATCATCTCCGCCCTGGCATTGGCCCTGGCCTTCGTCGTTGGTCTCAATCATTCGGCGGCCGCCGCTGAAAAACCGAACATCATCGTCATCATGGCTGACGATCTCGGTTACGGGGATCTCTCCTGCTATGGCGCGACCTCGCTGAAGACTCCGAATATCGACCAGCTGGCTGCCGAAGGGGTTCGATTCACCAGCGGCTATTGTTCGGCGTCCACCTGCACACCCACGCGCTATTCCTTCCTTACCGGTAACTATGCCTTCCGGAAAAAGAACACCGGCATCGCGCCGCCCAACAGTCCGGCGATCATTCAGCCCGGCACCGAAACGGTGGCGTCGCTTCTGCGCAGCGCGGGATATCGCACGGCGGTGATCGGAAAATGGCATCTCGGTCTTGGTGGGGCTGATGGACCCGATTGGAACAACGATCTCAAACCCGGCCCGCTGGAAATCGGTTTTGATCTTTGCCATCTTCTCCCAACCACGAACGACCGTGTCCCCCAGGTCTACGTGCGGAATCATCGCGTTTTGAATCTGGATCCCAAAGATCCGCTGTGGGTGGGAAACAAGGCTCCGGAGGGCGAACACTGGACGGGCAAGTCACATCGGCATCTTTTGAAGATGGATTGGTCGCACGGCCACAACTCGACCATTCACAATGGCATCAGCCGCATTGGATTCTATACCGGTGGCCAGTCTGCGCGTTTTCGTGATGAGGATCTTGCCGATGAATGGGTGGATCAATCCGTGAAATACATGGAAGAGAACAAGGACCGCCCGTTCTTCCTGTTCTTCTCCTCGCATGACGTCCACGTGCCGCGCATCCCGCACGAACGTTTTCAGGGTGCAACCACGCTCGGCTTTCGCGGCGACGCGATCATCCAGCTCGACTGGTGTGTTGGTGAAATCATGAAGACGGTTGATCGTCTCAAGTTGTCCCGCAAGACGATGATTGTTTTCTGTTCCGACAACGGACCGGTGATGGATGACGGTTACGCCGATTTTGCCCTTGAGAAGCTTGGCAAACATCGCGCCGGCGGTCCGTTCACCGGTGGCAAGTACAGCGTGTATGAGGGTGGAACCCGCACTCCGTTCATCACGCGCTGGAAAGGCCGGATCAAACCAGGTGTGTCCGACGAACTTGTCTGCACGATCGATCTGCCCGCGAGCTTTGCTTCATTGTCCGGCGCGAAACTCAAGGACGACGCCTGTATTGACAGCTTCGACGTCATGGGTGCCTTGCTCGGCAAGAAGGGCGCGCGCGGTCGCGATCATCTGGTGCAGCAGGACAATGGCAAAGGCAATAACTACGGACTGCGCGTCGGCAAATGGAAACTTCAGCGGCATGATTCGAAACGCAGTCGCAACGTCGTCGTTGAAGAGCAGTTGGCCAACCGGCCGGTTGACCGCTTCCGCCTGTTTGATGTGAATGCAGATCCCCGCGAAATGACGGATCTGAGCGCATCTAACCCTGACGTCGCACAACGACTTCAGGCGCAGCTCCAGAAGATCATCGACGACGGCCGCAGTCGCTGAGGTAGGGTGCCGAAATTCTTACGAATTCCGCGACATCGCGACTAGGCCACGACGGTGAGTGAGTGAGTCTCCATCTGGCCCAGCGAAGCGACCACCTTGCGGGTGCCTTTGAAAGGACGACGCGCGTGCATGGCCACCGTGTTGTCCATCAGAACGAAATCGCCTTCCTGCCAGGACACATCGAAGGTCAGTTCATCGGACAGTTCAATCGCCCGCCGAACTGCGTTGGCATTCAAAGGTGAACCGTCGCCATGGCAGATGGCGTTCGAAGGATTGTTCCGCACATCTTTCCAACCACTGCACGCGGCGATGAGCTGGTTGAAGAATGTTCGTCGGCCGGGAGATATCTCTTTCACTGCCGGAAGAGATGGAGTGGTCGCCTCAAGGCAGCCATCCTCGTGCCATTTCCAGGAGTAGTTCAGCTCCCGTAACCGATCTTCGGCGGCTTCTTTCGACTCCACGCCGAGCGTGCTGGCCCAGCTGCGCCCCATGCCTGAATTGGCGTCGTTCTCACCGGGCATCACGTTGGTATAGCGCAGGCCCTTCGTCTCGCAGTCACGAACGAACTCCGGAAAATCCACCGCGAGCCGGTCGAGGAGAGTGTCGGAACGGCAGATCGGCGTGGTGCCACCTTCATCCGGCGCAATTTCGCAGTAGAAGAGGATCCATCTCGGATAGAGGGGCGTCTGTGCCATTTCGTGGTGCAGGAAGATGTTCACCTCGGGCGGTGCTTCGTTCGCCGAGAACACCCGTTCCGTGCGGTTGACGCGAACCGCGTTGGAAAGCGATTTTTTGTAAGGAAAGTTGGGCAGGTCCAAGGCCTGAATCATCTCGTCGAAGGCGTCGACGCTCGGGGTTGGGAAATCCCGGAAGAAGACAGCGCCATGCTGGGTCGCCAGGCTGAGCAGATCGGATCGCTTCTCGATGATCCAGGATTTGGCGTCCTCCAGCGTCGCAGAAGGCGAGGAGGAGACGTAGGCGTAGGGAAAGACGGAATCCGTCAGTTGTTGCTGACCAGGGATTGCGGCGACGGTGGGTTCAAAGGTGTTGGACATGTCAGAGTTCGTGGGATTTATCTTTCAGTGAGTTGAGAGTGTACGTTCGTTCGAAAAACACTATCCGCAAAAGACGGATAAATTGTACGCGTTTTACGACAGGGGGGCTTCAGGAATTACCGCTGCGGTATTTCCCGGGTGTTTCACCGATTTGCCGGCCGAAGACGCTGACGAATTGGGAGGCATCGCGGAATCCGCAGCGCTGGGCGATTTGGTGGAGTGGATCGTTTCCGCTTTTCAGCAGGTTGCAGGCGTATTCAATCCGGCGGCGATGGAGTTCCTGGAGCGGGGAGCGCCCGACATGGAGGCGAAAGAGACGTTCCAGCGCGCGGCGGCTCACCCCGGTTTCCCGCAACAGATCCTCCACGTTCAGCCGTCGATGAAACTCGGCGGCGATAAAGCGCAGCACGCGATTTACCGTGGCGTCCTCCGTCTGGTTCACATCGGTTGATTGCCGTGCGATCACCCCGGTTGGGGCGAGCAGAGTGGCCCTCTGATTGCGTCTCGTTTTGCGAGACATAAACTCGGCCAATCGTTCGGCCGCAAGCGAACCGACCTGACGGGCGGGAACAGCAATGCTGGAAAGCTTGGGACCGGCGAGTTCACAGATGAGCGCGTCATCATCTGATCCCAGGATGGCGATGTCCTCTGGCACGCGGATTCCCTCATCACGACACAGGGTGACCAAACGTAGTGAACATTCGTCATGAACTGCGAACAAGGCCGTAGGTTTGGGGAGATCATTCAACCAATGACGTAGTCTGCCCTCCACGCTGCGATCGAGTGTGGAGGCGCTGTTCGGCAGTAGAAACGCCTTCGGCGTGTGCCCTTCGCGTTTCACTCGATCCGCGAACGCCTGCTGTCGGGAATGCGAGAACCCAACGTCCTTGAGGCCGACGAACGCGAAGTTCCGGCATCCCCGGTCGAGGAGATAAGTGGCCGCCATTTTGCCGATGACGGCGTTGTCCAGGCCCACGCAAGGGACTTTCAATCGGCCCCGCGTATCAGAGACATGAATAACGGGGCCGGGGAGTGAGGTGATGGTCCGAACCGCCGAAGGCGGCAGATTCACCCACTGGAATAACACCCCATCAGGATTCCAGTCGGCAAGAAACCGCCCGATGCTTCGGCTGGGAAACTCCAGGCGGACAATCCAGTCAGGTTGCCGGGTGGCGAAATCGCGAATGCCCAGCAGCACGTTGCGTTCGTACCCCACGCGACCTTCCATGATGACGGCGATGCGTTTGGATTCCATGATGTGTCGTAATTCGCATCATGTTGTACTCGATTTGCGCAGGCGCAATGTCGAAGTGGAATTGCGCTGGTTTCAGGCTGGATGGGGTTAAGCGTTGAAGGGCGCACCAGCATGTTGGAGTTCACGCTTTGTAGGCTTCGGGCCAACCTACAAAGCGCGAACTCCAACGCTGGCGCACGAGTCGCGGCCGCTGAGACTCGGCTAAGCGTTGTGACGGAAGAGCATCACATCGCCGTCTTTAACGAGATACTCTTTGCCTTCCATGCGGTATTTCCCGGCGTCGCGTGCTGCGGCGACGGAGCCCGCAGACATGAGATCGTCGTAGGCGACGGTCTCGGCCTTGATGAAGAGGCGTTCGAAATCGGTATGAATCACACCGGCCGCCTGCGGGGCGGTATCGCCCGTGTGAATGGTCCAGGCGCGGACTTCCTGCACACCCGCAGTGAAATAGGTCCGCAAACCAAGCAGGTCGTAAACACCTTGGATCAACAGACCGGCTCCCGATTCTTCGACCCCAAGATCAGCGAGGAATTCTTTGGCTTCATCGTCTTCGAGATCCACGAGTTCGCTCTCGATCTGGGCGGAGATGACCACGGTTTCGCAACCGACGTGGTTCTTGGCGTAGTCACGGACCTTTTGCACGTGGGGGTTGGTGTCGGCCGTCGCAAGTTCGTCGTCCTTCACGTTCGCCGCAAAGATCGTTCGTTTGCTGGTGAGCAGGTGAAGTTCCTTTTCTGTTTCCCGTTCGGCCTCCGTGAGGTCGGCGGTCAGGGCGGGATTGCCCTGGTCCAGATGCGGAATGAGTTTTTCCAGGAGTGAATGAGTTTCAGCGGCGGATTTGTCCCCGCGTTTCACATCCTTGGCGAGCTTGTCGCGGCGTTTGGTGGCGGACTCGAGATCAGCCAGCACCAGCTCGGTGAAGATCGTCTCGATATCACGGATCGGATCGATGGAATTGTCGACATGCGAGATGTCGCCGTCTTCAAAGCAGCGCACGACCTGGACAATGGCGTCCGTTTCCCGGATGTGGCTGAGGAATTTGTTGCCGAGGCCTTCGCCATCTGCCGCGCCCTTCACCAGTCCGGCGATGTCCGCAAATTCGATCGCGGCGGGGATAATCTTTTGCGTGCCCGCGATCTTGGAAAGTGGTTCCAGGCGAGAGTCAGGCACGACAACCACACCGATGTTCGGTTCGATCGTGCAGAAAGGATAGTTGGCCGACTCCGCATTGCGAGTGCGGGTCAGGGCGTTGAACAAGGTGGATTTGCCCACGTTGGGCAGTCCGA
>JBLFYM010000135.1:0-15731 GCA_047608975.1 Limisphaerales bacterium | reverse complement strand
TGGCTCGTGGGCGAATGCCAGGTCAACGGTTGATGTCGCTTGAAGTCCGACCGTCGGCCGGTGAGCAGTGGGGTGAGATCTGAACCATCGAGATGCACTCCGTCCGGTTCTTGAATCCCAGCCAAACCGCAGATCGTGGGTAGCAGATCGATTGCGCCGGCGGGTGTGTTTTCAGTCCGACCGCCTTTGATGCCTTGTGGCCAATGGATGATACCAGGCGTGCGAGTCCCCCCTTCCATCAGAGACCCTTTTCCGGCCTGAAGGTCGCCGTTGCGTTCGTGTCGATAGCTGCCGTGATCCGAGGTGTAGATGATGATTGTGTTTTCAAGTGAGTTCAATTGCTTCAGCTTTTTCAGCAAGCGGGCGATGGCGCGGTCGGTGTTGTCGATCGTGCCGGAATAGATCGCGGCCGGATCGTTGAGGTCGCCGTATTGCGAAACGATTTTGTCGGGTGCTGCCAAGGGCGCATGCGGTTCGTGGAACCAGATGTTGAGGAAGAAGGGTTTCTCAGCATCGCGTTTCTCAGCCAGCCAGGTGATGGCTTCGTCCACCACCAACTGGCAGGCGTATCCCTTGAGTTCGCCAACCCGCTTTCGGTTGCGCCAGAAATTGCTCGGGTTGCGGTGGCTGGGGGCGGCGTTCAGGTCGGTGGCGAACCAGTGGTCGAATCCGTGTTCGTCGATCCACGGTTTGTCCATTTTGCGAAACGGCGTTCCCAAGTGCCACTTGCCCAAGTGCACCGTGTCGTAACCATTTACCTTCAAGACCTCAGCAATCGTCACCTCGCTCTTGCGCAGGTGCATGTTGTGAATGTGATCCTGAATGACGGTGTATACCCCGGTGCGCAGATGATGTCGTCCGGTCAGCAGAGTCGCTCTCGCTGTCGAACAAACGGGAGCGCCCGAATGGAAATCGGTGAAACGGACGCCGTTCGCAGCCAGCCGATCTAGCGCCGGTGTCTTTACCGGACCGCCGTCGCAGCCGATATCCTTCGAACCCAGATCGTCGGCGAGCAGAATGATGACGTTCGGACGGGCAGCGGACTGTGCGGCCAGCGGTAGATACAGAAGGACGACTAGAACTATTCGAACGAACCGAGATGCGAGTCTGATAGGGGATGCTTCATTGGTCGCGGTCGCGTCTTGGAGTGCTGCCTCGCAGGCAGCTTTGTAGCGAGTGGGTTTCGGTTGCGTGGTGGAATTGCGTGCAGTCACGTGACAGCCGCGTCGTTGAAAGCGGTCTGCGAGACCGCACTCCAGGACGCTGTCGCGTTTGCCGTAGTCTCTGTCTGCCATCGAGCTGTTCATTTGGCAGGTGAGTCCGAGAGTGCCTGGCCGGCGCGACCGGCCAGTTTGGGTTGGGGATCGTTTTCCGATAGGTGGACCAGCCATTCCCTCACCGCAGGATCAGGCATCATGGGTTCCAAGGCTTCGATGGCGTAATAGCGAAAGCGCCCCGATTTGTTGCCGGCTTCCACTTCGGCCGCCAGATCGGTGAGAACCTGATCTCTGAATTCGGGTGTGACCAAGCCTTTCATCGAGATCAAGGCCTGCCCCTTCTCATTGAAGTCGTCGGTTTGCAGATAGATGTCGCTGACGACTTGGAGGGCCTTGTCGTCAAAGTAACCGTAGCGTTTGAGCTGGCCAACCTGTTTCAAACGCGCACCGATGGTCTGGTTGGTGTCCATGAGGGTGGTGTAGGCATTGACCAACTCAGCCTCCATGCTGGAGACAACGCCGTATTGGTCGAAGTCGTTGGTGAATTTGGTCATCGCCTGTTGCTGTGCTTCCAAGGCGGCGATTCTCTGCTGCAACTCAGAATTGTCCGTAGCCGTTGCACTGGATTGGGCGGGGCGTGTTTCCAGTTTCTCAATCTTGCGGCTCAGGGTCTCAATGGTTTCCGTAGCCTGCCGGAGTTGATCTTCAAGCTTTTCGAATTGTTGACCTGGGTTCCGTGATTTCGATTGATCCATTTCGGGACCCGAAGTGGAGCCGGATTTACCGGTGGTTGATATCGCGATCGCGATGACTGCGAGTAGAGCAGCGACGAGAGATAATGATTTGTTCATGGCTTGTTGCTATCCCCGCGGATTCGAGAAAACCGCGAAGTTTTTCTAATTATAATCTGATTTTTTCGCGAATCCGCGGGGGCAGTTCAGTGGATCATTTTTCGTTGTTGGCAATCCATTCCATGATCTTCACGAAGGAATGACCGGCATTGCGTATCTTCTTGTCGGCCCGGCGTTTCTCGTTCCAGAGCTGGCCGAGGCGCGCTCTTTGTTTCGGGCTGAAGGTCTTCATGCGCTTGTCGACGTAGTCCTGATGCTTGATGCCGTTTTGATAGGCGGCCGGCAGAGACGTGGCTTCGATCTGACCGAGCAATTTTCCGTTGACGGACTTTTTGGGGCGCTGTTTGGCCGCCCCTCGCTTGTTCTTCGGCAGCGGCGTGTAGCGGCGTTGCTTGAGCGGCGCGGGCTTGTTCGCGGCGGTCAGCGTTCCCAATTGGTCGTCGGTCAAGTTGACTTGGGCGAGTTTGACGCCTCCTCCCTCGTCTTTGAGGATCTCGATCTTGATGACCTGACCCAGCGCGCGCTCCATGTGGCGCGAGGGTCCACTGGTGCTGGTCCAGGCATTGCCCTCCTCGTCGAACTCGATCTCGCGGGTGTAACTGACGCGCATGGGCAGGCGGATCTCGATGAGCCTTTCGGTCTTGGGATCGAAGCGGTTGATCGTGTCGTTGCCGGTGCCGCAGATCCAGACGAAGCCCTGGGGATCGATATTGAGCGCGTAGGGTATCTGGTTCTCCATGTCAGGCAGAGCGTAGGTGGTCCATTGCTCGGTCGTCGGATCAAACTTGCCGAGCACGCCAGAACCGAAGCCGGGTACCCAGACGATGCCGTCCTGATCGAGGTGGAGTCGGCGCGGTCCACGGAAGGGCGGATTCCATTCCTTGATGGCGCCGTCGGGTTTGTTGGGATCGATGCGGCCGATGCGGTTTCCGTTCAGTTTGGAGTACCAGATCATGCCGTCGACCGGTGAGTAATCGAGACCGTAGGGCGTGATGCCACGGGATTCACCTTTGCCGGCGCCGATGGCCTGGCCTTCGCTGAGGAGGTGGTATTCCTTCACGTGCTTCGTTTTGGGATGCATGGAGAAGACGGAGTTGCGTCCTGCGTCCGTGTACCAGATGAGGCCTTCAGGGTCCTTGGGATTTACGCGCAAGGTATGCGGATAGGAGCCTCGCTTGGCGGGAGCTTCAGCGCTCGAATACGCGGTGATCTTCCGGGTGTTCACGTCGAATTTGCCAATCTGGCCGGAGGCACAAAGTGTGATCCACATATGTCCTTCCAAATCTGGTTCGATGGAATGTGGTCCCCAGGAACCTCGCGGCATCTTGAAGATCTCCTGCTTGCCGGTCTTGGTGTCAAGGATGCCCATATAGGGCGCGCTGATGTTTACCACGTAGGCCAACCCGTCGGGGCCGAGTTCCAGATCATGGAAGGAACTTTCAAACTGCTTGCCGAATTCCCAGGCGGTGATCTTTACCTTCGCGGCGGTACCGGATGGGGGCGGGGGTGGATCGAAGGTGGGCCAACTTTCGACGGCTTCGTCTTTGTAGGTGTCGATGAGTTTCGGGATAATCGTCTCCTGCGTGTGCGGATAAAGACCCCCGAATCCGTCCATGCGGCGAAGCATCGTCTCCCAGTCGACGGGTTTCTCGGGCGTGCGGAAAGGGATGGTGCCGATCTGGTGGCAATAGCTGCACATCATCTTGAAGTTCAGTTTATCGCGCGTGTTGTCGAACTTCAGCATGCTGAAGCCGCTGTTGGCGGGGCGCTGTTCTTCGAGGTCCTCACCGGTGGCCGGCCGGAGCGTGACGGCCAGCTCATCCCTACCCGGACGGACATCGTCGTACCATTCGTCCACCTTGCCCGACAATCGCGTGCGGACCTGGTGATCGACATCGCGCAAGCCGTCGATCAGGAAGGATCCGTCCGTCCGGCTGAACACGGATATCCATTTTCGATGTCCCTCATCGAAGGCGCTCACCATCACTCCGCCCAGGGCTTTGCCGCGGGTGGCGAAGATTTTGCCGGTGAGAGATTTTGCTGCCGCTGAGGAGATCAGCGCGAACGCCATCGCCAAAAGAGCGACGCGGATAAGGAGACGGGATTTCTTCATGATTCTGATTTCTGTTCTGGCTTTGCGGAAAATTCAAACCGGATCCGGGATCGTTATTGCTTCGTTTCTCTATTTCTCGTTGTGGTGGATATGTTCGAGGATCTTGAGATAGGACAAGCCGCGGTTCTCCATGTCGGGATCTACGAGGTCCATGCCTTTTCGAAGGGTGTTGAACCGGTTCCGCTGCTGGTCGGTGAAGCTCGCCATTCGCTTTTTGAAATGTTTGTCGAGCGTCTTGTTGACCGGAATGCCTTTCGGCGCGGGCATGGTGTCAATTTTCTTGAGCAACTCCCCGTGCGGCGACTTGTTCCAGGGGACCTGGCGGACATAGGCCACCTGATGGTGCGGCAGGACGATTCGCTCCAACTTCACGCCCTCGTCTGCGGCGGGCTCGTCCTTCGGCAGCTCGATCCGGATCACTGATCCGCGCCCGCGCTCAATGTGGCGAGTAGGACCGTTGGAGTTGCTGGACCAGACATTGCCCTTTTCGTCGAACTCGATCTCCCGCGTGAAGGTGACCCGTGTTGGCATAGGGATCTCGATCAGGCGCTCGGTCTTCGGATCGAAGCGCGCGATGGTGTCGTTGCCCGTGCCACAGATCCACACGATACCCTTGGCATCGATGTTGAGCGCGTAAGGGATCTGATTGTCATAGTCCGGCAGCGCGTAGGTCGTCCATAGCTCCGTCCTGGGATCGAAACGGCCCAGCACGCCAGAGCCAAAGCCCGGCACCCACACGATGCCGTCCTGAGCGACATGATGCCGCCGGGGCCCGCGGAAGGGCGGATTCCATTCCTTGATGTCCCCGTCTGGCACGTTGGGATCGATGCGTCCAATGCGATTGGCGTTCAGCTTGGAATACCAGACCGAGCCATCCGGCGCGAAGTCCAGTCCGTAGGGAGTCAGTCCGTGCGACTCGCCCTTGCCCGAGCCGACGGCCTGCCCCTTGTCCAACAAATGATACTCCTTCACATGCCCGGTCTTCGGGTGAATCGTGAAAACCGAGTTGCGCCCCGCGTCCGTGTACCAGACCAGACCCTCCGGGTCTTTGGGATTCACGCGCAGCGTGTGCGGATACGAGCCCCGCTTGGCGGGAGCCTCCGCGCTGGACCAGATGGTGATGTCCGTCGTCTTCGGATCGAACTTGCCCATGTGCCCGGAGGCGCAGAGCGTCACCCAGTAGTTGCCGTCGTTGTCCGGCTCGATCGAATGAGGCGCGAGGGCGCGGGGCGGCATGCGAAACACTCTCCGCCGGCCGGTCGCGATATCCAGTTCGACGATCGCGCCCTGTCCCATGTCCACGGCGTACATGGTACCGGGCGGTCCGGGCTCGATGTCGTGCACATTGGCCTGCATGGGCTTGCCGATGTCCCATTCGGTGATCTTCACCTTCGCGGCGTATCCGGTCGGCGGCGGGGCCGGAATGTACTCCGGCCAGCGAGACTCGGCATCCCGCGTGTAGGTGTCCACCAGTCGCTTGACGATGTTCTTCTGCGTGTGCCGATACAGCCCGCCGAAGCCGTCCATGCGCCGAACCATCGTCTCCCAGTCCACGGGCTGTTCCGGAGTGCGGAACCCGACCGTGCCGGCCTGGTGGCAGTAGGTGCAATTCATCTTGAAGTTCTCTTTGTCGCGCAGGCTGTCCCATTTCATCAGGCTCATCGCCGACGCGGCGGTGCGTTGCATCTGCAAATCCTCGCCCGTGGCCGGCTCCATCTTGACTGCCAGCACGCCGCTTCCGGGCTCCACATCGTCTACCCATTCATCGAGTTGACCCGGTCGCCGCACGCGCACCTGATGTGTCGTATTGCGGAGTTCCTTCAGTTCAAACTTGCCGTCCGCCCCGGTGAACACCGACGCGCTCATCTCCAGTTCCTCGTCATACGCCGTGACCATCACGCCCTTCATCGGCCCGCCTTTAGCATGCGTCACCTGTCCATGAATGCGCGTCTTCGGGCCGGGCTTGATTCCCTGCAACTGGACGAAATGCCGGCTGTATTGCGGCTGTCCGTAGCCGTCGCCCGTGACGATCCTCCCCAGTTTTTCACCCCGGGCAACGTAGTGGAGAATCTTGATGAACGACTGGCCCACGTTCTTATTTGGGTTCATCCTGCGCTTCGCCGTCCACAGCCGCCCGTGCAGCGCCTTCTGCGCCTCCGTCAGCCTTGCCATTTGCGCATCGACCCATTCCTGATGGCGCCTACCGACGTACGTGTCCGGCATCGCCTGCGAATCGATTTTCTTCAGGAGCGCGGCGTCGCCGGTGCGCCTTTCCTGGGCAACAGTTGTGAACGCCGCCGCAATGAGGGCAACCAAGAGACATAATCTGACGTTTTTCATAAATCCAATTTCCACCGGTAACGATGTATTTGAGATTGCTCCCGATTCGGTGGCTTTCATCTGTCCTTCGGTTGAAAGGTGAAGTTGAGATTGGCAGATCCTGCGACCTTTAGCGTGACGCGTTGATTGCCGAATTCCTCGTGCCAGGCTTCGAAGGTGTATTCGCCGGGGGGGAGGCCCTTGATCTCGAAGTTGCCTTTCTCGTCCGTGACGGCAAAGAAGGGGTGATCGAGGACGAAAATCCAGGCCGCCATCCATTTGTGAAAATCGCAGCCAAGACGGATGGGACCTTCGGCGCGCTTGAAGATACGTTCGCGATCGGTGGACTTGGGTGGTTGGCCGATGTTGAACGCGCGATTGCGCAGGGAGAGAGAGCGGGTGTTGTGGATGTAGGGATCGCTATTGCGAATGATGAAGTTCTGCCCCACACGGACGCCTTGGATGCGGGGACGGAACATCGACTTCGCCTGGTCGAGCAAAGCCGGCTTGTCAGGCATGGGATATTCTTTTCGTTCCACCCCGCGCTTGGCGTAGACGAAGACGTTGGCGAGTCCGCCGCTCTTGCCGGCGAGGATATTTTCGTCCAATGGTTTCTTGTCGTACAGCCGGGCGCTTTCAGGGGTCATGTTGATGCCATTGCGCGGAGGAAGCTTACCTTTGAAGCGGACAGTGCCGGAAACTGCTGGCTGCTGCTTGGCGGGTTGTTTCTTCCCACTCTCCCGCACGTGCCTGAGGATCTTGATGAAGGACATTCCCTGGTTGGGCATGTCCGGGTCGGTGCGCCTCTTTTCCGCCCAAAGCTTGCCCAGCTGACCTCGTTGTTCTTCGCTGAACTTCTTCATCCAGTCTTCGACCCACGGTTGGTGTCCGGCGCCGCCGGGATAGTCCTTTGGCATCGGCCCGGCATCGATTCTGGCGAGAAGTGCGGCGTTGGGGCCCTTCATCGATTGAACCGGCTTGGCGGTGAGCTTGGGCAGTTTGGTGATATCCACACCCTCAAGGGCGATCGGCTTGGGCTTCTGGTTGCCGCCCTTGTTCGAGAGGCAGTAGAGGAAGTTGCGTCCCCGGAGAAACAGTTGGTCGCCTGCCAAGGCGGGCGAGGAGTTGATGGAATCGTCGAGCCGATTGCGGGCGAGGATCTTCAATTCCTTGTCGCGCTTCAGAACGAGCGTGATGCCATTGCGGGCCGTGACGTAGATGCGGCCGTCCGCCCCGACGGGGGACGAATAGACGTTGAACACGGCCGGAAGTCGTTCGCGATCGAGATAAACCTCGCCCGTATTGGCGTCGACGCAGGACCACATGGATTGGTTGGATTGATTGAACCAGATCAGGCCATCGTATTTGAGGGGAGACGGAATGTAGGGTGTGCCGCGTGTGTGGGTCCAAACGATCTGGTCGGAATCGGTGACATCGCCTTTGGAGTCGAGCTTGATGGCCATGGCCTTGTGCCCCTTGTAGCCGGTCATACAGATGACTGTGTCACCCTCGATGAGCGGACAGGGGATCGCGTTTGCGGTGAGTCCACCGCATTGCCAGATGAGATCGCCGGTATTCAGGTCGTAACTGCGGATCATTTTGGAGCCCGGAGTGATGACCTGCGTGTGTCCGCTGTGTTTGACGATGGCCGGAGTGGCCCAGGTGTTCTGTTCGTCGCGGTTCTTTTTCCAAAGCGTCTTGCCGGTCTTGGCGTCGAGCGTCTCGATGTAGGACTGGCGTTGATTATCGCGGACGATGACAAGTTTGTCTTCGTAGAGCGCCGGTGACGTTCCCTCACCCAGAGTGGCCCCCATCCGAACCTTGCCGAGATTGCGCTCCCACAGGAGCTTGCCGTTCAGGTCGTAGCAGAACAGGCCGGACGATCCGAACCAGCAGTAGAGACGTTTGCCGTCCGTGACAGGTGAGGCAGGCGCGAAATTGTTGTCCTTATGATGACCTTCGTGCGGAATGAGCTGCGTGGGCTCATGACGCCAGATTTCCTGACCGGTGTTTCGGTCGAGGCAAAGCACGACGAAGGTGTGGGTGGTGTTTGGATGGGTGATGCCAAAGGCGCGCTTTGGTTGGTCCTCCGGTCGCGGCAGGGAGGGATCGATTCGGCCGGTGTTGACGGCGGTGAGCAGGAAGACCTTGTCGCCCCAGATGATCGGTGTTGAAAGACCGTTGCCAGGAACAGCGGTCTTCCACTGAACATTCTTTTCCTCACTCCACTCGGTCGGGGGCGTGGCTGAGCGGGATACGCCGTTGTGATCGGGGCCGCGCCATTGATGCCAGTTGTCGGTGGTGGAGGCGGCAGTTGCGGCAGTTGCGGCAGTTGCGGCTCCGACAAACGTGAAGAGTGCGAGTAGGGATATCTTGATGTTCATGATGTCAGTCGATGGATCTACCAGCCAAGGGGGCCGGAACTGGTGGCAAACTGGTCTGCTTCGATGCCCATGTGTTGGAGCATGGTTACGAACAGATTGGAGAGTGGGGTGTTGTCGTGGCGATCGTGCGCGAGATGGCGGCCGTGCTTGAATCCACCGCCCGCCAGGAAGATCGGGAGGTTGCGCGGATCGTGGGCGTTGGCGTTGCCAAGGTTGCTACCGAACAATGTCATGGTGTTGTCCTGCAATGAACCGCCAGCTTCCTGCTTGGCTTTCAACTGTGTAAGCAGGTTGCCGTATTGCGACAGGATTTCGGTCTCGATCTTCTTCAGTTGTGCGATCTTCTTCGGATCACGGCCGTGATGCGAAAGGTTGTGGTGCTCGCTTTCGACTCCATTGACCTGAGGGATCGCATGATGGTCCTGGATCACGACGCTGATGATTCGGGAGGAATCCGTCTGCACGATCAACGGAACCAGATTCATCAGGAGGCGTGTGCGGCCGATCAGATCGGTTTTGTCGTAGATGTCCTTCGGTTGCTCGTCATCGACCATCGGCTTGGGACGGCTCATCCATGCTTCCGCCTCCCGCAGATCGCGTTCGGTCTGACGGACCGATTCGAAATACTCGTCCAGTTTTTCGCGATCGGAAGCGGTGATCGATCTTCCCAGAAGCTTTGATTGGGACATCAACTCGTCCAACACACTGCGGCCATCGGCGAGCTTTTGCTTTTGCTTCGCAATCTCGTGCGGTTTGCCCTGCAGAAACATCTTGGCGAACATGCCTGCGGGGCTGGACTCGGCCGGCACCATTACACCGCCACCGGTGAACGACTGGCTGGAAGTGCCATTTGAGCTGAGCGAGATGGAAGGAAAGCGGGTGACATATCCAAGTTTCTCCGCAGCGAACTGGTCGATGGAGATCGAGTTACGAAAGCCGTCCTGCTGGGGATTGCGGGCTGCGGTCAGGAAGGTCCTCTCGGTCTCATGCTCGCCCCCCTGATCCGGGTGGGATAGTCCGGAGAACAAGGTGTAGTCGGCGCGATGTTCCTTGAGCAGGGACAGGTATTCAGTTGTTTCGTGGTCCCTTCCGTGAGTCTTCGGAAACAGATACGGTGCGTGCAATCCCAAGGCGGTACAGATGAATACGGCGCGCTTGGGTGGGCCAGCCGTCTTGGCACCGGCGTACGATTCCAGCCAAGGCAAGGCAAGGGTAACACCGGTTGCCCGAAGAAATTGTCGTCGATTCGTAGAGTTCATTTGCTTCGGAAGATTTGGCTTTGGACGATCTGGTGGATCATCGAACGGAGAGGATACCCATCGGGCTGCAGGTCGCTGATGATCTGGTCAATTTCCGCGCGATCGGCGAATTGGATCCGGCCACCGGTCGAATACTCGATGAAGTTGGAAAGGAGATTCCGGGCGACGTCTTCTTCGCGGGACATGAGGAGGCGTTTGTATTCGCGGATGCCGGAGAACTTCTTGCCGTCTTCCGTCTTACCGCTGCTGTCGACGGGGCGCCCAAGTTTGTACTCGTGAATCCATCGACCGCGTAGTTTGTGGCCGGAGTGGTCGCCTTTGTCGGTGGAGCGGTAACGCGTTCGGAACCCGCCGATGGGGTCGAAACATTCGAGGGCGAACCCGGGCGGATCAATATGGCGATGGCAGCTTGCGCAGGTCTCGTTGTTGCGATGCTTGTCCAGGGTTTCGCGAATGGTCGTGGTTCCCCGGGTGTCTGGTTCGATGGATCCGATATTCGGAGGGGGGGAGTTGGGTGGCGTTCCAAGCAAGGTGGTGAGGACAAAGGCACCACGCTTGACGGGACTGGTCACGGTGCCATTGGCAGTGACTTTCAGAATGCTGGCCTGGGTCATGAGCCCACCGCGGACACGGGAACGGGGGAGCGCGACCCGGCGAAACTCTTCACCCTCGATTCCGGGAATACGGTAATGGGTCGCCAGACGGCGATTGAGGAAAGTGAAGCTGGAATCGATCAGGTTCTTGGCGGGCAGGTTCTCAGCGATGAGTTCACGGAAAAAGAGCTGTGTTTCCTTCAGTATTGCCTGTCGAAGGATGTCGTCGTATTCGAGGTACAGTTTGTCGTCCGGGGTGGTGGCATCGATGTTCTTCAGACCGGCCCATTGGTCGAGGAAGTCGTTGATGAAACGCTGGGCTTTCGGGTCGTTCAACATGCGGTCGACTTGGGCGGAAAGGATCTTCGGATCTGTCAGTCGTTTGGCATCGGCCAACTTGAAGAGCTCGTCGTCAGGCAGGCTTTTCCACAGGAAATACGAAAGGCGGGTGGCGAAGGCGTGGTCGTTGAGCGGACCGGGATCAGCGTTGTGAAAGAGGAACTGCGGAGAGGAGAACAAGGCGCGAAAAGAAACGCGGGCGACCTCGTCGAAACTGCGTTTGGCCTGTAGCGCCGGCTCGGCGAGGCCGGCGAAAGACCGGGCTTCACCTTCGCGCAACGGACGGCGAAATGCCTTGGGACCTATGCGTTCGATCATCTCTTGCAGATGCTCCAACGGTGGCTTGCCCATGATGAACTCATGGGCAAGCATTCGCGCGCCGCCGGGACGCCATGCCTGACGCCATTCTTGCGAGTTCAACTGGCGGTGCTGAAGTTTCACGCCCGCAAAGAACTTCCTTGTTCGTTGGGGTGGCCAGGTTTCTTCCAGAGGTCCGGTGATCTTCACGTCTTTCACTCCCAACCCTTCGCCGAGATACGTCTTTGCGCCGTAAGCGTGGATGCCCGCGATCGCACGCGGATTCGGAACGTCGTCGTCCATCGGGATCGGATAGAAATAGTGTTCCGGCGTGAAGTAGGTGGTGAAGGAGATACGCCTCGGTTTGCCGGGGTAAAGGTCGAAGGTACCGACGGACTCGGAACTGCCGTCTTTGTCACTCGCCTTCATTACGACCATCGTGACCGGGGTCTTGGCCTGATAGGCGCGGGCGGTCATTTCGATGCGATACATGCCGGGATAATCTGGGCGGAAGCCCGTGTGATCCGAACGCATGGCGTGATTGCGTTTCTCGTAGGTGATCAGTTCATCGCCGATCGGCTTGAGCGTGCTGCCACCGTTGTGGAGGGGGCGCTCGAACCACATCTTGATGTAGGGGCGGTTTACGTAGTCCAGATTGAACGACTTCTTCCAATGACGTGGAGCGCGACCGAGTTGCATCACCTCGTCCAAGGCGCGATCGGCGGCGGTCAGATAGGCCTGGATATGGACAGGCGAAAGGCCCTGTCCGGTGGCAATGGTGTCGAAGCCGGTCGCGTTGTTCTCCGCCGGCAGAAGCTTTGCAAGACCACCGCGGATGCCGAGCAGATCGTGCATCGTGTATTCATACTCCGTGCGGGTGAGGCGGCGGACCGAAACGCGGCCACTAGTCTTCTGATGCGCCGCGCTGGTGGCGTGAAGATTCTCTCGCAGGCCGGCGAGAGAGGAGTCCAACAGATCTTTGTCGGGTCGCTTCTTCTTGGCTGGAGGCATTTCCCCCTTGGTCACCCGGTCGAAGATCTTCTCCCAGGCGGCGAAGGTTTCTTTGTCGTCCAGATTGAAGCCGAGTTTTTCGAAGTTGAGAGGAGTCTTGGTATCGGCGTCGTGGCAGTCAATGCAGTGACTTTCGATGAGCGGTGCAACGGTTTTCTGAAACTGCGCTGCGCTCGCGAACACCGGAGCGACTACCAAGAGGATAAGCACGATCAACATCCTCGGACTCGCAAGCTCATCCCTCCATTGACGAAGTGCGCGTCTGTCCCTGTGGAGGGACGAGCTTGCGAGTCCGTGCGTTGTGTTCCTTCTGTTCATTCGTAACGCAGGGAATCAATCGGACTGACCCGCATGGCGCGAATAGCGGGAACAAGGCAGGCGAGAATGCCGACGGCCGCGAGAATGACTGCCACGCCCACGAAGGTGAGCGGATCAGTGGTGGAGATGTTGTAGAGCTGGCTGCCGAGCAGGCGCATGACTGCGAATCCGCCAGCCAGTCCGATGGCGACTCCAAGGAGAATTAGTTGCAATCCTTGCTTGAGGATCAGTTTCATCAGGTCTCCGCGCTGGGCGCCCAAGGCCATGCGAATCCCCATTTCGTTGGTGCGCTGCGCGACGGAATAGGAAACCACGCCGTAGATCCCGACGCTGGCAAGGACCAGGGCAGCCAAGGCGAACATCGTGATGAGCAGGGAGCGAAAGCGGTCGATGGCGCGACCGGCGTCGATGATTTGCTGCATCACAATGAAACCATTGAGCGGCTGGTCCGGATTCAATTTGCGAATCTTCTCGGAGACGATGGGCTGGAGGCCTTTGGGGTTGTTGTCCGAACGAACTGTGAGGAAGACCGAAAGAGCGTCCGCATGCGGCCATTGGGCGAGGGGCACATTGGCTTCCGGAGCGGCTTTCTTGGTGAGACCACGGTTCTTGAAATCATCAAAGACACCGATGACGCGGTAGTCGATGCCGCTGATATTGATGAGCTTGTCGAGCACGTCCCCATCCGGATACTCGAGATTGGCGAAAGCCTGGTTGACCATCACGACGCGTTCGGAGGTCCAGACGTCGCGGGAGTCGATTTCACGGCCGCGCAGAAGCGGGATGCCATAGGTCTGGTGATAGCCGGGGCCAACGGCGCGGGTGCCGAGCTTCTTCCACTGGGACTTGTCGCTCGGAGGTCCCTGATCCTTGCGATAGAAGTTATGCGGCCAACCTTCGCGAATGGGGAGGAGGGAGGTGGCGGCGCAAGCCCCAACGCCGGGAGTGGCGGCCATTTCTTCAACGGCCCGATTGATGAAGTTGACGCGTTGCTCGCGATTCGGATAGGCGGCGCCGGTGAGGTTCATCTCGACTACCAGCAGTTCTTCGGCGGCGTACCCGGGTTTGACGCTTTGGAGATGATTGAAACTTTGGATCAACAGGCCGGCACCGATCAGGAGGATCAGGGCCAGCGCGATCTGGGTGACGGTGAAGCCGTTGCGGATGTAGTTCTGGGAACGGTTGCCAGTGAGGCGGTTGGCACCTTGGCGCAGGGCATCGTTGAGGTTGCTCTTGGAAGATTGCAGCGCGGGAACGAGACCGAAGAGCGTTCCCGTGATGACGGAAACCGCCAACGTGAACACCAGCACCCGCCAATCCATATCGACCTCCCCGGCGCGCGGAATGGCACCGGCGCTGAACTGCAAAACCATCTTGGTACCCCACCAGGCCAAGGCCGAACCGGCGACGCCCGCGATGATCGACAACACGGCGCTCTCGGTGAGCAGTTGGCGAATCAGGTGCCAGCGACTCGCGCCTTGCGACGCGCGAATGGACATTTCGCGCTGGCGGGTCAGGGCCCGGGAAAGGAGCAGGTTGGCGACATTGGCGCAGGCGATCAGCAGGAGCAAAGCGACGGCCCCCGAAAAGAGAATCAGCGACGGGCGCACGCGGGAAACAACGGAATCGAGCAATGGTTCGAGGGCGATGTTTTCGCCGATCTCCGAACCCGGGCCCTGCAACTCCAACCCCTTGTGCTCTTCGCAGATCGCTTTCTGCAACACGTTCATCTCGGCCGTGGCGCGCTCCAGCGAAACCCCGTCCTTGATCCGGGCGACGACGCGCATAAGCGTACCGCCGCGTTGGGCCATCAGACCGTTCTTGCGATCCCAATTTCGGAAGGCCGGAGCGTGCGCCAGCGAGACCCAGACGTTGGCCTGAGGATATCGGAACCCCGGCGGCATCACCCCGATGATGGAGTAGGTGTGCTTGCCGGCATTTTCCAACGTGATCGTTTTGCCGATCACATCCGGGCGTTGATTGAACTCCTGGTTCCAAAGGGAGTGACTGATCACGACCAGCCGCGCGGACCCGCGACGTTCCTCATGCGCGGCGAAAGTCCGCCCGAGAATCGGTGTCATTCCGAAGACCTTGAAGAAGTTGGTGGATACGAAACGGCCGTTTAATCGCCGGGGAGTGTCGCTGCCGGTGTAGATGAAATTGCGGGTGACGGATTCCTTGAAGTTGGCGTAGGTCGCAATGCTTTCGAAGACGGTGTTCTTTGCGCGCCAATCGAGGAAGTTCTGCGGCGAAGTCTGGTTCTGGTAGTTGTAGGTAAAGCCATCCTTGGCGTTGCCTTCGAACACCTGAACGATCCGATCCGCGTCGGGATAATCCAACGGTTGCAGCAACACGCCGTTGACGATGCTGAACACAATCGTCGTCGCACCGATGCCCAGCGCCAACGTCAGCACGGAGACTGCGGTGAAGCCGGGGTTGCGTCGCAAAACGCGGAGGGCGTATCTGATGTCATTCATGGAATAGGGATGTGGTCACTCGCCGTTATTCACGCCAAAATGCGTCACACCCAGACCCACGTGATTGTAAAGCGTGTGGCACCAGATGGCGTCGATCACCAATCCGTCCGGCCGCGCTGGCAAATCCGATTGCACGTGCTTCAGGGATGGATCCAGCTGGAAATCCTTGAGCGGGAGAACGATCTCAAATTCTTCGCCGGCGGCGAATTCGTTCGCCGGTTTCTTTACCTGGAAACGACCGGCAAATTCCCCCGTGGGTTTGCGCAGGGTCAGTCCGACGAAGACCCTGCTGCCTTTCTTGAGCCGCCCACGGACGCTGATTTCAGACGTGGAACGAAGAACCACGGGTGTCTTGGAACGGGACACAGGCATGGAGGCTGTATATATCGTCTTGTCCAGTTCCGTGATCCAGGGGATGGCCCACAAACGGCCGCCATGTTCACCGGGTTCCGGTCGCCACTTGCCGTACATGCGCTTGTGACCGCCACCCATATCGGACTGCCATGCGTGCACGGGAGCGGGTAGGCGAGTCGGATTCAACTCCACGTCCGCG
>JBLFYM010000134.1:0-15864 GCA_047608975.1 Limisphaerales bacterium | reverse complement strand
TGGTTCCGGCGTCTCCGATAGCAGGTGGTAGTGATTTCCCATCAGCCCGTAGGCATGGACCCAACCCGTCTTGGCACAACACTCCTTCAGGGTCCTCAGGAATCGTTCCCGGTCTTCATCATCACGATAGACCGCCTCCTGATGATCGCCGCGACTCATCACATGATATCTCGCTCCTGGATACTCAATCCGTACCTGCCGCGCCATGGCGACAAGGTGCACCTTACAGTGTAAATTCAGCATTCCGGGACTGACCCCTTTACCTTTACCTTTACTTTACCCATTATTGTTAGGTGTTACCTCGTCGTCCTGCTCGCAGCTTGATGTAATCCCATCATGCCCGCGCACTGGCAACACCACGCCGACATCACATCCACCTTTCCGTCCGCATCGGCAGGGGGCACATACCACCCCTCCACCTTAGCTTGCTTGGCCAGCTCAAGATACCATTCGTCCGACAATTCGGTATGTGATGACTGGAAATCCATAACTCGACCGCAGTTTTCGCAATCGAACAAAAGTGCAAAGAACGCGTGTGCCTCGTGCGCATCATTCATGTCCACGACGATGTATTTCTTCACCTAACGCGAAGATGACCTACGAGGATTGAGCGACCGCGAACTCCTCGTTAGGTCCATCGTCTGGTTCGCTCCGATTCCATTCGCTTTTGAATCGATTCTGAATCGGACCTGCAATCGAGCACTGCATGAACGGAAACGAGGTCTTCGGCGATCGAATAGTGAATGGCGTAAGGAAACCGCTTCGAAAGCGCCCGTGAAATCCATGACGAACGGGATGAATGCCGCCGTAAAGTGCGAGCGAATCGATATCCGAGTAAAGCGTATCCAGAAAATAATGACCGAGATTCTCCTCCCTCTCTTCATAGAATTCAAATCCATCTGTGAGGTCGAGTTTTGCCTGGTCAAGGATTCGAATTCTCACGACACACGCTTGCGGATCTCCTTCTTGGCTGCCTCCCAGTCCGTGAATCGCTGACTTCCATCCATAATTCCTTTCTTTCGCTCCGCGAGAACATCACCGTGCCAATCGGGTGGTGTGAAACTGGATTCGGGACTGCTCAAATCCGCCCAGATCTCCTCCATCGCACGCACCTTTTCGGCGGTGGTCATTTCCTTCAACGGAAGAAGCGTTTTGATCTGTGTATGATACCAGTGTCCCGCGGCGGAGCAAACTTCTTTCAGCGAACGTCCAAGATCAGGGATGAGCCCGGCATGGAACAGACAGGCCAGTCCGGCGTTGTCCTGAATCGATTTGTGTGTGCCCGGCATGGGCGTGTTGTAATGGGGTGAAAGTCCCTTGTTCATGAACTCAATGAATATCGAAGAACTAGACTGTGGCAACTGTGAAATCGCGAGGTTTCATGGGAAAGAAGCCGACGTCAAATCCGTGAGCCCACGGACAGAAACGTGCTATCAGGCCGACGGCATGGATGAGCTGGCACACCCCAGCGAAGTCCGGAGTTCAGTGTCGGAGGTAAAGCACGGGGTTGTGCGGAGAAACAACACGTTCTTACCCGGGGAGGCCTCATCGCGGGCGGTCCCCGTGGATCGACCCCGCCGGGGGATGATTCCCGGTGAAGGCGATGAGGAGTCAGCAGAGGTCATAGTAGTGGCAGGCAAGCCGGGGGCGAAGTATCGCCCGTGAAAACGAAGAGACCGGAAGACTTGAGTGCCATGAAGGACCGAACCGAACAGGAACCCCCTGACCCCTTGGCGGACAGGATGGACGAACGGGCCGACCGGTCTGCGTCCCCTGAGTGCCGCGAAGGCGGGAAGCATGAGAGGGTTCAACCAAGACCGGGCTGTGATCCAGTCCGGCATCTCATCGATCCGGCCACCAGCCGGGGAGACTGATCGGAACCGCCCGGTGCGGACCCGCATGCCGGGTGGTGTGGGAGCCGGGAGTCAATCACTCCCGGCGGCCCGATCATGAATCTCCACCCGCTTGCGTAGTTTCGCCACCGAGCCCTTCTTGGCCTTCTGAACCTGACGGACCGCAGCGCCGACACGACTTGGATCGCCCATTTGCACGAGACCGTGAACGGCCTCCGCAAGCGCCAAGATACCAGCTGCTTGCGGTCATCGCCTTTGGGCGCTTGGGCCAACTCATGATTGGTCAACTAGGTCGTGGAGGATTGTAGCGGGTCAGGGTCGCTGAAGAAGTTCGGGGCTGCTGCTGGGCGCAGACGCAGCTTCCATTGATCCAAGGTGTTCCGCGAAGAAACGACTTGCCGAATCGAACGCGAACTCGTGTCCGCGCGGCGAGATGGTGAAGACGGGTTGGGTGCCACCCGCCTGAAGATAGTGCGGCGTGATGAGATCGACACACCGTTTTGCCTCTGGCGGGCCAAAGCCATCCGTTTTTCCGTTCGAAACGTGTAGTGGGCGTGGGGCGATGAGCAGCGCCAGTTCCGGCAGATCGAATTCCGGCAAGAGTCCGGGGATGGCCCCGCATTTACAGTGACGATTCCGATCCCGGATGAAGCTCACCCGCATGCTTCCGAAGATACCCTGGACGCTCGCCGCGGCGATACGCGGTTCCATTGCCGCGGCGCTCAAGGCCAACAGGCCGCCGGTTGAAACTCCCGTCACTCCAACCCGCAGGACATCGACGCCGGGATCGGAGAATACGTGGTCGAGGAGAATTCGTTGATGAGCGAACAGCAGGCTGTACCAGCCGCGTCCTTCCAGGCGCAGCGCCTGATCGAGATCGAGGTGACGGTCGGTGCCTGGCTCCATGCCGATGTTTTCCATTGCAAAGACCAGCTGGCCAGCCTCCACAAACTGCGTGGCGCAGGCATGTTGATAGCTTTTCTCATCATCGAGGATCTGGGTCACCTTCCCATGCCCCATAAAGCACACGAGAGTCGGAAGCGCGCGCTCCGGCGGAGTCTTGAGAGGTGCCAGCCGGTAGAAGCGGAACAGACGTCGGCCGTTGAGGGCGACGTGATATTCTCGCCGATGATGTGTCAGGTGACGGGAGATCTTGCCGGCGGTGATTTCGATCTCACCCTGATAGGGAAACAGCATGCGATCGATGAATTGCTTTCGATGGCGCAACTGCCAACTCTGAAACTCCGCCGCACTTTCGAACTTCGGAATGTTGAGTGGGCGAATCTGCGCCGCCGCTTCCTCATGGGAATGTCGACGTGGGGGTGCTTTGACGGTGGACACCAGACCGGCTTTGAATCCCCTGATTGTCTTGGCTGCATCGAGACTTGCGATGCCCAGACACACCCACCATGGAGGCAATCCCGCAAGTTCCTGCCCGGTCTTGAATTCGCGAAACCAGATTGCTGCCAGCTTGCCTTCTTTCCCGGAATTGCTGCTGCCGCGGTAGGCTTTCTTCTTCCAGGGATGCCAACCCGCTTCCCCGGGGGAGCGACCTCCCTCAAAGGTCCATGAGCCGGTGTTGTTATAGTCGAAAACGGCGAAGACTACTGACGGAGCGCGGAACTGAATCCGGACGTTCGCCCCATTGCCACCGTTAAAGGAATATCGGGGCAGGCCCCGCAGCTCTTCCGGCACCTCCTGCATGCGGTATTCGCGATTCAGAAATGTAAGTGCGCCGATTGCGGAATCACCGAAGATTTGTCCGCCACTTACTTTTTCGATCAAATCGTCCAATCTGGCCTGAGGCAGATCGTGGTTGGCAACTCGTGCCAAGGCCTTTCGGAGTCGCGCGGGATGGTCGGATGAAAGTGAATCGGGCGCATACTTCAGCAGCTCAAGAGTTTCGGCCAATTCGCCCATCGTTCCGTTTAGGTGTAATTTCCGCCCGGTGGCACGTACGCGTTTAATCGGCTCGTCCCCCTCGGCCAGCCATCGAGGCCACAGCCTGATCATCTCCACCCCGGCATCGGCGAATTCCTCGATCGTTTCGACTGAAGGAATCAGGGCCAGTTGGCGAGCTTCGGGAAGCAGTTCCCGGAAGCGCAGGGCCTGGGCAACGCTGCGGACGCCGACGATAGTCTTCATCTGGTCGCCATGCGTCTTTATGATGTTGACGACCCGACGATCGTATTCGTCTCCCTGTTCCTTCAGATCCAGCAGCAGATCGATTTGTCCGCGCGCGGCCTTTGCCGCCTCGATCAAAGACGGGATCCGCTCGCCGCGATAGGCCGGATCAAACCACGAGCCCGCGTCGAGTTTCTGGAGCTGCGCCAAGGTCAGCGCGTTGGCCGGTCCTTTGCCTTCGGTGGTGCGATCCAAAGTTGAGTCGTGCAGGAGAAAGAGCTTTCCGTCGCGACTTGTGCGAACATCGATCTCCGCCGCAGTGGCGCCCGCTTCGATCGCCCGCTGAAGGGAAGCCAAAGTGCACTCGGGCCGTTCTGCGCTCGCGCCGCGATGCGCGATGATCTGTGAGACCCGTTTGGCGGCTGCGGAAAGATCTTCTGCAGCATTCAGTTGCAGACCAGTGATATTCGAAAGCAGCAGACCAATCGCGAGGGTCACGACCGAGGTGGCTGGTTGAGGGCGGAAAGGCTTCATCACCGAAGAAGCATGAATCGATGAACCTACATTGCCAATACGCGATCCATCCGCTGGGAGATGTCCTTGAGCCGCGTCAGATCGCCGCCGGCAACTTCGGCTGATCCCCAGCCCCCGCGATGATCGATCTCCCGGAGTGCCTTCATAACCTCCGCCCAATCGACGCTGCCTTCGCCAAGCTTGGCTGAAAATCCCTTCCAGAGCCCTTCGTTGTTCTGAAGCTTTCGGCTGTATTCCTTGATATCGAGTTTGAAGATGCGCGGGCCGAGAATCCGGATCCAGTGTTCGGGCCAACCGAAGCGCACGACGTTTCCGACATCGAAATACCAACCTACCTGCGGACTGTTGAATGAATCCACAAAATCACGGGCCTCCAGCGGACTTACGAAGATGTTGTTCCAGACGTTCTCGCACGCGATTTTCACGCCGGTTTCCCGACTGACCGGGATCAGCTCGGCGATCGCTTTCTGTAACCGCTCGTAGACAATGTCGTAGCGATACTTTTCGTTCACGACTCCCGGGTAAAGGAGGACAGTATTGCCGCCCAGAGCTTGGGCATCGTGCAAAGCCTGCGAGAAGCGTTCGATGCCCCGTTTCCGCTCTGACTCGTCATCCACTCCCATCATCCGTCCAGCCGCACCAGCCACCAATCCAGGAACCAACAGGCCGGTCGCGGCTGAAGCTTCCTTGATTTTTGGAATATCACCGGGCGGTATGGGACCGTCGAACTCGATGCCGTCGAAGCTCGCCTCCTTCGCCAAGGCAAATTTATGGGCGATCGATTTGGCCCCTTTGATCATGCCGTGCTTCAGAGATTTTCGGAGCTGCAGTTTGCCTTCGGCTGCCTGTCCCACCGGGCCGAGTGCGGCAACTACTGCGGCGGTGGATCCCATCTTCAGAAAATGACGTCGAGAATTGTGATTTGGCATTGTGTTGATGAACTGAATCGAATCTTTGCCTAAAACTTCGCCAAGGGATTGCCTCGTTCGTTCAAGGGAAACCGAACGGCACGGCCGTCCTGCCGATGAGACTCAAGAACGGCGCAAATCATCTCCACGACCCAAGTCGCTTGCCGGATATCGCACAGTGGCGGGCGGTCATTGCGAATGGCGTCGATCAGATCTCGGGCCGGGCCAATGTGGTTCATGGTTTCTGTCAACGCGCTGCCATTGGCCTCGGGCTTGCCGGGACCAGCAGTGGTGATCGGAATCCAGGGGCGCAGTTCTTCGGTGGGTTGGAATGGATTACCGGGGACCAGATGGGCGAGCGGCGTCCGATCCGCCTGCAGGTTGATGATTCCGTTGCTACCGATGAGCTGCAGGCCAAAGCCGGCGTTTCGCGTGCCGTCGTTCGCGATGGAATCGAAGGTGCCGATGACGCCCTTCGAAAACTCGTAGCGCGCGTGCAGTTCATTGCCCGCCATCAAGCCGAGTCCTTCGCCGCCGGTTCGAATATCTGCTTTGGTTGCCCGTTGCCCATCCTGGTAGAGCGTCGCGGAGCATGACAACGGATCGCCGCCGAAATACTGCATCAGGTTCAGCACGTGCGAACCCAGCACCCACAAATCCTCCACTCCGCCGCGTCGATCACCCTTGCCGCGTCCTCGGATTTCCAGCAACCGACCAAAATCTTTCCCGGCCACCACGGCATCAATCGCCTTGAGGGTTGGGTTGTAACGGTTGCGGTGAGCGATCGCCAACCGGGTGCCGTGTTTCCGGCAGGCAGCGACGATCTCATCCGCTTCCGCCGGCGTTCGACAGAACGGTTTCTCAATATAGATCCCCTTGGCTCCCGCCTCGGCCGCTGCCACCGCCATATCCCGATGCTGATCGGCGTGGCGAGGACACACGGCGACAATATCAGGGCGCATCTCCTCCAGCATTTTGCGGTAATCGGAAAACCCTTTCGCGATCTTCAGCTTCTTCAATTCCTTTGCCAAACCCGGTTCATTCGGGTCGGACGCGGCAACGATTTCGGTCTCTGGAATCTTCAACCAGACCGTATCCAACCCGTGCCCAAAATTTCCCCGGCCAGTGTGTCCGATCACAGCGACCCGCATTTGTTTGTTTGCGGCATGCATCACTGTGGGGAGCAGGGCGGCGGTGGTAGCTGAAGTAACCAGAAAGTTCCTACGGGTCATGAGCTGATGGTATCGGATCAAACCTGTCTGTGGTCAAGAATCTGTCGACGAGGGCAATGAACCGGAGCCCGGGGCGCAACGCGTGGATACTCCGAGTCGTTTGCCGCATTTCGGATGTTCAGTTTCCTACAAATGCCGGTATCAGTTTTTGCGGGAGTGTTCTGAGCAGGGTGCCCATCCCTTTGTTGTGCGCGGTGACGACGGCGATAAGATCGAGGTCGGGGAACATATGGATGAACTGCCCACCGGCACCCCGGCCCTGGATTCCGTGGTAGGTCTTGTTCCCAACTTCGAAGTCTTCAACCCACCAGAAGTAGCCGTAGCTGGATTTGCCGTAGCTCAGCCTGATCGGACTGGTGGCGCGTTTGATGTAGGCGGCCGGAATTAGCTGTTTTCCCTGCCATTTACCTTGATCCAAGACGAGCATTCCCATTTTTAACATGTCCCGTGAACGGAAGCTGGAACCGGCGGCGGACTTGGGCAATCCGCTGAGGTCGGCCTGCCAGCCATAATTGCTGATGCCCATGCGGCCGAGGAGTTCGTTACGGATGAAGTCCTGGGCGTTGCCGGGAACGACCGCTGCAATGACCTGCATGGCGAGAGCCGGGTCCGAGGCCTGATACTTGAACTTGCGGGGTGCCGGCGGGATGGGATCGCTGTGTTGCAGATAGGCTTGGATCTGTCCCTGGCCTTTCAGTTTCGCTGGTGATTTGCGGAGTAGCTTCACTTTTTCCTGATTCAGGCGGATGCCGGAACTCATGTGCAGCGCTTCGTGCAGGGTTATCTTCTCCGCTCCCTTTACCAGCTTGTCTGCGGAGAGGTCCTGCAGAAGTCCCACGACTGGTTTCTCCAGATCCTCCATCGAAAGGTGACCGAGCTGAATTGCGCGTCCGACACCCATGGCAGTATAGGACTTGGTGATCGACATCTGGTAGTGCGGATAGTTTGCGCGTCCCCGCCGGTAGTAGGACTCGAAGATCAGTTTCCCGCGATAGCTGATGAGCAGGCTGTCTGTCTTACCGGTTTTTTCATTCTCTGAAGCCTCGGCGATCTCGTGGGCAAAATTGAGGATCAGGTCCTTGTTGCCACCATCACGGCCGAGTTTGCCGACCGGAATGCCGTCTTTGCGGTCCCGAGGAGCCACGCTGAGAAAGGGCTTCTTCAGATATGGAAGCCGGTGTTCCAGCGCGTAGGAAACATCCGCCGCATTCAGGTCAGTGACTTCAGGGGCCAGTCCGTTGTTGGTCTCTTCCGCCTGGATTGAATTCGGGGAGATGGCGATCGCGAAAAGTATGGCTGTCGCGGTGATTTCGAAGAAGTTCGCGGATCGTTTCATTTGTGCAAATCGTGTGAGATGTCGCTGCTGCAGACTATCGAATTTCCAAGACCAGGCCCTGGATCGTGCCCTGGAATTTTTCATTCCTGTAATTGCCAACGTTGGGCCCCTGATCCTCGCCGGTCGAGAGTCCCATTGCGGGTTGGGGATCGAGACGCGGTCCGTCGGCGGTAATCTTCACGCCATCGACGGTGAGGGAGCGCCGGCCATCCTTGTCGAGTTTTGCCATCACGTTCACGGGCTTCCCAGTCGGTATCTGTTCGGAACTGAGTTCTTCCAGCTGCTTGTTCACCCGGACACCAAAGATAACGCGTCCATCGCGCAGATAGAGCGAGTAGCCAACGAGCGATCCGCCTTGGGCTATGATTACGCCATCCGGTTTCTTCGAGTCGATGGTGGCGGTGATGGTCAGATTCTTGCCGGCAACCTCAGGGGAACTCGCGGGTGTGTACTGTGCTTTCGCTTTCAACGGAATGCGGCCTTTGAGCTTCTTTACGGAAATTGATATTCCGGCGGGGGGGCCGGGGTTGCGGCTCATGATCTTTTCCGTCGCCTCCTTCAGGCGGGTCAGGATGTCGGGATGTTTTGCTGCGAGGTTGGTGGTCTCCCCGATGTCCGCGTCGAGGTCGTAGAGTTCAGCCACCTGCTCGCGATTGTCTTCAATGGCATAGCCGTAGAAGTGGGCCTTGGGTCGCAGGTATTTCCATTTGCCAATGCGGATGCCGGCGTTGTCGAAGTAGAAGCTGGCACGACCATTCTCAGTTCTGCCCAGCAGCAGATCCGTCTGATTCACGCCATCGATGGGACGATCCGTTGGGACTTTGAATCCGGCGAGATGGGCGAAGGTGGGGAGAAAATCAACGGTCGCCCAGACCGCGTCGCTTACGCGTCCCACCGGGACATTGCCGGGCCAGCGGACGATGCATGGCGCTCGATAACCGCCTTCGTAGCAGGAGCCTTTGCCATTGCGCAAGGGACCCGATTCACCCCAGAAAATTGATCCGGCAGGATGCCCCTTCTTGCGCTCGTAATACTTGGGCTGATTCCATGGACCGTTGTCGGTTGTGTAGATGACCAAGGTGTTGTCGCGAAGTCCGAGTTCGTCGAGTTTGTCGAGCAGACGACCGGTCTCGTGATCAAACTCCTCGACGACGTCTCCGTAGAGGCCGCCCGCAGACTTGCCGCGGAATTTCGCGGAAGCATCGATGATCGTATGCATCATCGTGTGGGCGAGATAGAGGATGAAAGGTTTCTTCGGATCCCGTTTGTTCTCCAGGTAGTCGATCGACTTGTCGGTATAGAGTCGAGTCAGGCTGCCCATGTCCGCGGTTGTTCCTGCCTCTTCGTTGTTCTCGTGAAACTTTACGAGACCGCCATCGTTTGCTCCCAGAGGACCGAAGTAGTAGTCGAAGCCCTGCGCGTTCGGCATGCGATCCACGATGGCGCGGCGATTCGAAACGTCCCATTTGCCAACACAGGCGGTCTGATAACCCACGGTACGAATCAGCTCGGCAAACGTTGTTTCATCCGCGGCCATGCCCCATCCCCGACTAAGCTGCGGGTAGCGCCCGGTCAACAGGGCGGAACGGGATGGCCCGCAGACGGTCTGTGAATAGAAAGAGGTAAAGCGCGTGCCCTCCTTAGCCAACTGATCCAACCGAGGAGTCTGGTTCTTCTGGTTTCCGTAGCAGGCCAGATCTCCGTAACCCTGGTCGTCGGTGAAGATGATCAGAATGTTCGGTTGCTCCGCAGCGATCGTGGTGAAACAACCTGCGACCAACAGGGCGATGAGTATCGGATTCAAAAGCTTCATGTGATGGCGGGAAGGATTCGGGCTGCAACACCGGGAATCAAGCGGCATTCATCATTGAATGCACTGTGTTCGCCAAGTGTTTCGCCCTGTTTCCTCCGGCAGTTGGGTGTTTTCAAATGAAGAACGAGCGGACTCGCCTGCCTTTGAGTGAGGCGGCAGGACGGCTAGCGTTTCGCTGCTACGAGCTGGGATTCCGAAACCTACCTGCTGGCGAGGTTTACAAATCTGTCGCAAACCGGAATGATCTGAACTTTGATGCACAAACGCTCGGCAATGTTGTTGTTCTTGGGGATCTATGGGGTGACGACTCCGCTCGTTGTCGGCCTGCTATTCATGCTTGCCGGCAGATCGCTGCATTTCGGCGCACCGCCGCCTCCTGACTTCCATGCCGAAATCGAACCGTTGCTTATCCAATATTGTTACGACTGCCATGGCGACGGTGCGGATAAGGGTGGGATCACACTCGATGGTCACAGCAGCCAGGCGATTCTGAAAGCCGACGGCCCGTTATGGGAGCGAGTTCTGGAGAATATCGATACCGGTGTCATGCCGCCCCCGGACAAGCCTCAACTGTCTCACGAACAGGTTGCTTTGATCGGGCGCTGGATCGATGAGGTGGTCTTTCATCACGACTGCAACAATCCGGATCCCGGCCGCGTCACGATTCGTCGGCTCAATCGGGAGGAATACAACAACACCGTTCGTGATCTGCTCGGAGTGCGCTTCCGTCCGGCGGACGATTTTCCGGCCGATGACAGTGGTTACGGCTTCGACAACATCGGTGACGTCCTGAGTTTGTCTCCCGTCCTTCTCGAAAAGTATCTGCGGGCGGCTAAACAGATCGTGGATGTCGCGATGCCCACCGAACCGGCGTTCGGCAAGACGATTCGGCTGACCTCCGCGCAACTTGCCCAACGGGGGAGTGGCCGTCGCAGTGGTGACGCCCGGGTGTTGATTTCCAGTGGGGAAATCTCCGGCACCTTCGATGTGGGTGAAGCTGGAGAATACGCGTTCCGTTTCTCTGCCTTTGGCGATCAGATCAAGGCGGGACCGGTTCGCACTGAAATCCGTCATAACGATCGTCCGCTACGGAAATTGGATATTCCCGATCGGGCCAACAATCCGGGCATCTATGAGCATCGGATAAAACTCACTCCGGGCCGCCACAAATTTGCCACACTCTTCATCAATGATTATTGGAATGCCAAGACCGGTGAGGATCGCAATTACTACGTGAATTGGATCGAAATGACCGGTCCGATCAGGAAACGCGAACGAACTCAATTCCAGCGGGAGACGTTTACCGCCGCCGTGGACAAAGGGAACCGGGATGGGGTCGCGCAACAGATCATCGGCGATTTCGCGGCGAAGGCTTTCCGACGGGTGGTGGAAGACGAAGAGGTTGGGCGACTCACTAAGTTTGTGGAACTCGCCCGGCAGAACGGCGAGGACTTTGAGGCCGGTATCAAACTGGCGTTTCAGGCGGTGCTGGTATCGCCACATTTCCTGTTTCGCGGCGAGCTACAGCCCGATCCCGACAACCAGGGAAGCGTCCATGATATCGACGAACATGCGCTTGCGTCCCGCCTCTCCTACTTTTTGTGGAGTTCAACGCCGGATGAGGAGTTGATGCGTCGCGCGAGTCAGGGGCGCCTCCGCGAGTCGCTGGACGAACAGATCGAAAGAATGCTCTCAGATTCCCGTGCTGAAGCATTGGCGAAAAACTTCGCCGGCCAGTGGCTGCAACTCCGAGACCTGGATCTGGTTCAGCCGAACGACGAAAAATTTCCCGGTTACGATGATGACCTTAAACGCGGTATGCGCCTTGAGTCAGAGATGCTCTTTTCTCGGATCAAGAATGAAGATCGCTCGATCCTCGAATTCATCACCGCCGACTACACCCACGTCAACGAACGGCTTGCCCGCCACTACGGCATCAAGGGAATCACCGGTGACGCGTTTGTCCAGGTCAGTCTGCGGGACACCAATCGGCGGGGCATCCTCGCGCACGCTTCAGTCCTGACCATTACCTCGCATCCAGATCGAACGTCCCCCGTAAAGCGCGGCCAGTGGGTCCTCAATAGTATCCTTGGCACCCCGCCGCCGCCCGCGCCGGACGACGTTCCCGCCTTGGAGGATGCGGGCCGCAAACTCACCGGGCCCCTCCGTCAACAGATGGAACAGCATCGCAGCAACAAGGTCTGCGCCTCCTGTCACAAACTGATGGATCCGATCGGCTTCGGTCTGGAGAACTTTGATGCCATCGGCCGTTGGCGCGACACTGATGGAGGGAGCAAGATCGACGCCTCTGGCGAACTAAACACCGGCGACCGCTTCAAGGGGCCGCTCGAACTTGCAGAAATTCTCGCGGACTCGCGCAGCGATCTGTTCGTCCGAAATCTCACCCGCACCATGCTCACCTACGCGCTCGGGCGCGGTCTCGAGCACTACGACAAATGCGCGGTCAAAGAGATTGCCGTTCATCTGAAGGCCAACGACTACCGTTTTTCCGCTTTGATCGAGGGGATCGTTAACAGCGTTCCCTTCCAAAAGCGTCGAGGTGAAGAGAAAGAAGGCTCGTAGCGTCGATTTGCCTGTAACTGGTTCTGCTAAGATCTCCCAATACCAATACCGATACCGATGGCCAATATTCTGACCAACAAGTGGCACGTCAACCGCCGCACACTACTTCGTGGTCTTGGTGCCACCGTCGCGCTGCCCTTCCTTGACGCCATGACACCGCGGGCTGCGGCTGCGCTCGGACGTCCCCAGCGGCTCGCTTTTGTTTATGCGCCAAACGGCATGAATATGAGCGAGTGGTATCCGAAAAGCACCGGTCCCGGTTTCAGCTTTTCGAACACCTTGAAGCCGCTCGAAAAGCATCGCGACGATATCATGGTTGTCAGCGGGTTGGCTCAGAGCGCCGGAACGGCCGGCCGAGATGGAGCGGGGGATCATGCCCGGGCAAATGCTACCTATCTGACGGGGGTTCGCGCGCGCAAGACGGCCGGTTCGGATATTCGTTTGGGAATCTCGATTGACCAGGTGGCTGCCAACCGGATTGGTCACCTTACCCGCCTTCGATCGCTCGAACTGAGCTGTGATCGTGCCCGTCAATCCGGGCGTTGCGATTCCGGATACAGCTGCGCCTACCAATACAATCTCTCGTGGGCCTCGGCCACTACGCCGATGCCGCCCGAATCGAATCCAAGGCTCGCCTTTGACCGTTTGTTTGGCCGTGGCGATGAAGCCACCGATCCCAAGACGCGCGCCCGGGAGCGTAACTATCAGAGCAGTATTCTCGACTTCGTGCTGGAAGATGCCAAGCGACTGCAGAAAGGCCTCGGTGCCACGGACAGACGCAAGCTCGACGAGTACCTTACCGCGGTCCGCGACGTGGAGGTCCGCGTTGAAAGCAGTCGCAAATTCGACGACTCACTCTCCGTCTCGGATCGGCGTCGCGCGATCAGTGAGGGCGAAGGCTTTGCCGGTCAGGTTGAAATGATGTTCGACCTGATGACCTTGGCGTTCCAAACCGACACGACCCGAATTGCCACCTTTCTGCTGGCCCACGATGGTAGCAACCGCAGTTATCCCTCGATCGGTGTTCGCGACGCGCATCATCGGATTTCCCATCACGGCCGCGACTCCGAGAAGCTCAGTCGGTTGGCCAAGATTGACAAGTATCACGTCGGCCTGTTTGCCAAATTCGTTGAGAGATTGAAGACAACGCGCGAAGGCAACGAACGGCTACTCGACAATTGCATGATCGTTTATGGCTCCGGTCTGGGTGACGGCGATCGTCATGAGCACCATAACCTCCCGCTTGTCATCGCCGGCCGCGGCGGTGGAACTATCCGTACCGGCCAACACGTGAAAGCGTCTGCCCAGACGCCCATGGCCAACTTGCATTTGTCCCTGCTTGATCGGATGGGTGTAAAAGAAGAGCGCTTCGCCAACAGTGCGGGCAGGCTGGAGGCAGTCGCTTCGAATCAGCCCAAAGGTCGGTTGCGAATTTAGGAACACGTAAGGCAAGGAAGGATGGGCCGCCCTACGGTGGGTCCAACTGGATTGTCCGCTATGACTTGCCTAAGCCGAAGGCTTTACCTGCACTTAGCCCGGGGTCGAGCGGGGAACGAATGATCCCGGGGGTGTTGCTACGCTCAACCGCCCGGCTACCTGCTGTAAAGCCTCCGGCTTACCCCTACCTGATCGTGACCTTCTCACCGGCAACCAGCCTATTTCAATCGATCACCGTCGCCGCGACGTTTTTGGAACGGGGCGCTCGCCACCACTCCGTAGATTAGCGAGCGCATCTTGCCACCGTCCCGCTCCAGTCTTTCGACGATGCGATCGATGGTCGGCGTATCGTAGTATTCCATTCCTCGGCCGAGGGCGTAGGTAAGCAGTTTTTCGGTAAGGCAGCGGTAGAAGTCGACCTTGCGTTCGGTGGCCAAAACCTTCCCGAGATTTTTCGCATCAGTGAAGCGTTCGCCGGTCATCAGTTGTCCGCCGGTCTGGATGGGTTCATCTCGATCGGTATCGCGCCAGAGACCGAGCGCATTGTAATTCTCCAGTGCCAGTCCGAGTGGGTCAAAGCGGTCGTGGCAGGAAGCGCAGAGTGGCTTGGACCGATGGATTTCCAGCGCCTTTGCCATGGATATCTCCTGGCCGCGGCCGGTGGATTCCTCCAGATCAGGCACGTTTGGAGGAGCCGGCGGGGCCGGGGTGCCGAGGATGTTTTCGAGAATGAACAAACCTCGTTTCACCGGTGAAGTCCGGGTGGGATAGGAAGTTACGATCAGGAAGCTGCCTTGGGTAAGGATGCCACCGCGCCGACTGTCTTTGGGAAGTTGATATCTGTCGTGTCGTCCGTAGAGGCCCTTGAAATCTTTGAATCCATAGAAGCCCGCCAGGTGGCGGTCGATGAACGTGTAGTCCGCATCAAGAAGATCGAGAACGCGTTCATTCTCCTTCACCAGGTGGCCAAAGAAGGTCTCAGTTTCGATGCGCAGCGCTTTTCGGATGTTCGAGTTGAAGATGCGGTTGGCGTGTTTGCTGTCGCGGGTTCGGAGGACCCGACGCGCATCGATGTTGATGGCTTCGACATCCCGCGTCTGAAGCCACTGGCCGACGAAACTGCGGATGAAACGTCGGCTCCGGTCGTCCTCGAGCAGACGATCAATCTCGGTGCGCAAATTGACGCGAAGTTCACCCTTCGCAGCGAGTTCGGACAGACGTTGGTCGGGGAGTGAGTTCCAGAGAAAATAGGAGAGACGGGAGGCGAGGCTGAATTCATCCACGTTTACGATTCGTCCGGGATTGTTGGGTTCAGGTTGGATCTCGGCTCGAAACAGAAATCGTGGTGAAGCCAGAATCGCGACCACCGCATGGGCGATTCCCTTTTCGAAGAGGTTGTCGGGTTGGCGGTCGATGTGCATAGCCAGATCGACCAAACGGCTCAATGTCTGCTCGTCAACCGGACGACGAAACGCCCGATCGGCAACGCGGCGGAGAATCTTGGCCGCGTAGATGTGTCGTTCGCCCTCGCTGGCCGGGGGCACGCCATCGATGAAGATCTCCCGATACTGCGGCGGGTATTTCAGTTCGCTGCCGTCGAGCGGTCCCTGAATGTAGACGCGTTTGACGGTCAGTCGCAGCGGGTGATCATCCACTTCAGGTTTGCGTTTGGGAATAATCTCCAACCCCAGTTTGTTCTCGCCGATTGTGAGTGGTATTTTTGCGGAGAGGTAGATTGACTTTCGGTTGTCCCACCCCAACTCGGCTCGTTTGAATTCCGCGCCGTGTCCCAGAAGCCGCAGGTCAATTGCATGTGCCGAGGCCTCCATTGATCCGGAAACCGCCAATTCCGCGGTCACATTGTATTGGCCGCCGCGCTTCACCGTATGCAGGTATTGAATGATTTGTTCAGCCTCGAACGCCAGACGCCGACCGTCGATTTCGGGATTGTCCGGATTTTTGAAAGCCGAGCCGTTGATTGTGGCGGTGGGAATTCTCGGTCCACTGGTGGGCACTGCCTGCCCGACGATCTTTTCTGCGGCGG
>JBLFYM010000133.1:0-15916 GCA_047608975.1 Limisphaerales bacterium | reverse complement strand
CGGGTTACCAATGTCCCATGTGCTCCCGCCAGGTCGGCGCGTTCATTGCGGAGGCCAAAAAGTTCAAAGCCCTCAACGCCAAGCTCCTGATGATCTATCCCGGGCCAAGAAAGGACCTTCGAGATCACGCCGAAGAATTCGTCGGCCGAAGTCGTGGCGATTGGCCCCACGGCTTCACCCTCGTGACAGATCCCGGCTAGAAGATCACCGATCTCTACAATCTCCGCTGGGATGCCCGCCGCGAAACCGCCTATCCCTCGACCTTCGTGATCGATAAGGGCGGTATCATCCGTTTCTCCAAGGTCAGCAAGACCCACGGTGGCCTTACCAAATCGAACGATGTTCTCAAGGCGCTAGCAGGATTGAAGTAGAAGGTTTACTTCACTTCGAGTCCGCCGGTAGTGCGGATCTCCTCGAGCCGGGCCTTCGCCCGAGCAAAATACGCGAGAATCTTTGCTCTATCGGCACCCAGCTTGCGCTTCTTGTGAAACGCGATCCGTCCCTCCAACTGTTTCATCCACCAATCCAAGTCATCTGCCACATAAGGAGCCCGGTTCTTGATGTAGACGTAAACGGGATTCGTATGCGATTCCGCATCCGGACTCCCCGTTCTCGCCTTTGAATAGGCGGATGCCGCCAGCCAGGTTGACGCATCAAGCGAGAGTTCCTTCTTCAACTCAATCCAGCTCCCCTGTCCGTCCGCCTTATCGACTCGCAGTTCAGCGATTACCTTTCCGTTTCCGATCAGGTCAATGTTTGTAATCGGCGCGACTTCGCTCAGCACCCGCACGGTTACCCGCGCCTTGAGCGGCCGATCGCGGCGGATCGTGCCACCGGGTTTCTCACCATTCACCTCCAACAGAATCAGCGGACCGGTGGTCATGAACGAACGCCCCGCAGCGGCGGCACGAATCCATTCATCCATACCCGGTTTGCCGGCGGCATGCACATAGGTGACGCAGTCGCAAAGTTTGCGGCACGCCGGATAGTCACTGGCTCCCAGCGCCGGAAAGCGAAATCCCATGTTCAGTGCCTTGTACCAACCCTCCAGACCAACGGGCCGATAGATCCCGAACTGCAGCAATTCAACGCCGTCCACCGCTCCCAGCGGAACATCGGCAAAGATCTCCTTCGAATATCCGCCGTGTGCCCAGAAGGCCACTGCACCGCGGTCGCGCAAAGGCTGAAGGGCCGCGGCGAAAACCGGCCACTGATTCGGATCGTAGGATCTGCCCGCCTGAACCATCTCTTCATTGAGGAACACTTTTATATGTCCGTAGTGAACGCTGCGGTACTCCTGCCCGGAAAAGATTTGATAGCTCCCCCGCGACCTGAGTGACGGCATCCCCAAGCCGCGCATCTGTGGGATATCCTGCTTGGCCATGTTGCCGACGTACGAACTCGTGCCGTTGTAGCACAGGACCCCTCCGTACCGCACATCCTCCGCCTCCAACAGATCAAGGATCGTCTGGTCATCCTCGTCAGTCACCCGCCCAAAGTGGAGATGCATGTCTCCCGAATGGTAATCATGTCGCCGCATATCGAGTTTCCTTTGCAGCTTCAACTCGACGGGACGACGCTCGGATCGTTTCACCGTCAAATCAATGGCGGTCGGTGTGAACTCAAATCCCTTCCACACCTCGACCCGCGTCGCGCCCGGTGGAACGTAGATCGTAAAGTTTCCGTCGCAGTAAAAGAACCGACCCAAATAACGAACCGGTGCCTTGCCTGGTCGGTTGCCGGCCAACTGCTTTGGCCACATGCCGGTGAGGCTGTAATCCGTCAGCCGACTCTTCAACGGCTGATAAAACTGACCATCGGAACCAACTACGTTCACGCGACAAAACGTGGGTTTCCCGGTGTCGAAATCACGCACCGTCACGTCCAGACGGGCGACGTTCTTTCCCTTCGCGATCGCGGGTTTACCGGGACTTGTAAAACCGCGAGGCGTGAAGATGAGTTCCTCGTCACCTTCCTGCGCTGCATAAGGTTTCAACCAACGCGGTGGCCCATTGAGCTGCGCCGATGCGGAGAGTGCGGCCACCATCACCAGGCCCAAAAGAAATCCTACCAGAGGCAGTCGGCTGAAAGTGGACGTATTCGCGATCTGAATCCGGCGCATAATGATCAGTGTCGGTTTCGGGAATCCTACAATGATGATGTCGTCGCTGCGGCTCAGAACGGTTGATACGCCTTCGGAAATCTGAGAATGTTCCATTTCTTCTCGTAGGCCACCCAATCCTTCCACCCCAGGCTGTCGAGAATCTTCACCCGCTTATCCAGATACTTTTTATCCGGCAGTGCCATCTTTGCCATCCGCGCCTCCAGCAGCTTTAACCCACTCGCGAATCGCCTCTGGCGCCGATCGTGCCGAATGTGGAGAAGCACATACGCATCATCGGTTGTGTTGACCCATTTGCCCAACTCCCGAAAGTTCTTCTCGAAGGCTCGGCGCTCCAACTTGGGTGGAACCTCTGCAGTTTCTGCTTTCGGCTTCTGATCCGCGGGAACTTTTGCCGCCTCTTTGACGCGCAAGATCATGTCCTCCGCATAGGCAATGGCCCGTCCCTTCAGATAGAGAGCGTCGGCGAGTATCGGTTTCTGCCGATCCATTTCCTTCCTCACCTTGGCCGCCGCCTCGTCATCGGGATCTAGGTTGGCGCCGTAGTGCTCACGCAGCGCCTTGGTATCAATCTGACCAATCACTCGATCTGCCGCGGCAATGACATCCCCCAGGTGCTTCTTCCGGGTCGAGTCCTGATCAAGTCGTTTCAGTTGATGGATCAGGACCGGAAGATGATCGGGCCATTCCTGCAACAATTCCTTACTCACCCGATCGAAGTCGGATTTTGACTTCTCCGAATACAATCGCGCCAGGCGAGCGATCTTGAGGTCACGGATTGCCAGCCGGGTGAGTTCCTCTTCTGATTTCTTTTTCTTCGTAACCGATGCGGATTGCGCGGTGGTTTTTTTCGGCGTGAGCGCAGGCGGAACGCGATAGCTGATCCGATAGCCTCCCGGACGTTTGCCGTTGCCCAGCAGCTTGCTCTGCTCCTTTCCAAAATTCACCGTACCCCGTAGCACATCTCCCGCCTTCGCTCCTTTGGGCAGCGAGGAACGGCTGGGCGCAGCCACATACATGAATGTACGTTCGCCGCGCGGCAGCGTCTTCTCAGCGAAGGACTTGCCTGACACCAGCGCGTCGTGGCCCGATGCCTTGAAGGATAGACTTACCGACTTGGACAACTTGCGCTCCAGATGCACGGGCATTGTCTTCATCTTCTCCAGCAACTTGGCACTCTCGTGTCGAAGGTGAACGCGGAGTTTGTAGGAGCCCTTCGGCAACGACGCGGTCTTGCCACTCGTCCCGGTCGCGAGCGGTCGTTTGCGCGTGTCGTGCACCGTCCATAGCGCCGATTCCCACTCGTCGTTCACACCGAATCGAAACCCGACTGAACCTTTGGCGTCTTGCGAAACGCTGTAGGTCAAAACCAGTTCCGAGAGCTGCCGCTCGTCAGGAAGACGATCGCGCACACTGTTCAACGGGCGAATCATGGAGTCGACGGGAAGAACGGTTTGCCGCCAACTCGTCAATGCACCAGACGGCGACACGACTTCATTCTCAAATCCGGCGGTCACGTCGATCCGCGTGTAAGGCTCCGCACCATCCACGTATATGTGACGGCTGGAAGGAGTGATACCGTGAAAGCGAAGTTCGAACGAATAGGCGCTCTCGCCCAGCACGGACCAATACTGGGCAAGACACAGTTCCAAGGTTCGTTCCCCCACCACCGGAAAGCTGTGTACCTTTTCGTCGTTTGCCAGAAACGTGAAATAGTTTCGCGACGAGTGCTGGCTGAACATTTTCCCGGGCAGCTTCTGGACACTGTGCACCACCAACCGGCGCCCGCTTTCCGGGTTTTCCGATCGCATCCGCAGGTCGGCCCACTGCGCGCCCTTCGGAACTGCAATGAAATGCCGCTGTAGCTCCCCCGCTTCGAATTCCGTCTCGTGTTCCCACGCCACGACTTCGTCACCGGCCTCGTTCGGGACAATCACAGTCACCGGAACCCGAAACACGGCCCCGCGCTCCGGATGAGCGGCATCGATTCCGACTATCTCGGTATAGTGTGTTCCCTGATCCAATTCGGGCCCATCGATCAAGGCGCGAAAATTACGGCCGCCATGCATCAACATCAGGTGGTCCGGAATGTCCACCCAGTCGGCATCGCATTGCAGTTCGATCTGCATCCCGAATTTTACCTTCTGCCGATTGTCAGCCCGCTCATGAAACTCGGGGATCACGCTGATCGCCGCCTCGAACGGCCGTTTCAGTTCGAAAGCCTCCCGCAGGTACACGCCGCGCGCATGGTCTCGGTTCGTCACATCGATCCGGAAGCGAAGATCGTGATCCATGGTTCGCCGATTCTCCTTCAGGAATTCCCACGCCCGGTCGATCTGAATCATTCCCCTGCCCTGGGCGAACACTGAAACGTCGGCGATCGGCTCCGCGGTGTTCATCAACGCCCGCCGTACCCGGGCGGGCGAATAGCGAATCTTTTCGGCCTTCGCTGCGGACAGCAGCAAAGCGATTGCGCCACATGCATTCGGCGACGACATCGAGGTTCCATTCATCTGCATGTTCCGCTGCAGCGTCCAGTTCGATACGGGAGCGATCGCCCCGCCGGGTGCGGTGATATCCACCCCCAGATCCCCATCAAATGTCGGCCCGCGAGAGGTCCAGGTGTAGTTCTGAGCCGGACCACCATCGCGCAGTGAATACTGAATCTTCATCATCTGCGGGGTCACGTGAGCACCCACGCCAATGAGGGCGGAAGTGGTTCCACCCGGAGATCCCACAGTGGAGAGAGCCGGGCCGTTGTTTCCCGCGCTCGAAACGAAGATCACTCCATGCTTGTTGACCAGTTCGGTGAAGAGTTTGCCGTGTCGGTCCTGGTTGGGGCGAAGCGAGTCGCCACCGTAACTCATATTCACCAGATCACAGCGGTTCTGCAGGGCCGCAATCATCCCACGTGTCTCGCCCGTCCCGAGGGATGAAGATCCGATACGCGTGTCGCCGATCTTCACGGAAACAATCTGGGCGCCGGGAGCAATGCCGTTCAGTTCCGGTTGCCTTGGATAATTGCCAGCCACGATTCCAGCCACATGACTTCCGTGAGCACCACAATCCGCGACGATCGAAAGCAGGTTGCCGTGGTCGTAGATATTCAAGGCGTAGTTCAGCAGATCCAAACGACTGAACGTTCCGTATTCACGTTCGGCCTTGTAGTTCGTCAGCACCTTCTCATCCATCAGATCTCCGTCTTCATCCGTATCGACCACGGCGCGCCAACTCTCCCCATCATTGAAAACAACACAGTCGTAGATCGGACCGGGATCATCGTATTTTCCCTGGCGCGACTTCAGTTGACGAAGGCGTTCCTCGATCTCGGCCCGTTGCTTCTTTCGCTGTTTGTTTGGCTTGGGAAAGCTCTTGTCGAAATTCGCAAGTCTCCGCTTCTCACGGGTCATCAACCCGCGCTGCCGCCGATCCCAATCCTCCCGTCGCTTGGCCTTCACCCGCGTGACGAGTTTCCCGGGATACAGCTCGAAGGCGCGTTTGATGCCGATATGAAATTCTTCCTGCGCCGGTTTCCAATCTGGATTCAGCTTCAACGTTCTCCCCGTCAAGCCGGTGATCTGGCCGTCCTTGGCCTTCACCACCGTGGAGGTATCGACGTCACCACTCCCGGAGCCATCGATGATGTCGATGATCTTTGGCTTTCCGTCGCTGGTCAGCTGCAAGCCTTCAGCGCCCGGATCGACCCCGGTATCAAAGATCGCCACCACCACGCTGCGGCCGTCATATTCCGGATGCTTTTCGAGGAACCGCAGCGCACCCACCTCTTCTTTCGGCATGATCCCGAGCGTTGGGAAAGAGTTCGCAGCCGCATACGCGGACACCACGGAAAATACAGCCAATATCAACAGAACAATTCGCTTCATAGGAACGCACGCTGGATAGCCTGCTTTCGGCACCGGCGCAACCCGCCAGTGGAGATATGCTTTGTCCGGGCGTGATCCCGACCGGGCGGAATAGAGGTTTGTAAATTGCTGTCAATCCGGTCAATCACACCGGCATCTCTCAATGTTGAAGCCCACGGAAGTTCCCGCTACGGTGCCGCTGTTCCATGAAAAACATCACCCGCCTAATACTCTCATTCCTGATCATCACGCTCGCGCATGGCGCGCTTGCTGCCAAACCCCTGAACGTCATCGTATTTCTCGTCGATGACATGGGTTGGATGGATCTTTCCGTGCAGGGAAGCGACTACTACCGGACGCCCAACGTGGATCGTCTGGCCAAGGAGGGCATGCGCTTCACCGACGCCTATGCCGCGTGTGCGGTGTGTTCGCCGACGCGGGCCGCAGTACAGACCGGGCGTTATCCAGGGCGAACCGGGGTCACAGATTGGATTCGCTCTCGTTTCCAACGCGGGGGAATGGGCACGCCGGACAAGAATCCTACGCAATGGGTCGGTGGCAAGAATCGGAAACTGCTCTGCCCGCCCAATCCGTTCTGGCTGGAATCTGAGGAAGTCACGATCGCAGAGCTACTCGGAGCCCGAGGCTTCAAATCGGCGCACATAGGAAAATGGCATCTGGGTGATGAAGCCTGGTATCCCACCGGGCAGGGATACACCAAGAACTTCGGAGGTTGCGACTACGGCCAGCCACCCAATTACTTCGACCCGTTCAACAACCCCAGGCATCGCCACCAGATGATTCGCGATGGCATCCCGAATCTTCCCGGCCGCAAGAAGGGTCAATTTCTGACTCATCGCGAAGCGGAAGAGGCAGTCGAATTGATCAAGGGTTGGAAGGATGAACCCTTCTTCCTTCACATTGCCAACTACGCTGTTCACACCCCGATTCAGGCTCTTGACTCGGTTACGGCGAAATACCGCAAGGACGGCAAACAGGAGACGAATGCCAAGTACGCGGCGATGGTTGAATCCGTCGATGATTGCGTCGGTTCCGTCCTGAAGACCCTCGATGAACTGAAGCTCACTGACAACACTCTCATCATTTTCACCTCCGACAATGGCGGTCTCGACAACAAGGGGCGCCCCACCGAGAACGCGCCGTTGCGCTCAGGCAAAGGCTACGCTTACGAAGGCGGCATCCGGGTGCCGTTCATCGTCCGTTGGCCCGGGGTCGTCCCCACCGGCACAGTTTCCGATCACCCCATCACCTCAGTGGATATCCTACCTACGATCATGGAAGCCACCGGCACCAAGATCCCCGCCGGACACGCCATCGATGGCACGTCGTTGGTGGCGCATCTGAAATCCGGTGGCAAGCGCGCGCTCAAGCGCGATGAACTTTTCTGGCACTTCCCCCACTACCGGCACGCCCCCGGTCCCTACAGCATCATCCGTAAAGGTGACTACAAACTCATCAAATTCTACGAAGGCATCAACGAACTCTACGATCTCAAGAACGACCTCGGCGAAACGAAGAACCTCGCCAACGAAATGCCAGCCAAAGTCAAAGCTCTCGACAAACGACTCATGGCGGGACTGAAACGTATGGGTGCCAAGATTCCGAAGTTAAATCCGGAATTCAAGAAGCGCTGATCGACAGTTCTCGGACCGACGAATTCTGTGGCGGCGAGCCTCAGACCGCACGTTCGTCCGGGGCCCAGACGATCTTGTGCATCTGGATCTGAAAACGAACGGGAAGCGCGTCGGCGATGATGCGTTCGACGAGATCTTTTCTGTCGATCGGCGTATGATCTTCCGGAAAAGGATGTAGCGAGGAGTCCTGCTGTTCGGGAGCCAATGGGTGCACCCACGAGACCAACAAGGAACAGCGCTTGGCGAGCTTTCGATCACGGATCGTCTCCTTCATCCATTCGTAATCCTCGACCGAGCCAAGCACAAATTTAATCTCATCCAGCGACGACAGATGACTCAGATTTTCCCAGCGAATCCGCTTCATCTCACCACTGCTGGGGGACTTGAGATCCATGATCTTATGCACGCGACCATCGACCGCCGCGACATCGTGGGCTCCGCTGGTTTCCAGCAGCACGGTGTATCCGGAGTCGCAGAAACGGGTCATCATGCCAATCGATGACTTCTGAAGCAGCGGTTCGCCACCGGTCAGTTCGATCAATGGTAGGCGTTGTGAGCCAGCGTTCTCAAATGGACCGGCGAGTTCATCGACGCGCGCGCAGATGTCATCCACCGATTTCCTCCCGCCTTCGGTGAAGGCATAGGCGGTATCACAGTACGAACAGCGCAGATTGCAGGCCGTGAGACGGATGAATACGCACGGCAATCCAGCCCATGTGCTCTCGCCCTGGACAGAAAGATAGATTTCGTTGACCACCAACGATTCAGACATGCGGGCAGTGAATCATGAGTGACTCGACGGGGCGAGGAATTGGAGAATCATTCACTCCCCCCTTATGAGATCTACCGGGCTAAAACTTTGGCTCCAGCCAGTGGATTCTCGAATCCGGAGCCTCAACCAATAGAAAGCGATCTTTACCGCATACGATCAGCCGAGAAGCCAATGGCGTTTCAGTCGGCCATTCATCCAATTCGCCAATAGCCAAATATTGGGTAAATTCACTACTACGTCCATAATCCACGAGTTTTGGATTGTAGATTCTCAAGTGCGGCGGCGCGTTCCCGAATACCCGCAAGTTTTCATCACTGTCCCATTCCTTGAAGAAATCCCAACTCTGGAACAATCTGGCATGTTCCTCAGCAAAATGCGGTGCTAGCAACACGCGCCAGCTATGAATTGGTCCATTTGGCTCCGCCTGGTATCGAGTAGGCGGGAATTCACCATGAGTTCGATGATAGATCTGGAACGCCAGTTCCAAATGATCGAAATTGGCTTGAGAGCGCAGCTTCTCGTAGTGGTGTTTCTGTCCGCCGACGCGCAGTCCGCACCAGTATCCCGCGACTGTGAATCCAACCAACAAAATCCCTACCCCAAACAAACGCGACACTCTCATGGCTCAAAAAGAATTGCATCCCGTCCCATCTGTCAACAGGCATCAATCGCGCCAGATTCATTCTGAAACACGATCTCAGCACAAGGATCGGCCATTTTCAGAAGTTACACAAATGTGTGGCACTTGATTCCCTCAACACTGTAGCCCTTGCATGAACTAAATCTAGAATCACTCAAAACCAACGGGCTTCGCCTTTTTGGCGATCTTGATCGCTGGTTTCTGGCCTGGTTTTGCGTAGAGCTGCAGTTCGTAGATCGACCAGTAGAGACCACTGACTGCACCTGTCTGGGTGATGCGCAGATGCTTCGTCTTCACCGGTCGAAAGGCGATTTCGGTGATGGGGCGATCGCCTTTGCCTTCCGCGAGTGGTTTGTCCCAGGTCACGCCGTCGGTGGATGATTCGACTTTGAAACCGCGTGGATAGTCCCGGGTGGAGCGGGTAGAATCGAGGCGGATCCCAACCAGTTCTCTGGCTTCGGGAAGTTCGATGCGAAACCACATGCCGGGCACTTGTGGGGTTCCGGTTTCCCAGCGCGTGTTGTCTTTTCCATCAACGACCGCTGACGTTCCCTTGCTGCGGTGGCTTGCGGTGAGTTTCCATTTGTCGCGATTTCCTAACATCGTTGGATAGCTCGACCAGAGTTCTTCCACGGTGAAGGAGACATTCCGCCCCTTGATCTGCCGACGAACGCGCTTCACATCCTTCGCGGATACCGTTGAGGTTTTGTTGCCGAAGCTGGTCCGGACATAGGACAGCACCGAGGCGATCCAGGTATCGTCATTGCTCTCCATGGGCACCATCTGGGCAGGGTAATCCTTGCCGTTGAACGGCCCCATCAATCCTTTGAGCACCACCGCGATCGGGGCGTCCTGGTGTCCCAGCAAGGTTTGGCTGCCGGCGAATGGCGGAGCCATCTTGACACCCTGGGGTGCGCCAGCCATCTGCATCCCCTTACCATCCGGTCCGTGGCAGGCGAAACAAAGTTCCTTGTAGATTGCCTGTCCGCGTTTGAACAATCTGTTCTCCGCCTTGGTGAGTGACTGTCCTTTCGCTTTGGTCACCGCTGGATTCAGAATCTGACTGCTGAATTCCTTCACCGCGCGGGAGCTGTGGGTTTGGTTCAGAGAAGTGAGCAACGCGGTGGCGTCTTTCAATTTCAAATGCCGTGCGGTCAACATTGCCTGCACGACGACATTGGGATCCGTGTCGTTTGCGAGACGTCGAATGTCAGATCCCACCGCGGTGTTGCCAGCTTTGAACAATGACTCAGCCGTGCGAATCGCGGTGATACGAACTCGCGGATGCGAGTCGTTGAATGCTCGTTGGAGCGTCTTGACCGAAAGTGAACCGAGTCCGTCCAGAGTCCACAGAGCATGTGACCGCGTCAGATGATTGGCATGATTCTGTGCGAGCTGCTCGAGTTCACCAGTCACGCTCTTGTCCGCGTGAAGAATCAGCAGGCGCTGAGCGGTGTCGCGCCACCAACCGTTCGGATGGGTGAGGTGGGTAATCAGTTCAACCGGCGATTCATCATCCATGCGCGGCTGCGGGCCGGGCTTGAAATCCTTGTGGGTGATCCGCCAGATGCGGCCGCGGCCGAAATTCTTGTCGAGGTGGTATTTGGCGACGACATTACGAAGATAGCTTCCTTCTCGCACCCAGTTGCCTTCCTGAATGATGCCCCGATACATATCCACCATGTACAGCGTGCCGTCCGGTGCGGTGTTCATGTTGACGACGCGAAAGTTGGGATCGATGGAACGAATGAACTCATCCTCGGTGAACGCGTTGCGCAGGCGGGTCACTCCGTCTTTCACCTCAATCTTGGTCTGCCGGATCAGGCGGCCGACGGGTTCGGAGAAAAAGAGATCCCCACGGATATCCTGAGGCAAACGATCACCGCGATACACCTCCGCACCGCAGGTGGCGGTGAAGTGGTTGAGCGTGAGGTCGTCCGGCCGAAAGCGGCGCGTGCCACCCTGAACATCCGGGATCGGCACCAGCGGGTAGACGACCTTGTAGTTCTCATCGAACTGATCCGATACGTTCAGCGCTCCGTAGATGATCGATGTCTGGAAATTCACCGGACCACGCTCACCACCGGCGTTCACATACCAGGGTTTGCCGTGGTCGTCCTGCGTGAGTCCCCACTGACCTCCGTTGGCGGCGGTGGACTCTTTCGTGGGCGGCTGGTCGTAGCCGTTCCAACGCAGGCGCCAGGCGCTATAGGTGGAATACATCCAGTTGTCCTGCGACCAGATCAGTCCGCTCTGTTGGTGCTCAAGGTTTCCGCCGCGTTTGCCGCCTTTGTACCAAAGCTTCTTCTCATCCGCCACGCCGTCCCCATCCGTATCGCGATAGAGGTGGATGTCGAGGGTGTCGGTCACATTGACCAACAGTTCTCCTTTGCGCAGGGGAAGAATCATTCGCGGCAGAATGAGATTGTCGATGAAGATCGAATGCGTGTCATACTTTCCATCCCCGTTCGTGTCTTCGTGCAACGACACTCGGCTGATTGGGTCATGCGAGTTGGAACCATCGATGTCCTGCATGTAGGTCCGCATTTCCGCAACGAACATCCGACCGTTGCCGTCAAACACCGCCACCACCGGTTCCTTGATATCCGGCTCAGTGAGAACCGGTTCCAAGGCGTAGCCGGCCGGCAACTGGAATGTCTTCAGTGACTCATCAACAGAGAGGTAGGGAACAGGTGGCTTCGACAGGGAACCATCGGCGGCATGCACCGATGCAACGGATAGAGGAACGGCAATAAGAGCCAGCAATCGGGTCAGTTTTCGCATGTTCAATTTTGAGATCTATTAAAGACGGGGATCGCAGCGGTTTATTCTGAAGAATTCTCACATCCGAACCGCGCCTCTTTCGAAAGCAACAGTTCTATTTTTTCACCGGCACGGATGCGAGGAAAGCGCCACCCCAGCTCGAAAGGATGGCTCCAATCACAAATTTACCGAGCAAGTAGTCTCCCATCCGTGCCCAATCCCCTCCCGGTGCTGGCTCTGGGAAATGGCTCTTGAAGAAACAGACACTCGCCGCCATCGCCATGGCACACAGAATGCCGGCGGTGATCAACATGACGGTCCGAGGCCAGCCCGAGGTACATTTGAAAAGACTCGCGGTCGGAAACACCAGCAACATGAGGATCAATGCAAAAAACAGAAACGGTCCACCGGCCAAAAGATAGGCAGCCAAGCAAAGCAGACAGGCGATCACCAGTCCGCCGATAACATTGGCCTCCCGGGTTTGCTCCTCCGTCAACGCGGTTCGCCCGATCGGGTTAAAGCGGAGTAGCAGATTGAAGAAAGGAATCGCAGTCCAGGTCATCAGCACAAATCCCAGATAGATCATCTGGATCGGTAGGATCCATGGTTGCCACTCGGGATTCCGCCGTTCCAGTCCCCCCAGAAAATTCATCAGCAAGACCGCGCCGATCACGATCCCCATCTGAACCCGGCCCGGCAGTTTTGCCATGGCGAGGAGGTAACGCAGGAAACAGCTGTAAATCGGATTGCGCGCCTTGAGGGCTTCAACAATGCCATTGCGGGCCGCCACGTTTTCCGGATCAAGCCGCAGCGCCTCCCGGAAATGTTCCAGTGCTTCTTCCGGCTTGGACTCCTCCATGTGGGTCCAGCCATAGGCGGTGTGGGAATATGAGTTCTCCGGGTTCTTTGCCAGGGTCGCGTCCAAGGTCTTGCCCGCCTCTTCCCGCCGTCCAAGTTTTATCAGAGACATGGCACGCAGATTGGCGGCCTGGATATTGTCCGCCTCCAATTCAAGACCCTTCTCGGCGGCGGTCAAGGCTTCCTTCCAGCGCGACTGGTTGTAGTGCAGGGCCGACAACAGCGCATGGAATTCAGCGGCGTAAGGATTGAAGGCGATGGCCTGCCTGATGGATTCGTCCGCTTCCTTGTATCGGTTCCGTTCCAAGCAGATCCGCGCCTTGACGTAGTGGGTGAAGGGTTCATCCGGCCCCAGATGAATTGCGCGGTCGGCCGCTTCCCCCGCTTTCTGATACGCCTTCTGTTCAATCAGACAAAGCGCCAGCAGGGCGTGCCCCATCACGTCGTCGGGATCGTGGGCCAGGACCTGCTCGAGTTCCTGTTGAGCCATCTCATACCGGCCCTGATCGTAGAGCAGTTCCGCCCGTGCCTGGTGAGGATCCAACATCAACGCAGCTTCAGGTAATCCAGGATATCGTCGTAGATTCCACCCTGATTGGAATACAGCGCATAGTTTCGCGCGGTGGCGAACCATTCCTTCGTGGTTGCCCGCTGCTGCTTGGCCGCGCGAACAAAATCCTTGGTGTTCATCGGCTTGGGAATGCCGGACTTCATCGCCTCGCGCAATTTGTCTTCAATCGCAATATCAACCACCGCCTTCAGATCCGCCCCGGAAAACCCTTCGGTCTTTTTGGCGAGATGCGGGTAGTCCACCTTGTCCAAGGGCTTGCCCGCGCACTGAAGTTCCAGAATGGAGGCGCGGGCCGGGGTGTCCGGCGGCGGCACAAAGATAATCCGGTCAAAGCGACCGGGACGCCGAAACGCGGCATCGAGATGCCAGGGAGCGTTTGTCGCCGCGAGAATCAATACCCCTTCGTTGGATGCATCCACCCCATCGAACTCCGCGAGAAACTGATTGATGAGCATCCGACCGGCATTCTGCTTCATGTCGGTCCGGCTCGCACCGAGCGCGTCCACCTCGTCGAAGAAGAGAACGCACGGCGCGTTCTGTCGCGCCTGTTCAAATAGCGCATGCAGGTTTCGCTCGCTGTTGCCGATCCACATGTCCAGCACGTCGTTTATGCCCACCGAGATGAACGACGCATCGATTTCCCCTGCCGTTGCCCGCGCCAGATGAGTCTTCCCACAGCCCGGTGGTCCGTACATCAGAATGCCACCACCGATGGTCTTCCCGTATGCCTCGTAGAGTTCCTTGTGGGCAAGCGGGTGAATGATCTTAAGTTCGATCTGTTCTTTCACCTGGTCCATGCCACCCACGTCTGAAAACTTGATCTGGGGACGTTCAATATCCTCGAACTCATCCTCTTCGTCCTCACCGCCTTCCAAAGTGTTGCGCCGCATGCCATCGACCACCTCGCTATCCTCCTCATCCTCACCGATCCCGTGCCGTTGGGCAAACTCCTTGTCCGCCGCCTGGGGATCTCGCTCAACCCCTTTGCGATACTGAATGATGGCCTGTTCCACATCGCCTGCTCCGGCGAGCAGTTTGGCGTAGAGCACGAAGGCACGCCCCGGCGCCCGCGAGTCTTTGACCAGATCTTCCAACACCACCAGCGAATGACTTTGCTTGTTCAGTCGAAAAAAGGTCCGGGCCAATCCCAGTTTCAGATTGGCGTTATCAGGGTCCTTGGAAAGGGCTGCACGGTACTCTTTCTCAGCCTCCTCGCCATGTCCCTGCTTCAAATACGTGTCGGCCAAATGCTGCCGCAACGGTGCGTTGTCCGGTGACAAACGAACCGCCTCGCGCAATGAGTTGATTTCTTCGGAAAATGTTCCGCCTTCTTCTGACATCAGCCCCAGTGTCTCTAAAGCCGTGAGAATCGGTCAAGTCAGCTCCTTCTCCAAGTAGCGGAACTCGTGAGCGGTTCGGAAGGCACGTGATCGCAGAGGAGAGGTGCAAACGAGATGGCGGTTGGGTTTCGCGCTTTGGCCTGGGTTGCCGGGGAGAGCAGACCAAACGCCTGACGCGCACCCGCTCGATATGCGCTGCCGAAAATCTTCCGATTTCCGCCACCTGACGGAACCAAGTCCCCTTTAATCAACCATTGCAACTGACCGTCTCCAAATACTTCCGCTATTTCACAAACAGCTCGTCGAGATTCCAGGTGACGCGATTGCGACTCATTGCCGTGGGTTTCGCGTTTCCGATTCCGTTCCTGATCGCGGCGTAGTTCCGTTTCTGAACCATTTGAATCAGCGGACTTTCTTCCGCCAGAATCAGTTGCACCTCATCGATCAATTCCTTGCGCTTCACCCGATCCAGGGTCTTTACCTGCTGGGAGAAAAGTTCATCGATTCGTGCCTCCCAAGGGAGCATCGGTTTCAGCTGCCCCGGATTCCAAAAGTGGTTCGCTCCACTCGACAACAATGCATCACGACTGGATTGCGGATCGAGCGACGCAGCCGCCAGACCCAACAGAACACATTCGTAGTCATAGTTCACAGTCACCTTGTCAACCAGGGTGGTGAACCGCAGTGGCTCGTAGACCACCCGGATGCCAATTCCTTTCAGACTATCCCGCACAAAGCGGGCGGTCTGGTCACGAACCGCATTGTCCGAGTTGGTGCATAGCGAAAACTCAATCTCCACCCCCTGCTCGTCCTCCATGAGTCCATCCCCATCCCGATCGCGAATTCCAATTTCAGCGAGCAGCGCCTTGGCCTTGCCGAGATCGAATGGATACTTCCTTACATCGGGATTATACCAGGCTTGGTTCGCCGGAGACACGAACCCGTAGTGAAACTCAGCGCGGCCGCCGAATACCGCCTCCACGATTCCAGGTCGGTCAATGGCGTGCGAGATTGCCTGACGAAACTTCCGCTTGAGAAACCACTTCAGCCGCTCCGGATTGGTCACTGGTTTTGAATTCACTCGCTCAGCACCGGTTGGAACCGCAATCTGAATGATCCCAAAATCGAACTTGACCTTCAGCGGCATAAGCGTCTTTTCGTCCAAACGGACTGACATTGATTGAACCTTGCCCCCCAAAGCGGCCGTGAGCCGGAGCTCTCCGACAGGTAACACCGCCCCCCGTGGTGTGCGGCCAAGCGGCACCCGATTCCACATCACTTCCATCTGCGAGGGCTGGCTGGTCACTTCCAGTTTCGCAACCTTGTTCGTGT
>JBLFYM010000132.1:0-16286 GCA_047608975.1 Limisphaerales bacterium | reverse complement strand
GTCCACTTCGGCAGGAGTCGGGGGCAGTCCGGTGAGATCAAAACACAATCGACGGATGAGTGTGATCTGATCCGCAGAGGGAGACGCAGCCAAACCCTCTTCTTTCAACCGCACCGTAATAAACGAATCGATCCAATTGCCGCCATTCATCGCACCCTTGTTGCCGGGCACATCATGACTTTGAGGCCGAACATAGGCCCAGTATTCCTGATACTCTGCGCCTTGGTTGATCCAATCCCGGATCATGGCCTTTTCTGCATCCGAAAGCCGCTTGCCGGATTCAGGCGGTGGCATCAATTCATCCTGATCGTGCGAAAAGATCCGTCCAATCAGCGGACTCGCGTCGGCGTTGCCCGGGACTATTGCCTCCTTCTTCGCGGCTGCTCCCACATCCAAGCGCAGCCCCGCCTCCCGATGTTTCCCGTCCGGCCCATGACAGAAAAAACACTTATCGGACAGCACCGGTCGCAGATCCCGGTTGAAGTCGATGCGTTTGGCTGCCGACACCGTATTCAGTCCCGAGAGCGAGAAAAGCAAACAGAGTGACCAAAACCGTAAGTTCATTCCTGTAATGGTAATCCCACCAGTCGACCAAGGGAAGTTGGAGTTATGGGAGCAGTGGAACGTCGACTATCTGGGATCGGCATTCCGACGACTTGGATCAGGCTTCGCATCGTCATCAGCACGGCGCTGCCGATCCAGGAGCGCCTTCAGTTTCGCAAACTGGTCGGGCTCGGAGTGAATAAGATCACGCTCTTCGTTCGGGTCATCATCCAGATGATACAGTTCGAACGATTTGGTCTTGTTAATTTCGATGAGCTTCCAGCCATCATGAATCACCAGTCGCGTCGCCCCGTTCGGCCCCTTGCAATACAGCGTCCGTTCCGGGTTGTCGCGCGTGGTATCTGAGATAAGCGGCCAGATATCGCGGCCATCCAGATTCCATTCCTTCGCGACCCGCTTCCCAGCCAGGGCGCAAAGCGTCGGCATCCAGTCGGTCACGCTCAGAAGCGCATCGCACTTGCCTGGCTTCAACGTCCCCGGCCAATTGACCAAGGCCGGAGTTCGGATGCCACCCTCGTACGTCCCGGCCTTCCAGCCGCGCAACGGGGTGTTCAAGCCTTTCACTTTCGAAGTCGGCTTGGTATCAGGATATCGACTGCTGTCGTCACCGCTCGGATTCTGCCCACCATTGTCTGAGAAGAACAGAATCAGCGTATTCTTCCCTTGTCCCGTCTCTTCAAGAGCGCTCACGAGCTCACCGATCTTCTCATCCAGATGCACCAAGCAGGCCGCAAAGAATCTGCGATCATCAGGAACATCGCGGCACGCGTCCAAATATCGCTGTGCTTCAAGAAAAGGCGTGTGAACCGCAGTGAAAGGCACGTAAACGAAGAACGGTTGCTCGCGGTTGATCCGCAGATACCGAATCGCTTCCCGGGTAATGAGATCAGTGGCATGCCCCTGCTCTTCGATCAACCGGTCATTTCGATGCCAAGTCTTGGAATACACCCCGTGTTTGTAGAGATGGTTCAACGGATTCACCCCGCCGGCCAGTGAGCCATGAGTCTGGTCGAAACCAAATTGGCGTGGGCCCCATTCCGATTTGGAACCGAGATGCCACTTCCCGGTCATGCAGGTGTCATATCCCACGCGACGCAAAGCCGAAGCGATCGTTTCGGTCCCCCAAGGGAGGCAACGTTCGTTGTTCGGCTTGGTATTTCCGAAACGACTCCAATAACGCCCCGTCAACAGCCCAATCCTGGTCGGTGTGCACACCGGTGAGACGTAGTGATGATTCAACTCCACGCCTTCGCGACAAAGCCGGTCGATATTCGGGGTCGGAATTGCGGAACCGTGATATCCGACGTCAGCCCACCCCAGATCATCGGCAACAATGACGAGAATATTAGGGCGCTCAGCGGCGTGGCTCGCAGCCACCAGGCCAATCAGCAATGCAACGAGGATGTTCGGGACCATCCCTGAGAGTGAACCTCATGCCATGAAGACATGCAATGCGACATCAGGCAGCGGGGATAACGCGCTGATCGAAGATCTGATAGAGAAGCAGGTAGATCAGTACTCCGGTGAACGAAACATACATCCAAATTGGCCAGGTCCAGCGCGCGATCTTCTTATGCTTTTCAAAATCCCCCCTGACCGCATGCAAGAACGTCATAATCACCATCGGCACAATCACCACCGCGAGAACCGTATGCGTCAGCAGGATGGTCAGATAGATCGGTCGAAACCATGCGGGATCCCGGAATCGCGTCACGCCGGGGACGTTGAAGTGATAGGTCAGGTAGCAGGCCAGAAAAACAATCGAGGCGATAAGGGCACCCACCATGCAGTTTCGGTGAGCAAGCTTGTTCCCGCGCTTGATGAAGTAAAAACCCAGCATCAACAGGACGGTGGCAGTTCCATTCAACGAGGCGTTGACGGCAGGCAGATCGTGAATCGTCATTCTTCGAGAAGCAGTTGCTGGAGTTTACGCAGAATCTGCGGCTTGTAATCGGTTTCCCACGGATCAACAAAAGTCTGCTGGTCGTCTTCATCGACAGGAGCCGCAATCGTTTCAACCACTCCCCGCAATCGCGCGTGACGATCGATCAGGCCAAAGGTGGTCGAATGGATAAACAGATCGTTCTTGGAACTCCGCATTTTCTCCGCCTTCTCTTGGGCCACCAGCTTGAATCCGTCCATCGCAACTTTTCCAATCTGTGACTTCTCTCCAGTCAGGAACAGCCAACGATTGGTATCGGCTTCGTGGAATTCAGCGTAACGACCCAAGACCGCCGGTGTGTCGAAATCCGGATCGGTGGTCAGGGTGAGGAATCCCACTGGAAGCTCAGGCCGGAGCAAATCGGAAATCTCTTTCATTCGGCGGGTCATCACTGCGCAGGGACCAGGACAGCGGGTGAACACAATGTCGACCAGCCACACCTTCCCGTGCAACTCGCCCGCGTTCACCAGACGCCCAAACTGATTGGTGAGCCCCAATTGCGTGATCTCGTTCACAATTGGCAGTTCGGTGGGGGACGCGTTCGGCGCATTCTTCGCCGGGGACACAGACTGCCTAGGCGCGAGCGACCGTTCGCGAATATAGGCAGCCGAAACGGCCAACATCACCAGCACCAAGCCAGTCCAGATCAACGTTTCGAGGGGGCGAATACTTTTTTTCATCTCAAAGAAAAAGGGTACGCCAAACACGCACCCTTCCTCACCAAAGTTTGCCTTTCGTAATTACTCGAAGCCGGCACCAGTAGTCGCCGTCCGCTTGTTGGCAACCAACCAGGCGTCAAAATCCGCTTCGGTATCAATGGAGAACCAGGCGTTCATCGTGGAATGGCCGCTGCCACAGAGCTGGGCACAGGTGATCAGATACTTACCGGTCGTGGTTGGTTCAAAATGCAACGGAATCGTCATTCCCGGCATCGCATCCTGACAGATTCGCAGCGTGTTCACCTTGAGGCTGTGAATCACGTCTTTGGAAGTCAGACGGATCACAACCGGCTTGTAAGCCTGCTCGCCATCCGGATGAAGAACGGGCTTCCCGCTCGCATCCATCAACGGAATCAGCGGAGCATGAAGATCTTTGAGCGGCGGTTCCACGTCATCGCTGGGAGAGCCGTCCGGGTCGTTGGCCTCGTATCCCAAAGTATTGCCGAGCTTTGCGAGGCGGATATCCTGTTTCGCGAAGACACCATTCGGTCCTGTATAACGGGAGTTCCAACTGAATTGTTCCGCCGCCACGCGGATCACCGTCGCTTCGGAGTCTTTCGGAAACTCGGCGACCTGTTTGGCCCACATGGGAATCGCTATGCCAAGCAACAGCACGGCTTCCACAACAACCACAGCAATTTCGCCATAAGTTGTCGAATGACCTCGGAGGCCCACCGGATCCGCCGTGGGATTTCTTCGGCTGTTAAACCTGAACAGGACATAAATGAAGTAACCGATCCAGATCACGAACAGTATGAGCATCAGCCAGTGGATATAGATAATGAATTCATCTACCTCACCACCGTGCCGTGATCCCAGCGCCGGCATGCTCATCATGTCCTTCTGCCAGCCAATGAACTGTTCCCATTTACTTTGCTGTTCCATCGTAATAAATCGTCATGCAGTGGCCTGATTCAGGAGCCGAATCCGCTCAACCTCCTGTATCATCACGTGCGCGTACTTTCCATTGCGGCGAATGATAAAAACCATAAACGCCACGAAACCAAACAAAACACTGCCAATCACCGCCAGCAGAGAAAAGATGCCGGCATTCATCCCCTCGGCCATCTTGCCGTCCGTTTTGCCGAAACACGCCACGCAGGCATCCGCCTCCGGTGCCAGAACGAACAACAACGTGATCACGCTGATCGAGAGAGTCATTTGTTTCATGCGCTTCATAAGTAATCAATGTGCCGAGTCTTTTTCAAAAAATAGAACCCGTAAACCAAGAGCACTACTCCAGCAACGGAAGACCCAATCCCCAATAATAAATCTGACCGCTGCCCCAAACCGCGAAAGCGCTGCAGTTCAAACGCCCCGAACGCAAACGCCAGGAGAATTGACGATATGATAAGGACAATATGGAGGGCTTTCAGTGACATTACTTTACCCAGTGAGTCATGTAAGGAGCATCGTTCATCGCCCAGAGCGTCAGGCCCATCAGGCCGATACAGAAAAAAACCGTCGCAAAGAGAATATGGTAGACGATCTTCTTCTCACCCCAGAGATGCATAAAAATGGCGGCCACACAGGTCGCCTTGAAGGTGGCGATCAGCAGGGCGACCCCGACGGTCACCCACATCTGCTCAAAATAAACAGAATACATGGCCACGGTGAGGAGAGTCCCCACCATAAGCACGCCAAATACTCCCCAGTACTTCTTCTTTACCGCTGCGATATATTCCGGTGATGAATGGTCGTCGCTCATTTGTCAGTTAAAGGAGATAGAGAATTGGGAACAGGAAGATCCAAACCAGATCGACGAAATGCCAGAACAGGCCCGAGACTTCCACCCGGTTTGCATAGCGCTCGGGATCACGTTTCCAGAGCCGATTATTGCGCCACAGAATGTAGGCAATGACAAGTGCGCCAGCCAGAACGTGCAGTCCGTGCAAGGCGGTCATGGTGAAATAGATCGCAAAGAAAGTGCTGTGTCGGGGAACGAAGGCGGAGACGCGGCGGATTTCATCTATCTTCACTTTCAGCGTGGCATGTTCACCTCCGTGATCATCGCCGTGATGCTCCTTGCTCATCTGGTGCTGTATCCGCGCCGGAATACGATAGTGAAAAGCGTCGAGACTGATCTCAACCTCTTCAATCCCATCCTCCTTGAGTTTCTTCAGATCCCAGAACGCACCGGCTTTCTGGAGGTCACCGTTCTTGTCCGTGTAGCCGAGATGACCGACAACGGATGGAATTGTGTCCAAGAAATCGTCATTGATAGTCCCGTCCTTCACGAATGACTGACTCTTCAATTTAGGATATTCCGCGACCGTCTTGGCTTCGTTGAACCACACCTCGTAGTGATGGAACTTCTCATAGTACTCCAAGCTCTTGATTCCCAAGAACATCAAAGCGCAAACGACCGTGAGGGTCTGTAAGCGACGATACTTCTTGAAGTCGCCCAACTTCAGAGCAGCCCAACTCAGCACCACAGTCACACTGGAGGTAATCAGCACGACCGTGTTGAACGTTCCGATCGGGATGTTCATCAGTCCGTGCGGCCACATGCCTTCACCCGCGCTGACGCGCAGCAGGATGTAGGAAGAGAACAACGCACCGAACAGCATCACTTCCGATGCGAGGAAGAGCCAGATGCCCAACTTGGCGTTATATAAGCCCGTATCTTCTCGGGGCTTGGTTGTATAAGGGATTTCCATCGAATAAATCAGTCTCAGTTGACGCCGTGCTACGAATCTCAGCTGACCGGATCCGGTTGGTTCTGCGGGGTGAAGTCCGTGGGATGGCCTTCCTGGCTATATTCGTAAGGTCCGCGATAAACGGCGATTGGCTTGTCGAAATTGCCATGCGGGGGCGGAGTCGGCGTCTGCCAATCCAGCGTCGTCGCATTCCAAGGGTTATCTGTCGCCTTGCGCCCGTTGCCCATGCTCCAGAAAAAATTGATAATGAAAGGGATCTGGGCAAGCATCAATCCGCAGGCCGCGAAGGTGATGGACCTGTTCGTGTCGATCACTGCCTGACTGAGCGATCCGATCACACCGTCGTTGGCCATGTTCTGGGCCGCGTAGGTCGCTCCGCCATCATACATCCGCCGGCTCATACCAGCCATTCCCTGAGCGAACATGGGCATAAAAATCAAATTCATGAAGATCAGTGACCCCCAAAAATGCACCTGTCCCAGCGCTTCGTTCATCATCCTCCCCGTCATCTTTGGATACCAGAAGTAGACCCCGGCAAAGAGTCCAAAGATGGTTCCTGGCGCAACCACATAGTGGAAATGGGCAATGACGTAATAACTGTCGTGAAGCAGCAGATCAGCGAAGTTGAATCCCAAAGGCAGACCGGTGAGACCGCCGATGCCAAACATCGGCAGGAAGGCCAGCGCAAAGCACATCGGCGTATTGAAGCGGATCGAGCCCCCCCACAACGAGATAAAGAGACAGGTCAGAATGATTACCGAGGGGATTGAGATGATCATCGTTGTCGTCTGGAAGAAGGTCGAAATCTTTGCCCCCATCCCGGTCACATACATGTGATGCGCCCAGACGATGAATGAAATGAACCCGACTGCCATGACTGAGTAGACCAACGAGCGGTATCCCCAAAGCGGACGCCGTGCGTTACAGGCCAACACCTCAGCGACCACACCTATTGCCGGAAGAATCAAAACATAGACCTCAGGATGTCCCAGGAACCAAAACAGATGCTGCCACAGCAACGGACTGCCCCCGCCACTGATGTTGTTCACCGCCTGGCCGTCCAGCACGAGGCCGGAGGGCAGATAGAAGCTGGTGTCGAAAAGACGATCCATCAGCTGCATCACACTCGCCGCTTCCAGAGGAGGGAAAGCGAGAAGAAGAATGAAAGCCGTGACAAACTGTGCCCAGACGAAGAACGGCATCCGCATCCAAGTCATGCCCGGTGCGCGAAGCTGAATGATCGTCGCAATGAAGTTCACCGAGCCCAACAGCGATGAAGTGATAAGCATCACCATCCCCAGAATCCAGAAGGTCTGGCCATTGGTGGGAATAACCGTTGCCAGCGGCGAATAAGAGGTCCAACCGGCCTGTGCGGCACCCCCGGGAATGAAGAAACTCACGAACATGATCACGCCGCCAACGGCGTAACACTGATAGCTGACCATGTTGATACGAGGAAAGGCCATGTCGATCGCGCCGATCTGAAGCGGCACGACGTAGTTCCCGAAGGCAGCAAAGGCCAGCGGAACGACCCCCAGGAACACCATGATGGTTCCGTGCATGGCACCAAAGGCGTTGTAGAGGTCGGGCGACATCTTGCCGCCTGCGGCGACATCACCGAGCAAACGCTCCAACAATCCGCCGACGATGGGAATCGACTCCCCAGGATATCCGATTTGGAACCGCATCAACAGTACGAGCGAGAACCCGAACAGCAAAAATGCCAGTGCGGTCACCCCGTATTGGATACCGATGATCTTGTGGTCCGTGGAGAAGACGTAGCTCCGCAGAAAACCGATATCATGGTGATGATGATCGTGCTCTTCCGTGTGATCGGATGTCTCAGTTTTCGTTACCTGCATGTTCTGTCTTTTAGTGTTGCTCGCAGACGCCTGCGAAAAACGGCGCCGGATTGAATCCGTTCTCATTCACAGTGTCAACTGCTAGTTCCATTTTGATTTTTATCAATTTAATTCCGGTCCAAAACCAACAGACCCAGAAGCAGTGGAAGATAAAGTATAGATGCAAAAAACAGCTTGCGGGCACTCTCCCGCGTCAGTTCTCGGGAGAACTGAATGGCGCACCAGAGGAACAGCATTCCCAATAGTAATGCACCGCATAAATAAATCTCACCCGCCACGCGAAAAACAAACGGCGCCATGCTCACGGGAAGCAGCCCCAAACAATGGCTCACGGCCTGCCGGCTGGTCCGATGCCCTGCTGGATCCACGACCGGCAGCATGCGATAACCCGCCTGCTCATACTCCTCGCGATACATCCACGCGATAGCCAGAAAATGTGGCATCTGCCAAAACATCAGAATTGCGAACAACGACCATCCGGCAATCGTGATCTCCCCGTAAGCAGCGCTCCAACCCATCAGCGGAGGCAAAGCCCCCGGAACTGCCCCCACCAGCGTATTCAGCGTCGTACGGCGCTTCAATGGGGTGTAGATGAACAGATACGAGGCGAGCGTCATCGTTCCCATAAAACCCGTCAAGAGATTCACTTTCAGCGCCAACCAGACCATCCCCACAACTGACACAGAGACCCCCAAGAACAGCACACTCAATGGTTGCAGTTCGCCACTGGGCAAAGGGCGCGAGGCGGTGCGCTTCATCTGCGAATCCCATTCCCGCTCGATGTACTGATTCAGTGCGGAAGCCCCGCAGGCAAGCAAACCGGTTCCGCCCAAGGTGTGAATCAACAAAGAAACATCCAGCGCCTTCCCCTGTCTCCCCATGTAGTAGCCGACCAGGGTGGTCAACAACACCAGACTCGTCAGCCGTGCCTTCAACAGATCCGCAAAGACAGCACCCCAGCCGCGAGCACTCACGGGGGATTCACAAATGGCTTCAGCGCTTGTTTTCACGGTCAATGATCAGGACGAGGAGCCAGCTGCCAGAAGCGGCTCAGCCCCGATTTCTGGCTCAGTATCACCCACAGCAGAGCCCCCTCTTGAAACACGAAACGCCACAATCGTCAATAATCCGCCCCAGACCAGACAGAACGCGCCCATCACAACATGCAGCGTGGCGATCTCCGCAGACTTGTTACTCCAGACCGTGCTGGCACCCAAAATCGCCTGCAAACAAATCAATCCCAGCCAGAAATCTGCTCCTCGAACCAGCAACTCAGGCCGCTCTCGCACTCGCCTGACCGATACGCAGCACCAGACCACGAGTCCCAAAATGGTCAGCGCCAACACCCGATGCGTCATGTGCAAATGAATCCCACCCGCTGTGATGTCGTTGAAGCCGCGCGGATCCATTCGCTCCTGATTCACTTTCGCGACGAATTCGGAATCCGCAGGTGGCCAGACCTTGCCATACGCGAGCGGAAAATCCGGAACCGCCAAACCCGCATGCTGATGACGCATGCTTGCGCCCAATATCAGCTGCAGCAAAATCACCAAAGTCACTTTCAAAAACAGCCCCCTCACACCATTCGCCGAAGCAATTTGCAATTCGGATATCCTCCGCCAGAAACGACTCGTCACCAGCGCCAACGAGCAGATCAGCATGAAAAACAACTGCGCGATGGTGCCATGCACGATACCGATCTCATCCTTGAACAAAGTGACCCGCAAACCGCCCAGCGTTCCCTGAATCAGAACCAGCGAATAGGCCAGCAAAGCCCACCACATGACCGGCACCCGCGCACACCGCAATTTGAACAGACAGAAAATCACCACGCCGACGGAGACACTCGCCAACGCCACAAACGCGTGCTGCGTGCGCACGCCAATCAAGCCCATCCCCAACAAAATCCAAACGAAACCCAGCCCGCGCGCCAAGCCCGCCGCGTGACGGCCCCAGAACCAAATCGCCAAAATCGCTGTGAGCAACCCGACCGCCGAACCTAGCAGCCGATGGCTATGCTCGTACAGCACCCCACCAACCCATTGACTGAAGGGAAACAGAAACATGTTCTGCCCGTAGGTGGTCGGCCAATCCGGCACCGCCATTCCCGCCCCCTTGCTCGTGACCATCCCACCCAAGCCGATCAAAGCCAGCGTCGTCAACGCGGTAAAAACCGCGAAGCGATGCAGAACTCGGTCGTTTGGTACTGCTGACATTGGGAAGTTGAGGAGGTCGAAAAAGAAGCCGCTGTGGTCACCCAAAGCGGCTTCAAAGTAAATCGTTCGTTACAGCTTGATCGTGAAATTGGCGGACGCGCCATCGGCGCCAACTGTCACCTGCTGCTTCACACCTTTGTAATCAACAGCGGCGTGCTTCTTGCGGTGAATCGCCTCGATCTCATAATCGCCCGCCGGCACACCCTTGATGCTGAACGAACCGTCCGGCTTGGTAACCGCAAAATACTGATGCGGAACCAGGCTCACGTAGGCGTACATCCAAGGATGAACGTCGCACTTGAACTTCAGGAAACGCTCGGCGTTCTTGTAGTCAAACTTCAGGGGAGGTCCCTTGGGAAGTTGCGCCCGGTTGTGTTCCGGATTGCCCGTAACACGCGGTTGGGGGTGAACGTTGTGCAACGACATATCAGAATTCAATACGTGAATGCTCTGTCCCAGTTGCGTCGCCGATACGTAAGGCAGGTATTCACAGCCTCTTTGATCAATGACATGCGCGGCGGACGGAGCAGCGCCACCCTTGATGTTGTTGATCACCACCAGCACGTCACCGAGGCCGCCCTTTTCACTGACCCAGAAGCGCGTCTTGGGCTTCATGCCAGGATTGGCCTTCTTGAAAGACGCGCCACACGCGGGATCAAGCGGCAGATTGATTTCGTCCGGCGGAGTGCCTTCAAGTGAAACTTTTCCAGTGACATCTCCAGCGGAGACGGGCCCCGTGGCGACAGCGATAACAGCGGCTGTGATCAACCAATTTTTCATATTCAGTCAGTTTTTTTGAGTGTTCAGTTCTTACTGGGGCAACTTCTAGCACCCGCCAGACAGCCCCGCCAAGGATATTGTGAAATTTTTCACAAGTTCTTTTTCCTGCCTGTTTGGACGCTCGGCAACCGACCAAATTCACAGTGGCAACAACATACCCCAACCTACTAAGATGCCAAACTCTGGATCACGATCCGTCTTGGCTCCAAGAAATCCGCGATGCCCTCCAACGCCCGCTCGTTGAGTGACCGAGATTCCGCGCCGGGCATTCAGACCCGAATGAAGATCTGGTTGCGTCACCGGTCGTAAAAGGCAGTCTGGCGGCAGGTTTTCCCGCGCATGTTCAGCTGACGCTGGAGATCTCGCCCTTGGATTTCGCTCCTGGAATCTGGAACGAAGCGCCCGCGCATTTACCCTTAAATTCCTTCCCCGCCGGGGAACGGGCATTGATGGCAATCACCGATGTCTTGCGCACCAGGGCTTCGGTCCCGCCACCGCTGGGAAGGATGAAGTAAAACGCCTTCGCACGACCGACCTTCACTTCCACCAGCGCCCCGGTGCCGATCTCCTCATCGGGCTCGTATTGCGGTACGCGGTACGCTTCCAGGGTACGCAGTTCGCCCACCATCGCCTCGTACTGCATCGCGTGGCCACGGGCAAGATAGGAGGACTCCGTCGCCCGCGTGTCGTATTTCCCATCGGACGAGACCTCATCGCCGCTGGCACTCTCACGGGCGGCTCCGGCAGCCTTTTCGTGATCTGCGAGGGTGGCGCGAAATACGCTCAGAATAGCTTGAAAGATTTCAGTCTTGTCCATCAGAAGCGCGGTGGGTTGACGGCGGTTCGAAGCGCGGGGATCGGCGTAGTTTTCTGCGACATGAACCGGACGGCGATCAATCCTGTAGCAGTTCACGCTGCCACTTCATCAGATTCTGCCAAGCTTGGTCAGACTCTTTACGGGAGAGCAGTTCCATCGTTTCCCGACTCGCGATCAGGGTTGGATCGATGTCAAGTTTCTCAGCGTGCCCATCGCGGACGGTCCGCAAATTCGTAAATCTCTTCTTTTCAGCTTCCGTGGGATGATAAGGTTGGCCCCGGAACTTCTCCGGACGATCGTCCGCCGGACAGCTCAATCCGCGGGCGGCGGCCTTTCTCAACGAATCTTTGCGACGCGTCGAGTAGCGACGTGGGATTGACTGATTCCAATCCCGTTCGGCAACCGCGTCGGCAGCGATGGAGATCAGCTGGTCATGCTTCATCACGAAGAACGGAGGTTTATCAGCACCAACGGCTTCCTGCTCTCGCCACTTCCAGAGTTCACGCAACACGGCCATCTCGGATCGCTGCAATTTGGCGGAACCTTTGATGCGCCACACGCGATCAGGATCGGGCGGCACATAATTCGAATTGTCGGCGATCGAGCGGTCACAGCTTTCACGACACCAGTCGAGACGCCCCTTCTCCCGCAGTTGCTGTTTCAGATTTTCTGTGATGGTAAACAGATGATGCGTGTCGTTCCGGGCATATTGCATCATCCGATCGGTAAGCGGACGTCGGGACCAGTCCGATTTCTGGGGACCCTTTTCGAGTTTCACCCCGATAAACTGTTCCACCAGATTCGACAACCCAAACTGGCGAATGCCGAGCAAACGGGAGGCAATCATCGTATCAAAGATGCAGGTGGGGGTGAACTGGTGATGCTTCACGAAAAGTCTCAGATCGTAGTCCGCACCGTGGAGAATCATTTCACGCGGGCCGAGCAGATCCCAGAGCGGCTGCAGATCGAGGTCCGCGAGCGGATCGACAAGTTCGTCCAGATCCGGGATTCCGATCTGAATGAGACAAAGTTTCTCGGGATGGGAATGTAGACTGTCTGCCTCCGTGTCCACGGCTAGCCAGGGCGCATCTCGCAGTGAGGGGAGCAGCTCAGTCAGTTTTTCGTCCGTGTCGATCACGGGCGGATTTAAGCAGATTCAGATTTGGGAGAAAACGCCGAATCAATATCGGTGCCTGATTCGCCAATCGAACCGGCGGAAATCGCGATTTTATTACCCCTTAAAACTGAATAATAGCCTAAAAAATCACATTTTAACCCACTTTCAAGGATAATGATTATTTCCAGCAGAATTCTATGAGTTCCTGTGTAACCTCGGTCCACCGATCCCTTAGGAAACGGCAGTTATGAGCGAAGAATCTACAAACTGCCCCAAATGTGGCGGGTCCATCCCGGAGAACGCTCCCCAATTACTCTGCCCGAAATGCCGACTGATTGGCGCAAATTCCCAGACCGAGCCGGGTTTTCTGACTTCCACCGTGGCTTTGCTAAAGCCGGCCGCACCCAGTGATAAAGAAATCGCCCCGGCATTTCCCAATCTGGAAATCCTGGAACTCATCGGTCAACCCGGCTGCCTGGAACGAATCCACAATCGTCCCCGGTTACTCCTACCTGCTCATGGAATATGTCGATGGAGTGAATCTTCGGCAGGCCATGCGCGCCGGGCGTGAGACCACCCTGGGCGTGATGGCGCTGAACTGCATTCGGCGAGAGCCGGTCTGCTACAAGGGCCATCGTCTCGCGAAATTTGCCACCGGGTTCCGGCCCGTGGCTACGGGGATCACAATTGTGGCCGGGATTCTCCTCGCAATATTCTGGCGAGCCACGCCCGGTGCATATCTCACACCATTGACCCAGTTGCTCAATTTCATGCTGGGGTCAGGAACCGTTCTGATTGGAGGAATTGCCATCGTGATCGGAGTGCTGGTCCTGGTTGGAATTCTGAAGCTGGCGCGCGGCCCGGGCCACCGCCGACCAAACCATCAGGTCGCGGGGATGTAACGTTGGAAAAGAAGCGATAGCAGAAATCCACCAAGGAAAATGCCGGCAACACTCGGGGGAACGAACGCGACCGCCAGAAGATCCACCAGACAGATGCCCGCCAGAAGTCCGCACACCGTCTTTCCAATGTTCTTTTCTTTCGTCCAGAACAGGTTTCGCAATGAGCGGATCATCCAGAGACCCAACATCGCCGCCACCAGCAAAGCGTCTTTCCGGAACTCACCGGCATTGGCGAGATAGGCCAGAATGATCGGGGCGGCCAGAAACACGAGGGGCCAGTACTGCAACAGCCCCGGAAGACTTTCGGCCTTTGCCACATAGCTCAACCCAAGCACATAGGCACCCAACGCCACCGCCGTCCAGAGGACCAGGCCGTTCACGCCGGCATCGACCCCGGAATTCGCCGCCGCAGCAGCCACCAACACCAGGTAGAAACGACAACCCGCCATGAGGAACGGCGACCAGGAAATCTGTTTGTGAAAGGCATCGTAAGCCAAGATGCATACCGCCATCTGGATCGCCAGCAACGCGACGCGGTCCCCCATCAGGCACAACGGAACCAGCCCCGCAATCATCCACAGACAACCCATGCTCCAAACCGGTCGTTCGGCAATGTGGCCTGAAGGCACCGGACGATCGTTCTTATGCTCACGGTCCCACGCAACGTCGAACGCGTCGTTGAGATACATGCCGCCGATGTACAAAGCCGAAGCGGCGAGACAGACATTCAGCAGTCGGGAGGGATCGCCACCACCGCCGAGAATCCAACCGGCGACGCAGTTGGTCCAGACCGTGGGGAGATTGGAAACGCGCCCAAGCACGAGCAGCGTCCGCCAAAGAGGTTGTTGTGTAGATGTCATCAAGTCATCGGAGCGCGGTCACTGTTCAGCCATGGCGATGCCCCTGAGAATTCCGGAAATTACAAAAGAATTGATTGCGAGTCACTATTCAGCCACGGCTTCGATTCGCGAGATCATCGGTAAGAATAGCGGGCTTTTCCAAGCTTTTAGTGAAGCAAGTGCGGCTGAGTTACAAGCTCGAACGATTCAGTACGATTCAGTCCTCATTCTTCACCGGCGGGCGCGAAATCATGCCACATCAGCGGCTTTTCTCACTGCGGTATTCGTCGTTGCCGGCCAGCAGGACGATCTTCTTGCCCTTGCCCCTCCCGACCCCGCCGGCGAAGTGAAGGTAATCAATCGGAGTATCAGGCATGATCTCTCCTCGATGGTGAGCGTTGCTCCCCGGAGAAGCTATTGGTTCAGACAAACGGCCTGTTCCATAGGAAATATTGCGCCATCGTGTTCCTGCATAATCCACCATTCAATAGCGCCTTTCGAGCGCAACACTAACCGTTCACGCCGGGCTACTGAATATTTGCGCCACGACTTGGTCGGAGATCCTCAATGAAACAGGTCGCCTTGCTGATCGAATCCTCACGCTCCTACGGGCGTGGTTTGCTGGAGGGAGTCGCGGCCTACGTGCGCACGCATCGGCGGTGGTCGCTCCGGCATCAGGAAATATCGATCAATGCCGACCCGCCCGATTGGCTTTTTGACTGGCAAGGCGACGGCATTCTCGCGCGTATCGAGACTGAAGAGATGGTGGCAGCGATCCGCACGGTTGGTATCCCCACCGTGGATGTTCGTTCCTCCAAGAAACTCGCCGGCGTTCCCCGCATCACGATCGACGACCAAAGCGTCGTGCAGCTCGCACTCGATCACCTGCGTGAACGAGGCGTGCGGCGTTTCGCCTTCTGCGGATTTGCCGGTGCCGACTATTCCGTCCGACGTCTGAGAATCTTTCGCGACCTCCTCGCCGCCGATGGCTTTGAACCGGAGGTCTACGAATCCCGGGGTCCCGTTGATTCATCCACAATGGAAGCCGAACTGAAGGGCATGCTCGACAGCGCCGGCGTCACCCACTGGCTCCGGAAATTTGAAAAACCGGTGGGCCTGCTGGCCAGCAACGACATTCGCGCCCAGCAGGTCCTGCAATGCTGCGAAGACGCCGGCATCGCCGTGCCTGATGACATCGCCGTGGTCGGCGTGGACAACGACGAGGTGATCTGTTCCCTCTGCCAGCCCAACCTGAGCAGCATCGAACTGAACACGCAAAAGATCGGTTACGACGCTGCGGCCATGCTGGAGCATATGATGGCGGGCGGCGCTTCTCCCGCCGAACTGACCCTCGTTCCGCCGAAGCAGGTAATCGTACGCGGGTCAACGGACGTCGTCGCCATCGAAGATCGCACCACCGCAGCCGCCTATCGCTATCTGCGAGATCACGCGTGCGAAAGCATTTCTGTGGACGACGTCGTCCGCCAGGTCCCCCTCTCCCGCCGCTCACTCGAGCGCCGGATCCGGCAGCACTTCGGCCGATCCCCCGCCGAACTGATCGCCGAAATCCGCCTTGCCCGAATCAAGCAGTTGTTGGAAGAAACCGATTTCCCACTAAAGAAAATCTCCGGCCTGACCGGCTTCTTCCACGACGAACATATGGCCGTCTTCTTCCGCAAACACGTCGGCCACCCCCCCGGCCAATACCGCAAGAAATGGCGGGCGGTACACGGAGCGGGGATGTGATGACACCCGAAAAACGAGACAGCGTCGTGTCGTGCGGCGCTGCTTCCGAGCGTAAGAGTCAGTCGGGAACAGCCTGTGAATATGCGACGTGAAAAGGGGCTTCACAATTGCGGTAGCGCCCA
>JBLFYM010000131.1:0-16340 GCA_047608975.1 Limisphaerales bacterium | reverse complement strand
CGACATTCCTGAGCATGCCGGCGCGATCATGATGATGAATGTCGGTCACCTGCAGCCAAACCGTCCAAGTATGGGGGCCTGGCTTTGCTACGGATTGGGAACCGAGAACAATGATCTCCCTGGGTTTGTTGCGATGTCCCCTCGAGCCCAGCCACGCAACAAGCTGGCAAATTGGGGGAACTCATTTTTGCCCGGTGCGTATGCAGGCACATATGTGAATATCGCCGAGATGACGCCCGAGGCGGTGATCCCCAATCTGCGCAACGCGAACCTCACCCGTGACGAGCAACGGAAGCAGGCGGACTTGTTGGCGTTGTTGAACCAGCGTTACCTGGATCGCCGCGTCCATGATCAAAATGTCGAAGCCGGGATAGAGGCGATGGAAATGGCCTTCCGGATGCAGTTCTCCGTGCCGGATGTCTTTGATACCTCCCGCGAATCCGCGCACGTGAAGGAGATGTACGGCGATAGCGAGTATGCGAAAGGATGCCTGATTGCGCGGCGTTTGATCGAGCGCGGGGTTCGTTGCGTGCAATTGTCGCACTCGATCAACGGTTATGACATTGCCTGGGACACCGGTCACAACGACATCGCTCGCGGTCACAAGATCTTGGCAGAGACCAGCGATCAGGGAATCGCCGCATTGATCCGAGATCTGAAGCAGAGAGGTCTGCTGGATGAGACCTTGGTCGTATGGGGCGGGGAATTCGGACGCGCACCCACTTCAGAGGGTGCCAAGGGCCGGGATCATGATCACTACGGGTTCACGATGTTCATGGCCGGCGGCGGAGTGAAACCGGGCGTGAGCTACGGAGCGACCGATCGTTTCGGGTGCAGCGCCGTGGAGAACCGCGTTCATGTCCACGATCTACATGCGACGATCTTGCATCAGATGGGATTGGACCACGAGAAACTCACCTATCGCTACAGCGGAAGAGACTACCGGTTGACTGACGTCCACGGTCGTGTTGTGCATGACGTGCTGGCTTGAGAACTGTCTCAACTGGCAACTTCCACAGCAGGCCGAGGTACAATTCGTCCTAGGCCAAGGATCGCAGGGTTCGAACGGTGGTGGTAGAAAAGTAGCGGTTGTTGAATGTTGAGACGTGACCCTATTCGTATTTCAACTCGCAACTTTCACAGCAGGCCGAGGTACAATTCGTCGGCAGGCCAAGGATCGCAGGGTTGGAACGATGCTAGTAGAAAAGCAACGTTTGTTGAATGTTGAGACGTGACCCTTAGAATACTAGAGGTTACTGCGAGGTGATGACTACTGACGGAAAAGAGCCCAAATCTCCTTGAAGAATGAAGACAACCATAGTTGAAATCGACGAGTATGAGAAGCGATGGGAAGGCGGTTCAAGGTTCGGCGAGCCACTTGATGACCTTGCCAAATCTTACCTTGAGTCTGAAGGGTTTGCCGACGGTGCATTCATGTCCGAATGCTGTCTGGGATGGATTTGGTCGCAATGGATGAAGGCACGAACTGTTGCTGGAATTTCGTCCAAGGTTGGTGAAAACCTGAGTCAGGGAATGCAGATGAGAACAGAATCGTCGGTATTCACCGACAAGCCGCTTCACGACCTGCTCTTGCTGGTAAGCGCCAGCCTTGGAGGAACGGAATCCGATCTGAATGAAGTGGCCGAATGTGTCATGGACACCGGCGGCGATGGAACAATGCAGCCGTCGGACAGCAACCAGATCCATGAATGTGCGTGGACGGGAATGTTCAAATACTTCGCGCTCAAAGACTACGGGAAGGCGGCCGAGGAAGCGGAAAGCATTTGGAGTTCCAAGGCTCACTCAAGCATCAAAGGAGCAGCTGCCAGCCTGGTCAAACCCTGGCTTGCCCGTGACTGGAACGCGTTCCGCAAACAGCAGAAGAAAGACTTCACCCGTCTCTGGAACTGGTCGAAGAAAAACAAGATCCTGGTCGAGAAGAAGACCAAACGAACGATCGATCTTCCCCGCCTCGTTCTGGTTAAGGAACGCTGGTGCTGGGCACACTGTGCGATGGCAATGCTTGCCGCCCGTGAAGGTGAGGAAGTTGAAACCGACGAGTTTTGGTTCCCTCCATCCGCGTTGGTGTTGGAGTAACCGCTGTAACCCAGAACACCAGTTCGCGAAGCTCGGAGTGATATGAACGTACAGGCCAACCAAAGCACGCATGGTGCCTAGTGATTATCTGGCGCAAAGATGGCTTCTCGATTACGAACACTTCTCTACGCGAAGCAAAGATCATCTTCAAGGGGTCACGTCTCAACATTCAACAAAGTCGCTTGGTAGTCTCAAATCCAACGGCTGGCGCAGGAGAGTTCGAACGCGAACCTGGGCTGTAATCCGCATAGGCCGCGGTGTCACGTCTCCTGCGGTCGCTACGCTCCGGGAAGGCAGGAGTCGCGCCACCGCTGGGGCCTTTAACGTTCGGGAGGCGGGCACTGGTCACGGCATCTGCTCTTCGCGGCTCGTTCCTCACACGCTGCGTGCACATAATAACTGCGTTAAGGGCCGGGTCTCAATATTCAACAACTCCAACGGCTAGGAGTCTGTCGGACTTCATCTGGCAGTTTGATCCATATAATAAAGGGGTCACGTCTTAATAAAGGGGTCACGTCTCAACATTCAACAAACGAGTTGACGCATTTGAGCTTGCAGGTGAGCCTTTAGGAATGGCGAGGCCCTTGCGATTGGATCAACTCGATGGTTGGCATCATGTCATGAACCGTGGGATCGAGCGCAGGGCGATCTTCAACGACGACGGGGACCGAAGGCATTTTGTGGAGTTGCTCAGTTGTTTGGAGGAAAACCACGGTGTTCAGGTGCATGCTTACTGCCTGATGGACAATCATTATCACCTGGCGCTGCACACGCCTGGAGGGGTTCTGAGTCGTTGTCTGAAGTGGTTGGTGCAGTCTTATGTGGGGTGGTTTAACCGACGGCACAACCGGGTGGGGCCGCTGTTTCAAGGCCGGTTCAAGAGCGTGCCGGTGGATCCCGCTGGTTGGCTGGAGCAACTGAGCGTCTATATCCACCTGAACCCCGTGAAGACCTCGGAATTCGGACTGGGGAAGGCAGCCGACAGTGCAGAGGGAAAGGGGGCAGGGGACGAGCCGACCAGCGAGGAAATCAGCAACCGGTTGCGCGAGCTCCGCCAGTACAAATGGAGTTCATTGCGTGCGTATGCCGGCTATGCGTCCAAACCGGATTGGTTGCATACGGATCGTATTCTGAAATCGATGGGTGCCAAATCGAGAGATCAGCGGGAGCGATATCGGCAGCAATTACGTCAGCTGTTGAAACGGGGTGTGGAGGAGACGGGATGGGAAGAGTTCAAGGATCGGGTGGCTGTGGGAAGTAACGATTTTGTTGAGAAGATCCGACAGTCAGTCGGGGAGCCATCGAGAGAGACAGAGAAGCGGAGGCGTTTTCAGCAGGGCCGATCTTTTGAAGAAATTATCGAAGCGGTTGAATCGGTCCGGGGTGAGGCAGCTTCGGAATGGCTCACCCGGCACGGCGACTGTGGCAAATGGATGGTAATGGTGTTGGCTGATCGCCATTGCGAACTGACCCAGAGCGAACTCGGCGAGCGGATGGGCGGTATGGATTACGCGGCCGTCAGCGCCGGGAAACGCCGTTTTGAAAAGCGCATGGCCAAGGATCGCAGGGTTCGAACGATGCTGGGAGAAATGCAACGTTTGTTGAATGTTGAGACGTGACCCCATTCATGTTCCTTAGGGAATGGCCGGTCCCCCTTGTTTTGCCGAACAGCATCTTCGAGATGCCGATCGAATCAATCGCGTCGACCTCACGGCTGGGAAGTCCGTGTCGCTGACAGGTGGCCTGCAGAAACTTCGAGTCGAAGCGCTTGGCGTTGTGAGCGATCAGGGTGCCATCGTCGGACCAGGCCGCAAAATCGCAAAGAACCTGCTCCGGCCTTGGGGAATCCCTTACGTCCCGATCTCCGATGCCGGTGTAGCTTTCGATGAACGATGAAATGCGATGCCTCGGCTTGGCGAAGCTGGAGAACGAGTCCGTCGGGCAGAGGCAGCCGGAGCTGAATTTGACGGCTGCGATCTGGATGAACTCGTCGTAGTCCGGGCTGAGGCCGGTGGTTTCGAGGTCGTAGATGATGAAGGTTTCACCGGAATAGAACCGATCCGTCCAGATGAAGGAGTGGTCGCATTGGGGGCAACTCACCCGTTGCCCCATGGCGGATTTGAGACCGATGAGGCTGTGGTCGCAGGTTGGGCTGGGGCACTGGATCTTCATTCTTGATGGTCGAATCGGTCCAAGGCTTAGCGTGCCAGCTCGGGATAGTGAATCCTGAATCGCGTGGTGCCAGAAATAGTTTGAATGGGAGGCGGCTGCATTGCCGCTTACGTTTATCGACGAGCGCATTGATGTGTGTCATCTCCAGAAGTAGGACCGACAGGAGCCAGAGCCAGGGGCAGTGAAGGTGTGTTGGGAAGGTCAGCCCACAACCCCGGCGTCGTCCGCTTAGTTTAAGACCGCATGGGTCTCGGCAACTACGAGATCACTTCGTCCGGTACCACGTCGAATGGCATTCGAGACTGCAGCAGCGGTAAGTTGGTTTTCATCTTCCGGCCGAGGGGGCAGCAATCGCCAGGGTGTCCGAAAGTCAAAAGGACATTAAACAACGGTGTCCAGTATTTGTCCCGATTTCCTGAGACAGCAGCATCGAGGCGCTTAGATCGCGGGTTATTTCTTGTTGGGCACGTAGGGAAAGGCGTTCCTCAATGCCGTCTCAACAATTCGCGGATCGGTGCGGGGGCTGGCGCTGGTGCCGGTCGCGAATCCCGTGATGAACGCGGTGGCGGCTGACGTTCCATTGATCTGGAAAATTCCCCCGTTGTATTCCACCAGGGTCGTGCCGGGGGCTGTCACATCAACGAAGTCGCCGAAGTTTGCGTAGGAGGCCAGGCTGCCATCCTGATTCTTGGCGGTGACGGCGACCACCTCGGGATATGCGGCGGGATAAGTATTTGCGCCGGTGGGCTCGTTGCCGGCAGCGGCCAGCACGACCGCGCCACGCCGGACAGATTCCTGAATAATGCCGTGCAGAAATTCGCTGTTCGAATCTGTGCCCAAGCTCAGGTTGAGGATCGAGGCGCCATTTTCCATCGCACTGACGATACCTGCGGCCACGTCGTAGGTCGTGGTCGTCGCGTTCGCGCCATACACGTCAATGGGAAGCACGCGAATTCCGGTCTCAGTCTGATCGGTAAGCCCCTGTTCAATCCCTTTCATGAGGGTCTCGAACATGGAGGTTCCGTGCGTGGGGAGCGAGGTTTCGGGCGGCGTGCCTTTGCCAATGGCGATCGCGTCGAGGAGAAATCCGCTATTAACGGCGTTGGCCTGAACCATGGTGTCAATCAGTGCGACGATCATCCGGTTCTGGTCCGGCACGGCACCTGGCCTGAGCTTCAGTTTCGCGGCGCTGACGGCAGCATCTTGTCCAAGTGCCTGATTTGGTTGGGTGGCGCGGTAGTTGAAATCCACCTCCGCGTCGTCCCGACGATTCAGTTCCTCGCGGGCGAGCAGGGAAGCGTTGTCGTTTTCGAAGCGGAACAGATAGGCATTCTGGCCGGGAATTTTCCCGACGATCTCCGCACCGAGGCTGGCGGCGAGTTTTTTGGCGTCCGCTTCCGTGCCATTCTTAAGCACGACTACCAGCTCGTTCTCAATTCGGCTCGATTTCTTCGCTTTGACAGCCTGAGTTGCCCGACTTGCAATTGAGCTGTACACGAGCAATCGGGAGGTGTTTCCTTCTGGAATCAGCGAGAAATTCATTCCGCGGAGAAGCCTTCTCAGTGCGTCACCGGTTTTGATGCGATTGAAGCGCACGGACACCGCGTTGGGAAGTTCAGCGCCGGGTTCAACCAGGATATTCCACCGGGTCTCGGCGGAGAGACGGGAAAGGAGCTGGGCGAGTGACCAGCCGCGCACATCGACTGAAGCAGTGCGGTGGGGCAGATCAAATTTCAGCAACTCCGCCTGCATGGGGAGCACGGCGCAAGTGAGGATCAAGCCGAGCAAACTGAGCTTTAGATTGCGCATGTGAGTGTTCGATAGTTCAGCATGAGATTTAGTCCGGCTGAAAGGAATACTTTAGGATTGATAAAATATCATGAAAAAGATTGAGACAGACGCCAGATTATTTGAACATCCACCGACACACGTTGACCAACCCTTCAACGCCCGTGAAAAAATGAACAAGTTCGCCGAATTGAAAACCGGCCGTTTCATTTGGTTGCGCAAGTATGCGTGCCAGGAACCGTTACAAATCAGTGCCCTACGAACGCAAGCCTAACAGAATGAAACGTTTGCATTACACGCTAAAATCATCAAATTCCCGCCCGTGCATTCATTCTTGAACATCGCCTGGAACGGCACCCGCGAACTTTTGCGGCAACCTTTGGTACTGATTTTGATCACAGTACCTCCGGTGTTCATGCTGTTCATGGCACACGTCCCATATCTCGCCCTGGAGAGCGAAAATGAGCTTATCAAGGACAGTACGTTAGCGATTTTGTTCGTCGTTGGACTGCTGGCGGCGGTCTTCTGCGCTTCGAATACCTTGGCCCGGGAGATTCGAACTGGCACGGCTCTAGCTGTCTTGGCGAAGCCTGTGAGCCGCGTGAAATTCCTACTCGCCAAATATGTCGGTGTCTCGGTCGCGCTGTTCATGGTGGTCTACGTGAACGTGCTCGCCGCGTTGTTGACCTCGCGGGTGATTCCGGATTTTGCGGACAAGATGGATCCGCCGGGTTTGATTCTTTTCCTGGGCGGGATGGCGTTGGGCCTGCTCTTGGCAGGTTACACAAACTTCTTTCAGCATCGGCAGTTCGTCGGGGATGCGGTGATGGGCATTGTGTTTTTTGTTTCGCTGGGCTTTCTCCTGATCAATCTCATGGATCGGGATTGGGCCTGGCAGCCGGTCGGTGACCTGATCGACTGGAGGATTTGTTCGGCGGGGATACTCATCATGTTTGCCGTCCTCGTGATTGGCGGGATTGCCTTGGCGTGCAGTACCCGCTTGGAAATGATTCCGACCCTCGCGATCTGCGCGATCTTTTTCATGGTGGGGCTGATGACGGACTACATATTTGGCCGTTCGGCTGCGGATGGATCGATCGTTGCGCAGATCTTGTATTCCGTTTTTCCGAACTGGCAATTGTTTTGGATGGTGGACGTGATTGAAGGGGAGACGAGCATCCCGATCAGCTACATAATTCAGGCAGGGGGATACGTTGTTTGTTATCTTACGGCGACCCTCTGCGTGGCGGCCGCCTTGTTTGAAGACCGTGAACTAGCATAGAAAGACCTCAGATCTTGGAAAAAAGTCCTTTAAAAACCGGCTGGACGAATTCGCTCATCCTCCTCGCGACGGGTGTTGGAGCGTTTGTCTTGGCAAGTCGCACGGGGTCCCTTGCCGGGCTCATGGCTTCAATCTTTTGTGGCGTTGGCTTGTTGGTGGCAATCGTAGGACTGCTGCAAATGCGCCATATCCAGTCCGAGGAACTTGAGCGGCTGGAACTCGACAACCTGAAGGGCAAAGACCCGGGAGCGGCGCTTTTCGAGAGTGGTGACGACATCCTGCGGTCCAAACGGGCGCGGGTGCAGTTCGAAAAGTTTTTCATCCCCGGCTGGACACTCCTCCTCGTGCTCGTGCTCTCACTGGTCTGCTACTACATGTATGGGCTCTTCTCGAAGCCTGAGAATCTTCGGGATCCGATCAAAGGGGCAGGGATGTTGCAGGCGGCGTTCTTCCTCGGTTTCGCGCTCGTCCAGTTTCTGTTTGGAAAATACTCGGTTGGTCTGGCTCGTTATGATGGCTCCCGGCTTCTGCGTCCGGGTGGCAGCTTCCTGATGCTGGCCTCATTGATCAGCACACTGGTCGCGATTGCCTCGGTGGCCGTACAGTTCGGCTACCCTGAATATGACCTTCACCTTTCGCACGGTCTGACGGCTGTGGCCGGACTGTTGGCGTTCGAGTACGTGATCAACATGATCATGGAGATCTATCGTCCAAGGACGAAGGGCGGCGAAGTCGCTCTTCTCTATGAAAGTCGGCTCGTCGGTATGCTCGGGCAACCTGGCGGGATCTTCGCAACGGCGGCACAGACGCTGGATTATCAGTTCGGCTTCAGCGTCTCGAACACCTGGTTCTACCAGTACTTGGAACGGGCGATCGTCTGGATGGTGCTGTTGTGGGCAAGTGTGTTCTTCGCATCCTCCTGTTTCGTTGTCTTGGAACCTTACGAAGAGGGTTTGTTGGAGCGGTTTGGCAAACCGGTCAAGGTGGGTGGGCTGGATGTTGTCGGGCCCGGAATTCATGTGAAGTTGCCGTGGCCGATTGACAAGATTCATCGCTATCCGAGCAAGGCAGTTCAACGGCTGCTCATCGGCGTGGTGCCGGACGAGGAATTGGAGGCCGAAAAGGTGTTGGTGTGGACCCGCGCACACTACAAGGAAGAGTTTAATATGCTCGTGGCCAGCCGCGAGATCGTCGATTCGGAGCCCTCAGGTGAAACCGGCGAACAGGCAGTCCCGGTCAACCTTCTGACCGTCAGCATTCCGATTCAGTACGAGATCAGCGATCTGGGGAGTTGGGCGCGCAATCATGCCAATGCGAGAAATTTTCTTGAGCGCTTGGCGTATCGGGAAATCGTTCGCTACCTCGTATCCGTCGATTTTGACAGAATCATGTCCTCCGGACGCGAAGCGGCGGCAAGAGAATTGCGCGAACTGATTCAGGGTGCGGCGGACAAGCACAAGGTCGGTGCCAACATCCTCTACGTAGGTCTTCAGGATATTCACCCTCCGGTGACCGTCGCTGAATCTTGGGTCAAGGCCCAGGGCGCGTTGCAGGAGCGAGAGCGTCTGATTCTGGATGCCGAGGGTACCGCTGCCGCAATTGTGCCGGCGGCCGAAGCGCAAAGCCGGCAACTGGTCTTGGAAGCCGAAGCCGAAAAGCTCACGAAAATATCAGCTGCTCTGGCGGAATCCGGTCAGTTTGCAAATCGGGTGTCCGCGTATGAAGCCTCTCCAACGACTTATCTGCACCGGACTTACCTGAATACGCTCGTGGCAGCAATCAACCCGGCCAGAAAATACATCATGGCGACGACCAATACGCAGGATGTGTATTGGCTGAACCTCGAAGACAATTTGCAGGACGAGTTCCTGAATGTGAATTTCCGTGACGAAACCGGCGAAAATATGGGTGCCACGGAGCAAGAAGAGTAATGAAGAAAAATATTCTAACCCCCATTGCTGGCGCGCTGCTGGCAGGCATCTTCCTGGTAATTCTGTTCCTGTTTCAGGTCCGGCAGACCGAAGTGGCAATCGTGACGACCTTTGGCCGATTCTCAAAGAGCATTGAAGATCCAGGTCTCTATACCCGTTGGCCTTGGCCCGTGCAGAAGGTTTACAAATTGGACAACCGCCTGCGCAATTTCGAACGCAAGTTTGCAACAAGTCATACCGCGGACGCGAAGAATATTCTCACCACCGTTTTCATCGGTTGGAAAATTGCCGATCCGAAGAAATTCCTGCAGCGCTTTCCGGCCGGAGACGAGGTGATCGTTGAGCAGACGCTGGAGAGCCTGGTTCGCGGCACCAAGAATGAAGTAATCGGACAGTACAACTTCGGTGATCTGATCTCGACGAATCGGAACCGGGTCAAACTGCGTGAACTGGAAGCCAAAATGCTGATTGCGATCAAGTCGAGTGCGCACGATAAATACGGCGTTGACGTGGAACTCGTGGGGCTCAAGCAGATCGGTCTGGATGAGAATATTACGGCCAAGGTTTTTGAGCGGATGCAGTCCGAGCGAATGAAACTGGTCCGCAAGTATCGTAGCGAAGGGGATGCGGAGGCGCAAAAACTCATCGCGACCGCCAATCAACAGCGGCAAAAGTTGCTGGCTGAAGGTGAATCCGAAGCGACCCGTATCCGGGGTGAGGGTGAGGCCGAGGCAGCGAAGCACTATGCGGTGTTTGAGAAGAATCCTGAGCTGGCGAAATTTCTTCTGGATATGCGGGCGCTGAAACGTTCGATGACGAACCGGACCACCATCATTCTCGATCAGAACACACCGCCGTTCAACCGTCTTCAAATGGCCAGTGAACAATTGAAGCCAACTTCCGCAAAAGGCGGGCACTGACATGAGCGATACCCCGGAAAAACCTGAGGCACCGAAGCCCTTCGTGCCGCCCGTGGGCAAGAAGATCGCGCTGGCGGAAGACACCGGCTCGCTGGCTCTCGGTGACGCGCTGAAGAGTGTGTTCGGTGTACTCAAGTTTGTCATGTTGGCCGTCTTGGTGATCTTCGTCGGTTCCGGTGTATTCACGGTGGAACCGAACGAGGTTGCAGTGGTTCTTCGATTTGGGAAACCGGTGGGCACCACCCGCGAGCAGGTAAAGAAAGCCGGTCTACATTTCGCATTTCCGTATCCGATCGATGAGATCGTGAAGATCCCCTTTGGCAAGAGTCACTCGATCGAGACCAGTTCTGGTTGGTATTTTGAGACACCCGAAGATATCGCCCGGGGGGCACCACCGCGGGCACGGGCCACCCTTGCTCCATATTTTGACGGCTATGTGATCTCCGCCGATGGAAATGTTTTCCATGCACTTGGCACGATGCGTTATCGCGTCACCGATCCGGTGAAATATGTTTTCTATTACACTGACGCGACTTCCATTCTGCAAAACATCATCAATCGCGCGATGATCCACGCGGCCACAGAATTCAATGCTGATGCGGCGATCTACCGGTCCCGGTCCGAGTTTTCGGCCCGTATTCGTGAGCTGATCAGGGAAGGTTTGATCGAGCAACCCATGGGCATTTCGATGGAGGATTTTGAGGTAAAGACTGCCCCTCCACTATACGTGAAAAGCGCGTTTGAACAGGTACAGGCGGCAGAACAGGAACGGAGCCGCAAGATCAACGTTGCTCAAGGGAAGTCCAGTGAGATTACCAAACTCGCGGAGGGTGAGGCCGAGTCACGCAGGCAGGGTGGCATCATCGAAAGCAACCGCCTGGTCAGCGCCATTCAGGCTGAGGCCCTCTCTTTCACCGCGCAGTTGCAATATTACGAGAACGATTCCGACCTCTTCAAACGGCGGGTCCTGTCCGAGTCCCTGATCGTGGTGATGGACCGTGCCAATGATAAATTTTTCCTCCCCGTCCGCCGCGATGGTTCGTCGCGGGTGGTACATCTGAAACTGAATCGCGAAACCGTTCGGCCGCCCAATCGAGAGGTGGTTGCGAACGATTCCAAACGCTAATTATAGCCATGCAAGTTACAGCCTTAGTCAGCCTTCAGGATGAAGGCGCAGACGTATCCGCAGAGAGTTCCACCGCGCAACTCGGAATGACTTTTGTCGGCCTGGTGTTCATCGTGAACGCCTACGCCATCGAACTGATCTTCAAGAAGAGCGAAGACATTGCGGGTGTCTGTGCGTTTATCGGGGCCGCCATCCTCAGTGCGCCGATCCTGTGGAACTCGATCAAAGATCTCCGCCGGGGCCAATACGGAATCAACGAATTGGTAAGTCTCGCAATCCTCGCGTCGCTTTCGACCGGCGACTATCGGACGGCCGGGGTCGTATCGTTTTTCATGCTGATCGGTGAGATCATCGAGAACCGCAGCGCCGCCGGCGCGCGGGCTTCCATCGAGTCATTGATCAAACTGACTCCCAAGAAAGCGCGCAAGATTGTGGATGGCAAGGAAGTCGAAGTGGCGGCTAAAGAGCTCGCCATAGGTGACATTATCCGAGTTCGCCCGGGCGACAACATCGCGGCAGATGGCGTGATTCACGGCGGTCAAAGTTCCATCAACCAGGCGAACATCACCGGTGAATCTCTCCCGGTGGACAAACAGGAAGCGGACGATGTTTTTGCCGGCACGATCAATCTCACCGGCATGCTGGACATCAGGGTGTCTCGGGCGGGAACGGATACCACGCTGGGCCGCGTTCGTGATCTCATCCTTTCGGCCGAGCAGTCGAAGCTGCCGATCATGCGACTGATGGATCAGTATATGGGATATTACACCCCGCTGGTACTGACGATGTCCGCGTTGATCTGGATTTTCACACACGATCTGAACCGCGTTATTTCAGTCCTCGTGGTGTCCTGTCCCTGTGCCTTCATCCTGGCCACCCCGTCGGCGATGGTTGCGGCCTTGTCCGCTGCCGCCCGCCTGGGTGTGTTGATCAAGAACATCGGGGATATCGAACTGGCCGCGAATATCAATGCGTTCGTGTTCGACAAGACCGGCACCCTCACTTCGGGAAATCTGGCGGTGGCCCGCCTGTCACCCGCCGAAGGGGTGAAACCCGGTGAGCTGCTGAAGTATGCGGCTTCAGCTGAGCAACACAGCAATCACCCCGTTGCCAAGGCATTGGTGAATCTTTCCAAGGAAGCCGGCGTGGAACTGGTGGACACCAACGAATTCAAAGAAACCGCCGGGCGCGGCATCACCGCCCACATCGGCGGGGCCAAGATCCTCGCCGGGCGCGCGAAGTGGCTGATCGACAATGGTGTGCCCGAGGAGTTCCAGGAAACTGTCGATCTGAACGAGGCCGAAGGCTTCAGTATTGTGTTTGTGGCCAAAGACGGCAAATGCATCGGTTGGTGTGGACTGCGGGACAAAATCCGTGACGAAGCAGCTGCCGCGCTCGTTGAGTTGAAGGAAGCGGGCGCGAAGCGGATTGCCATGGTGACCGGAGACCGCAGTCAGGTGGCGCACCGTGTCGCCAGTGAGATCAACTGCGAAGAAGTCGTCGCGGATTGCCTGCCGGAGGACAAAGTGAATTTCGTCAAGCAGGTGAAAGAAGCAGGTTGGAAGGTCGCCGTGATTGGTGACGGAGTGAATGACGCCCCGGCGCTTGCCTCGGGTGATATTGGAATTGCGATGGGCGCGGCCGGGAGCGAAGTTGCGATTCAAAGTGCCACCATCGCATTGATGAACAGTGATCTCCGCCGGCTCCCATTTCTGATCCGCCTTTCCCGCGCCACCCGTGGGGTCATCAATCAGAACTTCGGAATCGGGATTTTGTTCATCATCGGTGGTCTGTCATTGGCCGCATTCGGTTATCTCAATCCGATTGTCGCCGCTCTGATGCACAACGCAGGTTCGATACTGGTCATCTTCAACAGTGCTCGTCTGGTCCGCCAGGGCGAAGAACTGGAGCCGTTCAAACGCCCTGAACCCGCTGAGTCTGAGGGCCTGCCCGTGACGCAAACCGCCTGATCCAGGTTCATGAGGCAGATACTCGCAATAGCCCTGCTGACGGTAAAAGCAGCCGTCCGATCACGTTTTGTCGTCGTGTTTTTGGTACTGATGATGCTGCTGATCTGGTTCCTACCATTGCTCATCAAGCACGATGGCTCGGCCAAGATGTTCACGCAGATCATGCTCACCTACACCCTCGTGGTGACCTCGGCGCTGCTGATGGCCTCGACGCTTTGGCTGGCCTGCGGTGCGATCTCGCGGGAGGTCGCTGAATGCCAGATGCAGGTGCTGGTGACAAAACCAGTGGCGCGATGGCAGATCTGGATGGGCAAATGGGCAGGGCTCGGGATTCTCAACGGTCTGTTCCTGTTCTTTCTGGGCGGCGTGATCTACGGTTTGCTTTTCCTGAACTCGACCCGCTTGGACGCCGAGCAAAAACAGTTATTGCGGCAGGAAGTGTTGGTGGCCCGTGATTCGGCCAAAGAGGAGAAGACCGATCGTTCGGCGGCAATTGAGAAAGTGTTTAAGGACCGCATGGCCACGGAACGCGTGGAGGGGTTGGACGAGGATCTGGTGCGGCGGACCATTGAGGACCAGTTCAAAGCCAGTGACGAATTGGTGCAACCAAATCACCGCCGGATCTGGGCTATCAAGATCGAGTCCAATCCGGCTGAACTGCGCAAGCATGCCATGTATATCCGGGTCAAGGTGCAGGCCGCTGAACTGAATATGGACGATGCCATTTACGAGGTCAAATGGTTGATTGGTGATAGTGAGGGGCGAAATTGGCAGCAAGATCGCCTGATGGCGCACAACGAAAAAGAGGAGTTTCAAATTCCCGCAGATTACGTTGGGGACGATGGCGTGATCAAGGTCGAAGCATGGAACCAAAGCGGCACAACGCTCCGCTTTCCGCTGACTGCCGAATTGAGCGTCCTGTATCCTCGTGGCAGCTTTGAAGCCAACTACCTCCGTGGTCTCGGCATCATCTACCTCTGGTTGCTGACCATCGCCGCGCTCGGTCTGGCAGCATCGGCATTCCTCAGTTTCCCCGTCGCGTCCTTCTTCTCCATGACCCTGCTGGCAGTGTTCCTTTCCGGCGATCTTTTGGGCTCCATCTCAAAAGAACGCACCGTCGGAGCGGTGGATCATGAGACTGGAAAATCGAACACACGGGCGATTGACCCGTTCGTGGTCCCGATTTTCAAGGCGCTGACATGGCTGGTTTCACTGAGTGAAGGCAGTGTTGATCCGATCAACAACATTAGCGCCGGTCTGAGTGTCACGTGGGGGCATCTGCTCGCCACCTTTGTCAAATTGAACGTGGTCGTTTGTGGGGCTCTGGCGGGATTGGGAATCACGCTCTTCAATCGCCGCGAACTTGCACTCGTGCAGGGGGATGAATCATGAGCAGTCGAAACTACAAAATACTGCTGTGCCTGGTTGCAGTGTTGGCGCTGACCGTCAACACGTTCAATCAGACGTCGATGAACGGAAAGCGGGAACGCATGGGATTGACCCGTATCGCACCGTTGGAGAACGCGCCGCCCGTGCTCGCCTTCACCACCGTCGCTCTGGGCGGCTTTCGCGGTCTGATTGTGAACTACCTGTTCATCCGCTCAAATCAGCTTCAGCGCGAGGGGAAGTATTTCGAAACAATGACCCTGGGAGATTGGATCACCAAGCTGCAACCGACATTCACTCCGGTCTGGCGTTTTCAGGCGTGGAACATGACCTACAACATTTCGCGCACCTTCGAAGATCCTGTGGACCGCTTCCGCTGGGTTTGGGCAGGGATCAAACTCCTGCGTGATGAGGGCCTCAAATACAATCCCACCGACACGGGCATGTATTGGGAACTGGGCTGGTTCTTCCTGGATAAGATCGGGCGGTTCACGGATACAACCCACTTTCAATACAAGCGCATCTTTGCGTCGATGATGCATGACATGTTTCCGGATGGCCGACCCGACTACGAACTGTGGGACAACCCGCAGACGGATGAAGAGCGTGAGATTGGGATAAGGCTTCGGGAAAGTTTCAAAATGGAAAGCGCCCGCGTTCGTAAGGTCGACGAGTTTTATGGACCGTTTGACTGGAGATTGCCGGAAGCACACGCGATCTACTGGGCCGAGATTGGCCGGGAGAATTCCACTGAAGGGGATATCATCGAAGTCTATCGCGTGATCTGGCAGGCCATGCAGTTGGCGTTTCAGCGAGGCCGGATCAACATAAACCCGCACGACGGGTCGGTAGAGTTCAGCAAGAATCTGGACATCATCGACAAGGTCAACCGCACGTACGAACAGTTTAAGGAATACTATCCGGCCAAGGCGGACTACATCTCGCGTAGTCAGGAGATGTTCATTCAGGATGCGATCTACTTTCTCTATCTTAATTACGATCTGCAGGAGGCGGCGGACTGGTACAAATTCTATCGGGAATCAAACATCGGCATCTACGATTGGGTGGACGAAATGCCTCTGGATGAGTTCGTCATGCTCCGAATCACCATGGACGTGAACACAACCGGTGTCTACAAGGTCAGGACAATCATCGAAGCCTACCTGCAAAACTTCTACTACTTCCTTGCGCTGGGCGATGACAAGAAGGCGATGGGTACGGCCGCATTTGCGAAGAAAATCTATCGAAAGTATCACGATCGAATGAGTGAAAAGTCCGTGGAAATGCACGGCTACAATTCGTTTGAATCAATTCAGATGAGTGTGTTGGCAAACAGCCTCACGGGGAACGGCCGCTTCAACCCCACGATGTCTGAAAGACTCCGCATCCGACTTGGAATGTCCAAGGACTGGAAGAAGGATCTGCGTCCTGATGTCCTTCGTAACATTCAGGTGACCAAAGGGTTGCAAGACGCATTGCGCGATGCGACCGGCAAAGACGGGTCTAAAGGGGACAAGGCTCCACAGCGGAATCCAGGTTTGAACACGGTTATCGACGCCGACGAGACCGAGGCCAAAAAGTAGGCATCGCCGGATCGTTGCTTTCGCCAATCCGGAGGCGTGGTGCGGTGCGAGGGACGCTTTGCCGAGTACTTGGGAACCGCACGGT
>JBLFYM010000130.1:0-16391 GCA_047608975.1 Limisphaerales bacterium | reverse complement strand
GTTTGCCAAACCGAGCCCGCACGCGGGTCACCGTAGGATTGTCGTCAGTCGCAAGAACGCGTTGAAACAGGTGAACGGTCCACCGATTGCGAATTCGAAAGACCGGGCGGGTAACGGCGGCATGTTCTATCAACACTGTCGCCAGCACGGCATCTGGCCCACCATGGTCTCGACTTGGGATCCGGTCACTGAGCACGACAAGTTCATTCCTTTCATGCCGGTGAAGAACGTCACCGCTTCCTATCCTCCCACTGTTCTGATTCACGGCACGAAGGATACGGACGTTCCTTTTGAGCAGTCGGTGATGATGGCCAGTGAGTTCAAGGCAAACGGTGTGCCTCACCTGTTTCTGGAAATTGAAAATGGAGAACATGGTCTCGCCGGTGCTGATCGAAAAGATGTCATCGCGGCGCAAGTGAAAGCACTGGAGTTTGTGAAAGCCCGTCTGACTCGGTGAACGAGACTGATCCGGCTCACGCCGGATTCCACCTTCCGGCAGCAGCGGACGTGAGTCCGCTCAAACTTCGCTCGAAGATCGTCGCCAATCACGAGAACAACCGACACAAAGTAAACCGCTGATCCTACTTCGGACGGACGATTCTCCGACATCATTGATCACCCCTTCGGTGGATACCGCCACACGTCGTCACCGAACTCGTTCTGATCATGGTGATACCGGTACCTGAGATCGAGGGGCTCAAAGTCCTCGGAGACTTTCTTCGCGTCGGCGGGGTATAGGAGATAGCGCCCGTTCGACGTCTGACGATAGCCAAGAAGGGGTTCGCCGGATTCAGACTTGGGCAGTTCGTTCATCCAAGCCGGTGTCAGGGATTCCAATGATTCAGGGTAGGTGTCCCGCTCAAGGTGGTAGCGTTCCAACGCGCAGGCCACGCGTGCCTGCTGAACGATCCGATCGTAGCGTGGGGCGCGATCGGTATGGGAAGCGCTGATGGCCTTGTACTTCGGAAAGATGAAGAGACGGTTGATTGGATCCATCGGATTTCGAAAGTCACTCCATTTTGTGGGATCCTGATGAAACCATCGGTAAGCGTGGACTTTGTTTTGGTAGGTCCAGCCCCGGGGATGAAGCGTCCAGAGCAGTCCCACCCAAAACAGGGGCTCGCGATCACTCTCACGGAGCGCGCCGTAGTGTTTGATCAAATTGCCCACTGCGAGCGAATCGTCTACTCCCTGCCAAAATGTCATGCATTCGAGTGCTGCCACTTGGTTCCATTGATCCGCATCATCGAGGAGGCGAATCTTGTCGAGGCGGGTTTGCAACCGCGTCAATGACTCCTTCGACCAACGCTGTTTTGCAATCCCATCCCAGATTGGAGCTAGCGCTTTTTGGATATAGTCCATCCGGAAGTATAATGACCAGGTCATGGGTTCCCGAAGCGTGTCAGTCAAACGCAGGTTCAACATGATCGCGGATTCAGCCTTTTCCAGATCATCCATCGCGAGCAGCGCTGAACTTTGAATGCTCAGCAGTGTCATGAGCTTTTGTAGCGCCCGATCTCGTGTCGCAATTCGGTCAGCTACAAACCAACCGGTTTTGTAAGGCAGCTTCCAACGAGCGTCCGGCCGGTTCATCGCCTGACGTAGATCCCTCAGGTCCGGCTCAAATACTGTCAGTGCTTTCAAGATTTCAGTCGGTGCCGAATTGGTTGGATTTACGTCGCCGAACAGGGCCTTGTTCGCCGCAATCGCTTGTCGCTGCTGCTCGAAATCAGGGAGTTCTGACGTGGACCAACAGGCCGGTCGGGATGGGTCCGGAACGCTGATACGCATGATGCGTTCGAGTTCTGGTGAAGATTTGGGAGGGGCAGGTCCGAGCATCCAGTTCGAATTGCTGGGGATGTCTACGAGCGCAGCCAGGAGTGGGATGGCACAAAAATTGTCTTCATCGGGAACCCCTGGCGGAATCACGTTGTTCCAGCTCAGCGATTGCCCGTTCGTTTCAAGCTCGGCCTGCAGCTGAGCGTAAGCCCATTTGCCGCGCAAGAGTTCCAGTGAGTGCAAAAAGAACAGCAGAGAAAAGAACGTGAGGATAGACCAACCGTAGAGGCGTTTCGCATCCGCCCACTGCAATCGCTCGAAGCGGACACGCAGGAGGATTTTGAAACGAAACCACAGCATGCAGAGCAGCGGTGTCGCCAGCAGTGCCGAGTAAATGGAGATCAACCAGTGGAACATCTTTCCCATCAATCCAAACGCGGCTGCGGTTGCGATCGCGAGAATGATGGTAGCAGTTTTGGCAATTTCCCGGAACGAGTCGGGCAGGGGAGAGGGCTGATCAGTGTTCATGCGAATGCCTCCAATGCCCGCAATCTACTCCGTGGTCGAGTGGCTGGACTACGCTTGGGGTCAGCAACGGTTGCGTGCGTCGTTGTTGATCGGTCGGTCTCCTGGCGGATGTGCATCTCCCAAACCAGCATGAATGCCTGTGGGGATGCGGCTTTGGATTCCGATATCTTGACTACAGCACCGTCGTCGATCCGTGGCGTGGAGATTTGGAGAAGCGCACTCACCAGCCAGATCCCGACAAATCCCGACCAGGCTGGATTTCGCTGTAGTGCATGAAGACAGAGTTGGAGCAGCGAATACGTGCCTCGCTCAGGACGCCGTTCCGTTCGTGGGGGAGCACTGGTAGCCTCATCGAGAATCGTGGCTCGCCAATGCTCGAGTGCTTTCCTCGGCGGAAGCTGTCTCAGGGTGGATTCGAAGTCGTCGTCGTTCATATGATCTCGTCGTAGAGAGGACGCAGGTGCTTGCGTAGTTTGTCTAAGCCATAGCGATGCCGGCTCGCCGCAGTGTTCAGGGGGATATCAAGAGTCTCGGCGATTTGTTCAAAGGTGAAACGCTCCCACAATTTCAGATGAACGACGGCGCTCTGTTCTACCGGCAGTTCACCCAACGCAAGTTCGAGCGCCGTCCTGACCGCGCCTTCGTCAGGATTGTTCGTGGCGGCGAGGAACGTAGGTTGCTCATCCTGGAAATTCTGATGATTTCGGGCTCGCGTCTCGCGTCTCGCGACGGCGAACGAGATCGATGGCCAGCTGATGCGCCATGCGAATCAGAAATGAACGTGGATTGCGCACCGCGTCCAGGCATTCAGGCTGTTGGGCCAGCTTCTTGAACAACTCCTGGAGCACTTCGCGCGCGGTATCCTCGTTCCGATGCAAATTGATGAGGAACGCAAACAACGCATCCGCGTGCTCATCGTAGATCGTCTCAAGTTGTCGCCGGGATTCCATCGTTCGAGAGAGGACGCACGCCAATGAGAGAGTTGTCTACAATGGTGTCAGGGGCGAGTCTGGCTGAAGGTGAGTTTTTTGAGATTTCCGGAAGATTCTTGAAACCTTGGTGCCATTCCGCTCGTTTAGTAAGGCATGCGAATCGCGATTCCGATAGTTGGCCTGTTCTGCTCCCTGGCAATGACCCATGGGGCAGTGAGGCAGGCTCCCAAGATTTTGAAGCCCGGCGAGCATCGGGTTGGCCAGTTGATCGAGGATCTGTCGTTTACGACCGTTGATGGGCAAAGGGGGCAATTGAGTGACTACCAGAAGTCCAGCGCGCTGGTGATCGCCTTCACCGGCGTTGGCTGTCCGCTCACCAAGAAGTTCGCTCCGGAACTGGCGAGGATTGAGAAAGGGGCGGCGAAGAAAGGGGTGTCCTTCATTTTTGTGAATCCGACCGAATCTGATGATCCGCGGGAACAGCTGTCAGCCGCCCGATTGCATGGCTTCGCCGGACCGGTGATTCACGATACAACCGGGGTGTTTGGCCGTGCTTTGGGTGCTCTTACGACAACGGACGTCTTTGTTTTGGACCGCGCGCGGACGCTTGTATATCGCGGCGCTGTCAGTGACCAATACGGGATCGGCTATGCCAAAGATTCGCCGGGCGTGAACTACCTCAAAGATGCGATTACCGCGGCGCTACAGAGCGAACAGCCAAGCGTGACTGCAACCTGGGCACCCGGGTGTGCGTTGGATCTGGCGGAGCCAAAAAGCAGTTTGGCGAACATCACCTATCACAATCGTATCTCACGGATCGTTCAGGGGAACTGCTTGGAGTGTCATCGGAAAGGCGGCGTCGGGCCATTCAGCCTCGCAACCTACCAGGATGTGGTTGGTAACGCGGCCATGATGCGCAGTGTGGTTGGAGACGGTCTGATGCCGCCTTGGTTCGCGGCACCGATTCCGGGCGGCGAACACACTTGGGCGAACGATCGTTCCCTCAGTGACGAGGATAAACACGATCTGCTGGCCTGGCTGAAAAGCGACAAGCCGGCCGGTGATCCCACCGATGCTCCATTGCTGCGGGAGTTTTCGACGGATTGGAATATTGGTAAGCCCGATGCCATCTTCGCCCTGCCGCGCAAGGTCAGCGTGAAGGCCAGTGGTCAGATGCCTTATGTAAACCTGATGGTGAAAACGGACTTCAAGGAGGACCGTTGGGTGACGGCCACCGAGATCAAACCCACGTTTGCCGAGGTCGTGCATCACGTGCTGGTATTTGTGATTTCCAAAGAAGCCGCTGGAGATCGTAAACGTCGCGATCGGAATCGGGACGACCGGGGATTTCTCGCGGCATATGTGCCGGGGAATACCTATCGCGTCTGGGGCAATGGCATGGCGAAACATCTGCCCGCCGGAGCAACCCTGCACTTTCAAGTGCACTACACTCCGACCGGTCGAGCCGTTCGGGATCAGACCGAACTCGGCCTCAACTTCGCCGGAAAACCGCCGGTAAACATCGTCCGCATTGCGAGCCTTTCTAACCATAAGATCAGCATTCCCCCGCGGGCCGCAAATCACTCTGAGAGCAAGCGTCTCTACATTGCAAATGATGTCGAGATAGTGAGTTTCCTGCCGCACATGCATCTCCGCGGCAAGGCATTCCGCTACGATCTGCTTGATCCTGACGGCCAACGCAGCACGCTCCTGGATGTCCCGGAATACGATTTCAACTGGCAACTTCAGTACCGCTACACCAAGCCGCGACTGATCAAGGGGGGCAGCACCATCGAGGCGATTGCCTGGTACGACAACAGCGCCAACAATCCGGCAAATCCCAATCCGAACCAGACCGTCCGGTGGGGAGATCAGACCGACGAGGAAATGCTGGTCGGCTATGTTGAGTTCTACGTGCCGGGGGCTGGAGCCAGTGTTTCGTCCAAATCGCCGAAGAAACCGACGGCAGATACCGGACCGGGTGATCCCAAAATCGCTCAACGTTTTCGCTCCATCGACCACAACGGAGATGGAGTTCTCACTCCTGCCGAGCTCAGCGAGCGAGCCTTCTTCATCGCCTTGGATGAGGACGCGAACGGGAAGATCACTTTGGTCGAAGCAAATCAGGCCATGAACAATTTCACTGAGAAATTCAGCGCGAAGGGGCTACGGAGCAAGGAAGGCCGGGATTACATCATGGCGCTCTTCACCCGCTTGGATATGAACAAGGACCAACAGCTCACCCACAAAGAAGTGCCTCCGGTCCTGATCGCGCGCTTCGGTTCAGCAGATCGCAACGGCGATAGCACGGTGACCAAAGCAGAGCTGGCCGCAGTCCTGGCCGCGTTGGAGGGGAAACGCGGTCGATGAGAGGAGCAGGAAGGTTCAGATGGAGCCTTTCAGCAAGGAAACCGCAAATTTACGCACGATCCGCAGTAACCGTGGGAGAACCTTTCTCGTAGCAGCGAACGTGAGTTCGCTCATTTGCGGCTTCAAGACCCGCGACCGTAGGAAGATCCTATAAACAAACACTGAAGACACTGAAATGGCGATCTGCGGCAGGCTTCCCCTCAGCTGCCATACCCCTATCACCAAAAAGCTTCTTCTCCGAACGCGCTTTGCTTTAGGACACAGGAAGGGAGACAGGGGAATCTGCTCAGATTCCTTTGTCTCCATTCCCTTGTCGTGCTCTCGGTTCCAGCTTCTCAGCTTCCGTGTATTCCGTGTATTCCGTGTATTCCGTGTATTCAGTGTATTCAGTGTCTTCCGTGGTTGACTACTCCGGCGTTCCGATTCGTCATTCCTCCGACATCACATCCCCCGCCCCGACATGGCCAAGATCGAATACTCCAAACACACGGACACCGTTGAAGCGAAGATCCAGCGATTGCAGGACGCGCGCAAAGCCGGCAACACAGATCTGGCCTTGTCCTTGGCCGAATCGCTCAAGGACACGTTGACCTTTGAACGGCAGGAGGAACGACAGCTGCCGGAACCGGCCATCCCCGCGGCGGAGTTTCAGACCGTCGCCTCACTGCCCAAGGCTTGGGCCCGATGGGCGGACGGCTGGTCGTTCTGCAAGGTCGTGGAACTTTTCGAAACGGTCGGGATCAATCGCGTTCGCGAACCGGTTGAATTCATAGCGGCATTCCATTCCGAACAGGTGACCGATCTACGACGCGAAATACGCGTCGCGCGGATCAACGAATCGGACGGCACGTTGCGCGAAGTGATCAGCCAGGTGGATGACGATGTTCCGACTGACCGCGAGCGACATTGCCGCGTCACCCTGCTCGGTGATGTCCCGATGCACGGCCGGGCCACCTACCTTTTGTTTTACGGCAACCCGAACGCGGAACTCCCGCGCTACACCACGGACCTCCGGACCCAAGGGGAAGGCTACGGACTCGCCGTGGAAAACGTCCACTACACCGCCCAGCTTTCGCGGCAGATGGGACAACTCGAGCGCATGACGCTCAAACGCGCTGAAGGACTCGAACTGTTCGCCGGCGGCACCGGGCATGGTGAACCACCGACGATCGACTGGTCCTGCGATTACGTGGACGAGGACGGATTGCAGAAACTCCGTATCCGCAGCTGGAGTGAATGTCCGAACTTCGAAGTCACCAAAGGACCCCTCGCCGTGCGCGTGCGCCGTTGGGGCTTTCCGCACAGTCCGCTGCATCCGGTCTTCGCGCCCGCGCGCATGCACATCGATCAGACCTACACCTTTTACGCCGGCCAATCCTGGTTCTTTCGCGAAGGCAGCATGGACGTCATCAGCGACCTGCAGATCAAGGCGATGCGAGATGATGAATGGGTTTTCTCCGGCTATTCTTTCACCGACTCCGTGTGGATTGATCGCGAGGGAAAACTCTACGAAGGCTCTGTCAAGCGTGGCGAGGAAGACGACATGTGGGGCGTCGGCCTGTTTCATCGCGACAGTCGTGAAGCCTTCATCGCCCTCCGCTTGGAACACTCGGCCAAAGGCTTCGACGACCTCAAGCACGGCGGCCGCCCCGACCTCGACTACCCGCATCACGGTCAGCTCTGGGCCCGTTACCCGGTTCGCGATACACGTCTGTCAGCCGGCACCTCCTTCCACCAAAAGAACGCCTACAGCGTCGCCCCCTATCCCGAGACCGGCGGCCCTCAAGCCTTCGAGACCCTTCGTCACCGACTGCTGAATTCCGTCGAGATCCAACCGGGCGATCCACCCCGGCATGCGCGGGCTCAGAGTCGCGGAGCGCTGGCCCGCCAAGGTGAAACCACCGCCACCGCCCCGCTGAAGTCCGCCATCTGGAAACTGCTCCGTGAAGTGCGCGATGAACAGCTCTACCACATCAACGGAAACATCGTGGATCTTGGTTATGTCTACGACCTGCGCGTGCTGGACGGCGGCATTGTGGAAATCCTCGTGACCATGCCGCACCGCGGTCGGCCGGTTTACCAGTTCCTCGTCAAGAACGGGGGAGGCCGCGTCGAGGAAGGCATCCGCGACCGCCTGATAAAGCTCAATGGCATCCGCGAAGTCATCGTCAAGTTCACCTGGGATCCTCCTTGGACCACCGCCCGCCTGACGGCCGTCGGTCGGCGGGAACTCGACTTGGGTTGAGTTTGGGTTGAGTTATTGCAACGGCGGCCGGTAAACCCTAAAGCCGCGAATGGGGAGCTTGGCTCCCTTCTTGGTCGGGACCAGTCGCAGGTTGTGCCGCTCGTTCTTGAGGCCATGCGCCAAGGTCGTCGTGGCAGTCGCCTCCCGCGTGCGATCGATTTTGGGCGGCGTGTTCCAGGTGTCAACGAACCGAGTTCTGGTCTCCCAGGTTACCTGAAAATTCTTGGGTAAGGTGGTTTTGCGGTAGCGGAGGGACCAGTTGACCATCCACATCTTCGGTTCGATCACGACCCGGCCGGACTTGGATACAAAGCGCTGCCTGAGATCTCCCTCGCCGTCGTCACCGGTCTTGGATCCATGAATCGCGAAGCGGAGAATGTCCTTGGCCGGATCGCACTCAAGGATTCGCGCGGTCCAGGTCTCCACCTGTAACGGGGCCTCATGGTCCAGGCGATTGATCGCCGGCCGACCCGCCACGGGAGTCGGGCTTGGACGCGTGTGGTAATAGAGTTCCGGGAACTCGGACGGGCGTTTCCGGTCGATGGTCACGGATGCCTTCCCCGCACCGGCGTCTGCCTTCGCGACGACGTCAACGCGGTTGCCGGTGAAGGTGAGACTGAGGGAACCATCGGAGCTTCGTTTGATCCGGGGATCGTCAAAGGGGATGTCGGTCACCAGCTTCTTCCACGCCGCACCAGATGACGTCGGGTCGTGGCGCAGATGCGGTTTCACCAGTTCGGCGATGAGGAAGTTGCCGAGTTCGTTCGGGTGAACAGTATCGCGGAGCGTGTCCTTGACGACCTGCCCGTGCTTCTTGAGGTAACGTTGCATGCCGACGCGCACGTCCACGACCTCGCACTGAAGTTCTTTCCCGAGCCGGTGATAGAGATCGGCAATGGCCTGATCCTGCCCGTCCTTGGCCAACACGCTGGGATGTTGCGGATCGCCATCCGGCGGCACACTACTGGGCCAACGCAGATTGCTCGTCCAGAGCAGCACCTCCGCGGTCGTGCGTTGGCGGATGCGCCGGATAATCTTCTCCTGATGACCGCTCTCGACGCCGGCCCAGACATGGAAGATCACCAGGTCCGGATAAAACGGATAAAGATCGTATTCCGCCGTGTTGATCAGGACCGGGCCGCCATAGCCACCAATGGCCCGGTTCTCAATCTCCAGATCAGCGTGCGGAAATCTCTGTCGCAAATCCTTCGCCACCTCCTGCCACCAAGGATTCCGCGTCACCGACTGGCCGTAGAACAGAATTCGCACAGGGTTTCGCCGCTCCGCCGTGCTCGTCGCCAGACGCGTCATCGTCCGTTGAATCTGCGCCCCAAAACCGGCGGATGGTTCGACGGCGGTTGGTAGCGGGAAACGTGTGTCCGCCGCCATTCCGACCATCAGACTCGACCCGAGTGCCAGTAACCCGCCGATCTTTTTGGCACCTGTGCCAATGCGTTGCATCACCATGCCTGAATCATGACAGAACCCCGCAAGGGTGGGGGAACTGATTCACCGGTTGTCGGGCGCTCCGCCAGACGTGACTTGATAAGCTATCCAGGCTGGATCAGCCCGATATCGTGGGAAGACCGTAGAGCCAAGATGTGGCACCCAGCCGCACGGCAATTCCGATCCCGCCGTTACAGCCCCAGCAGCCGTTTGGCATTGCCATGGAGGATCTTTCGTTCGATCTCCTTGGACGCGGCCAGTCGGCGCACCGCGGCAATTGTCCGGGCACCCGTACAGCCTGGTCCACGCCCAATCGTATCGTTGCAGTCAGAGCCGAACATGACCTTGTCCTGATGGCGTTCCAGAAATCCCCGCGCATGTTTTTCATCGCGGATCATGCTGTTGTTGCCGGAGCCGGCCGAAAGATCGGCATACATGTTCGGGTACTCCCGAAGATAGATGTCCGTCAGGCCGCCGGGACTGACAGGTCCCTTGGGATACAACACCTTCGGATCGTGGTTCTTGTCGATATGCCCCCACCACGTCTGCGCATGACCGATGAAGTTCACTTCCGAAAACTTCTCCAGGATGCGATGAAAGTTCGCCAGACCCATGTTCCAGGCCTGGTGTTGAAAATGCATCAACACCGGCACCTTGTATTCGCGGGCGAGTTCCGCAATTGCCTCGATCGGAGTTGAATCACAAGGGAGCTTGAATTTCGACTCGCCGATTCCAATTCCGCCGTTCGTGAGATAGGCCCGGATGGTCCTTAGCCCACCCGGTGTGTCAGGATGTTCATTGGCAAAGCGGACGAAATGTGAGGGATACTTTTTGACAATGTTCACCGCTGCCTGATTGGCCGCGCGCCTGGCCCGGATCGGATCCAGTCGTTTCGAGTTGTCTCCCGCCACCCGGTCAAACGCCCGAGCGGAGGGCAGGATCACCGTTGTTGTGACGCCCATGGCCCGCTGATGCGCCAGTAGCACCTCGTCCGAGCGCCCCTGATAGTGTTGGTGCTGATGGATATCGATGATCGGTTCAGCTCTGGTTGCAGAGCAGGCGGGAACGGCAGCTGCGGAAACTGCCACCGCGACGAATCCCCGTCGATTGATCAGTGTGGACATGCGGAGAGGGTATGCTGATGCCAGCCCAACACGATTCCTTTCATTCCCTCTTGAGCGGCTCACGAACGGTTCACCATGCCTCCCTTTCTGTGTATTCCGTAACTTCCGTGGTTGAATCAAAATCGGACTCTGTGCTCTTTGTGAGCGTTGTGGCTGATTCAGAACAATCTCGCGTTTACAATTATTGCGGTTGAGCGCGCGATTGCCCTTTAATCCCGCCATGCGCCGTTCGGTACGAATCTGCTTCGCTCTCACCCTGTGTTTCGCTTTTCCGGAACTCGCCATCGCTCGCCAACCCAATGTCGTCGTCTTCCTGACCGACGACCAGGGCTGGGGCGACCTGAGCATCAATGGCAACTCCAACCTCTCCACGCCCAACGTCGATTCCCTCGCGCGCGATGGCGCGCGGTTTGACAACTTCTACGTCTGCGCCGTCTGTGCCCCGACCCGCGCGGAGTTTCTGACCGGGCGCTATCATCCGCGCACCGGGGTCAACGGCGTCAGCACGGGCCAAGGGCGCTTGAACCGGGACGAAATGACGATCGCCGATGTCTTCAGGTCCGCCGGTTACGCCACGGGCGCCTTCGGCAAATGGCACAACGGCACGCAATCGCCCTACCATCCCAACGACCGTGGTTTCGATGAATTCTATGGCTTCACCTCCGGCCACTGGGGCCACTACTTCAGCCCGCCCTTGGACCACAACGGCAAGAAAGTCCGCGGCAAGGGCTACGTCGTCGATGACTTCACCGATCACGCCATGAAGTTCATGCAGTCGGTGACAACGAAGAACGAAGAACAAGGAACCAAGAACCCATTCTTCATCTACCTCCCCTACAACACCCCTCACTCGCCGATGATGATCGGTGACGAATTCTACGACAAATTCAAGGACCTCGATCCCGCCATGAAACATCGCGATCCCAAAAGGGAGGACGTGATGATGACCCGTGCCGCGCTTGCCATGTGCGAGAACATCGACTGGAACGTCGGCCGCGTGCTCAAGCAGCTCGATGAACTCAAACTGAGCGACGACACGATCGTGCTCTACTTCAGCGACAACGGCCCCAACTCCTGGCGCTGGAACGGCGGCATGAAGGGTAAGAAGAGCTCGGTCGATGAGGGCGGACTGCGGTCTCCGTTACACATCCGCTGGCCCGGTAAGATCAAGTCCGGAGCAATCGTCCCACAAGTCACCGCGGCCATCGATCTGCTTCCCACCCTGACCGGCATGGCAGGAATCGCCATGAAGCCAGCCAAGCCGCTGGACGGCCGCAGTTTTGGCACACTGTTGCTCGATGAATCAGCGGAGTTGCCGCAACGGGACCTGTTCAGCGTCTGGCGGAAGCGGGCGACCGTACGCACGGAGCGCTTCCGCTTGGATTCAGCCGGAAAGCTCTATGACATCCGCAACGACCGCGGGCAGAGCATCGACGTCTTCAAAAAGCATCCTCAGGAAGCCGCTCGCCTGCGAAAGGCCGTAGCCAAATACAAACAGGAGATGGACGGCCTGAGCGCGCGCTTTGCCAACCGCCCCTTCACCGTCGGCTACGCGAAGTCCACCACGCTGCCCGCCCGCGACGGCGTGCCCCACGGGACCCTCCAGCGCAGCTCCAAAGCACCCAATAACTCCTTCTTCGAAAACTGGACCAGCACCGACGATTCCATCACCTGGGACATCGAGGTCGGCAAGGCAGCCACGTATGAAGCCACCGTCTACTACACCTGCGCCCAAGGCGATGTCGGCGCCCACATGCATCTCTCCACCGAAGGCAAAGCCCCGGAATCAACTGAGCAGCTCGTCACCGAAGCCTTTGACCCGCCGCTCTACGACAAGTCCAAAGAGCGCGTGGAAAAGTCGCACTACCTCGTGAAGGACTTCAAACCGCTGAGAATGGACGGCCCGATTAAACTGGAAAAAGGGCGCACCTTGCTCCGCCTGCGCTCGCTGAGAATCTCCGGCCAGCAAGCCATTGACGTGCATTCGATTGAATTGGTGAGAAGATAGTCGATCCAGTAGGCCGATTCGTTGGCGCGGCATTCGACGGTGATGTCTGGGTGTTGGCCGACGAATTACCATCGATGCCGGAATTCCACGCAACTGGGTGTTGCTGTCTCCAGATTCTGAATCTGCAATGAGATCCCCTATTCGATAGCGCTCTCCACCGACAATGACCATGTATACCGATGCGAAAGCCACGAGCGGGCCGGAAGGAAATGTCCAGACACCAATGAAGAGATTGATCAGGCAGGAACCGATCAGGGCGAGTATTCGAATCGCGGCAAAGAGATCCGGATGAGTGCTGTCTTTTTTTAACTCGCCCGCAACCCAAAACGCAATGAGCCACAGTATGAACGCGAGAATCGCGGAGAAAACCATCCGCAACTGTCCTTCCCTGAATTGCAACTTCTGTAGCTCGATGAAGTCGATTTGGTTTTCTGATCTGGCTTGCACTCCTGTTCCCGCGACGAACCTACGCGACGGCTAGGCCCATCCGAAGCGCAATTCCAGAATCACCGGCAAGTCCATTGGTCGAGATCATTTGACGATATCTGCTTGTCGAAAATGCTCCAGAAGAGAAGGTCTCCGGCGTGAAACCTTACGTGAAGCTGGCGGAGTCGGAGATGCCCGATGGCACCCGTTATTCGCTCCATCAGCATGACGGAAAAATCTTCCTCAAGTATAACGGGTTTGACCTGATGAGCACGGCGCTCACGTTTTCGGAGCAAATGCTTGCGGAGCTCGGATGTGGGGCCTTGCTGGCGGACTCGCCTTCCCGGCCGGCGCATCCGAAAGTCTTGATCGGAGGTTTGGGCCTTGGGTTCACCCTGAAGAGAACGCTCGAGCTGGTCGGTAGTCCGGCCACGGTGGATGTCGCCGAGCTGATGCCACCGTTGATTGAATGGAATCGAACCTTCTTGGTGGAACACAACGGGCCGCTGCTCGAAGATTCCCGCACGAACATCATCCAGGGGGACCTTTTCGATATTGTTTCAGGGAAGAAACCAGGGAGCTACGATTCTCTCCTGCTGGATATCGACAATACTCCAGATGATTTGATCACTTCGGGGAATTCCCGTCTCTATACTCCGGAGTTTCTGCAGAAACTGAAAAAGGTGATCACGCCGGTGGGCTGCATTGCTTATTGGCTGTCGGAGCCAGCACCCAAATTTAAGAAGCGGTTGAGCAAGGCCGGGTTCGTGATTGAAGAACATGCTTCCAAGCCTCACGTGAAAACGAAGCGCTCACGGCATTGCCTGTTGGTGGCGCGACGATGCTCAAAGTAGAAATTCGAGGTAGCTGAAATGGCGGGTGACTTCTTCGCGGCCAAGATGAAAAGGTCGATACAGGCTTGGTAACTAGCTCTTGCTTTTTACCCCGGCCCGGTAGTCGCGAACGCCGCCTGAGAATTGGGTGGGAGCAGGCGGCGTTCGCTCCTTCCGCTGCATAGACCAGGTTGTAAGCTGAGCCCACTTATGGCCCGGTCAGTCCGATTGAGGTTTCAATTCGGCCTCGATACCTTGGAGCGCCTGTTGGCCCTTTCGGTCAAAAAGACTGACCGGGATGCCGACGGCAAAGCCGACCACGAAGGCTGGGAACATCTCCTCAAGGTTGGCAAAAGCCTCTCCGGCGGCGCCGGGCAGCAAGGGCATCGCAAACTTGAAAATCGGCACGGCGAGAAATCCCGATATCATGGCGGCGAGAGCGCCGCGCCGGGTGAATCGCGTCCAGAACAGGGACAGAATCATGGTTGGACAAAACGTCGCGGCGATCCCGGACCAGCCGAAGACGATAAACCAGAAGATGGTCCTTTCGGGAATGAAGATTGCGATCGCCATCGCGAGCGCAAAAGCGCCCATGGCGAGCCCAACGGTCGTCAACCGGCTCAGTCTCACCAGGCTTTCATCGGGCAGCGATGGATGCAGGATTTTCTGGTATACGTCACGGACGACAGAACTCGCGGCGACCAACAGCAGGGAATCGACCGTCGACATCGCGGCTGATAGGACCGCGGCAATGACAAAGCCGATGAAGGCCACTGGAATGAGCACCCCGACGATCAGAGGAAGGACGTCTTGTCCGTTGGCTCCCAGGACGCCGACCAGGGAATCTTGCGGCCCCATGAGAAGGTGTCGCCCGATCATTCCAATCAGGACAGCTCCGCAATCGGTCAGGGTGGTGTAGAGGATCGCGACGACGGCACCCTTCTTGACCTCGCCTTCAGATTTGAGAGCGAGGATGCGAACAAAAATCTGTGGCGAACCGAGGAATCCCAAGCCGATCGAAACCAGCGCGACGATTGCCAGAACGTTGTTTAGCGTCAATCCGGCCGGTCCCCAGATGGACATCAGACCGGGATCCTGCGCCGCGAGCCCGACGGCAACGTTGTTCCAACCGCCAGCGTAATTGAGACCGATAATCGGGATGGCCACGAGACCGACGAACATCAAGGCACCCTGGAAAACATCCGACCAGACCACGGCGAGAAATCCGCCCGCCACGATGTATACGACGACGACACCGAACCCGACCGTAGCGCCGACGAAGTAGTTCCACCCCAGGAAGCTGTGGAATGCGGTCGCCGTCGCGTCGATCTGGGCGCTGACATAAATCATGACAAATACGACCAGCGCGCCGGCGGAAACGAGCCTTAACGCATGAGAGGGGTCTCGGAATCGCGCCTCCAGGTAATCGGGAATTGTAAGCGCGCCGTATTTCGTGGTGAGCCGATTAAATCGCCGGTTCATCATGAGCCAGGCGACGCCCACGCCCACGATTTCGCCGACCACCACCCAAAAGGCCTGGAGGCCGATCGCGGCGCCCATCCCGGTCAGCCCCAGCAGCAGCCAGGCTGATTCACCGGTGGCTCGCGCCGAAAGGGCGGCCGGAAGAAACCCCAGCTTCTTTCCCGCCGCGATGTAATCGCCGAGAGATTTCACTCGCCGGGAGGCGAACCATCCGATGATCAACAGGATCAGTAGGTAAACAAAAATGCCGACGAGTTTTGAGGTCATGAGTGAGGCTTGCTGATGGAACCGGAGGGTTGGAACAGAGTGTTCGGGGCCTCCTCAGATTTGAATGGCAAACTAGGAGATCGCAAAAATGGTGTCAACCGAAGTCGCACAGGAAACGGTGAAGGCCGTCTGGTTTTCGATCGGCGAAGATTTCGGCCAGCCCAGGTCGGGTCGTGCGCCTTTCCGAATCATGATCGCCCAAAATCTTCTTCACCGAACAAGCTTGGCTTTCGATTGAAGCGGGAGTGCCCGTTTCTGTCAGGGTTGCGGCTCTGCTTTTCCGTGGCTTCAGTGAACTCGGTGGATGTAACTCGGCGGCTGGTGCTGGGATTTGATCACCCACGGAAAGGACGGAATACACGGAAAGGGAAGGGGGGATGAGTCCTTCTCAGGTTCCGCCGGCGATTGAAACGATTGGTGTAGGGCCCCAGAAACCCTTGCATCCCGGCGCTCAGGTTTGCCGGTGGCGTTTCGACAACCCGATAGAAGTGATTGGGCAGGAGACAGAACGCGTGAACCTGCCAACCCGTCATGCCGCAAGCTTCTCCCAGAGTATTCACATACAGCGCCCTCAACCCGCGGCACCCAGGCGTGCAGATGGCATTCATACTGAAAGAAGTTCAAATGTCGCCACGTCCGATCTCGAGTGTCGTAAATGGGTGCCGGTTCTCCGCTCGCGGGATGGGCAAAACGGGTGCCCGGCGGGAAATCCAAATATCGTTGCTTCATTCACGGGCTCTTCTTTAGGACAACCCAGACCCAGAGGAAAGGTTCGCCGAACCGAGAGGCTACGTTTTTGCCCTCTGCTTGTTGGTTTGACTCGTACCCATTGACGAAAGTTGTCCCTGATCGGGCTCCGGCGAGAATGGGCCTCGCAGAGGTTCTCACTCGTCGGAGCCGGGGCCAGATTGGCGGCAACTTTCCGGACCCTCATACTCCCCATCCCAAGCC
>JBLFYM010000129.1:0-16737 GCA_047608975.1 Limisphaerales bacterium | reverse complement strand
ACGCTTTGCGACATCATGTCGTTGGAGGATAGATACGCTATCGGCCTACCGAATGAAGCATAGCTTTGATTCGAAGACATCAAGGCGATGCCTTGGTGAACAAGCCCTGCGGCTTTTAGAGGGGCGTCCTCTTCCCCCTGTGCGGTTTGCTTTTGCCCCTGTTGGGGTTTTCCTTTTCCCTTTGCCCCAAGGGCGGACTCGCAAGCTCGCCCCTCCATTTCAGCTGCGGGTGCGATTGGACGGTCTGGGGAAAGTGAGCTGAGCAGAACATTTCGATTTGTTGGGGGCGGTGTTTGGTGGGGCGGAGGAGGGTTTGCCAGTACTCGGGGTGGGCGCGGCGGTTCTGAACGATCTCGCTGAGGCGGGCGGTGGGGATGGCCCAGCGGCCTTTGGTGCGTTTGTAGGCGTGGAGGTGTGAGGTCTCGTTGGGGAGGGTTTTCACACGGCACAGTCCATCGGGAAGACGCTGCGCGTCGGCACTTGGTTCGTGGATGTATGAGGGGCCGCGGCGGTGCATTTCGGGCGGGTCTTTTTAACCGCGGATTACGCGGATTTCGCGGATGGGGTGAGGCGGATGGCGGCGGTGCATGACGGGCGGTTTTCTTAACTGCGGGTGGGGGGCGTTTTTTCAACCACGGATCACGCGGATTTCACGGATGGGGTGAGGTGGAGGCGGTGGTTCATGGTTTGGCGATGGTGGGCTTGGGCATGTTGGGTGGGTTTGGTCACTGCGTGACGAGGGGATCAGAGGCGGGACGCCTCTGCCACTTTGGGTCGGTGGCGCGTTGGCGTTCGATGACGGCTTCCCAGTAGGCCATCACGATGTCGAGGTGGCGGTCGGTGAGTTTCGGGGGAGGTTATGGGTTCACAAATAGTCTGATCCGGCGTGAGTCCGCGCGAAAACGCCTGCGACAAATCCGTCGGGCTACTTCAGTGTCAGCGTGTACCGATACACGTTGGCGGTGTAGAGTTCGTCGGGATGTTCGTTGAGTCTGGTCAGGTAGATTTCCAGATTCTTCTCCTGCTGACTTTCAACGATCCAAAAATTCGAAAGTTGCAGGCGCAGGCCTTCACCCGGTTGGCGGGTATCGATCTCGGTTACGGTCTCTTTGATCAGCCCGAGGGATTGCTCATCGATCTCGGCAATGTTCAGCGGATATCGGGGATGTCCGGGAATGGTCGTGTGTTCGGGAAGAATGTTTCCTATCCAGTAGAGCTTGCCAGTCTTGCTGCTGCGGAAGATCCGATGGAATGTGCTGCTGGAGAAGAACTTCGTGCCGTCGCGGTACTGGAAGACTTTTGGTTTGGTAAACGTCATCCCGCCGTCGTTGGAAACGCCAAAATATTTGTAAGCCGGACTTTCTTTCCCGTTCTTGGTCACGCGCCAGACGCACAGCACGCGGCCATCTTTCAACTCCACAACGTCCGCTTCCAGCAAACCGTTGAAGGCGAGATTTCGGGAGAGCCAGACGGGTTCGCCCGCTTTCCAATCGTAGGCCTGGGTCTTTTTGTTCCAACGGCCGATGTGGCAGAGACTTCCGGTGCCGTTCGCCTCGGGCCAGACTGTTCGGCCGACGGGTTGGTCGTCGACGTGCGCTGGGATTTTGCTGTTGGTCACCGGAATGATCAGGCTGCCGTTGCTATGGCGAAGAATCGACTGGCCGGGGTAACCGGTGTTGTTCTTCAGGAAACTGTCCCCCAGAAGTGTTTCGGGACTTAAATCGGCACCATCCTCATAGCGCAGCATTTCCGGGGGTCCAAAGGTTTTGCCATCATCCGCCGAGAGACGGATCAGCGCGTGATTGTAGAGCCGACGTGGGTTGCCTTGGCGCATATCGCGAAGGTGGTGAATTGAGAGATCGACGTGTCGCTTCGATGCGGGGTCATAGATGCCACAGAACTTCCAGTCGATGATGGCCACCTTTTCTCCGAGGGTTAGGTGTGGGGGCAGGGGAGTGAGTTTGCTCCAAGTCTTGCCGTCGTCATGCGAAACCCGCCGGTGCGGTTGGGTGGGGGAATCACCATACCCTCGCACCTGATCCGCGTGTGACCAGCGGGTGTGGATTTCTTCGCGATAGCCGGGTCGACCGGAGTAGGTCCAGACCCAGGGCGCGAGGTTTGCCGTGGTGTTTTGGACATAGACCTCTTTCTTCACTGTCGCGAGCGGGCCTTCGGTGATTGTCTGCGCCGGAATGGGCAGCGTCAGACTGAGCAGTGCTCCTGCGGAAGCGATTGCAACCTTGGGATTCATCGGAAGAGGTTAAGCGAAGCGACCTGGATCGCCACGATTTTTCGCCGATCAATGATCTTCGTTGCGGTTCATCATTGGAGCTTTTGACGGAATATCAGCCGACGTCCACGATTATCGATTCTGCTGTCCAGCGCGGTGGTGCAACCGTGAAGCAATAAACTGTAGCAACTAGGTGAACGGCTCACTGACTGCGGAACTACTGCTTGGTTGAGATGGACAGTTCCAGTAGTTTTTGATGGCCAATGATGGGTTCGATGGCGGCTCGCAGTTCACCCCATGTCAACTCTGGTGAGGCATCGACAGCGAGGTGAGATTTCAGGACATCCGGCCAATCATCAGCTCCAATCGAGGGTGCGTTCGGGCCGGTGGCGCGTTTGACTTCGACGAAGCCGTTCTTTTTGCCGACTCTGATCACCGTGGAACCGTCTGAATTCTCGACGCTGTCCACGAACTGGATCTGGGTAAATCCGGTGGCGAGTCGGTTGAAGAGTCGCGCCGACGGTGGTTCTGCGAGGGGAGTTTGTTCGGGGTTTAGGGATTTGGTGAAGGTCTTTACAGAGGCCAATGGCGCATCCGGTGACACCCGTATATTCAACCCGAGGCTCCATCCCAGATGTCTTCGCAAGGCGGCAATGCGGGTGAGCGCATCGGAAACCGTTTGGCCGGCTGCCGGGAAGGCCTTGAGCAGCGGCGGGTCTTGCAGCGCTGCTCCGCGTTTGTCGATGCGAACGTTGATGTTGGCGCGGCCGGGTGTCTTTTGATGCGGTTTGAGCAACGCTGCCTGTTGAAGATCTGCCAGCAGAGAACGGGCTTTGGGCAGGGCGTTCGCCAGGTCCATGCGCGCCAACGTATCGGCGAGTTCGAGGAGATACACCCGCAGGAGTTTGAGTTGGGGATTCCGATGGCCGACCGCCGGATGACCGGCCGCGTGGATGAGCAGTTCCTTGGTTGCGGCGTCGTCAATCTGCCAGTGCATCAACGCGTCGTTCGAGGGGGTGCGTACCTGATTGGTGGATTGGGTCAGTTCCATGAAGGCGCGGTATTCGCCAAACGGTTGGCCGCTCAGGAGTTCGTGATCGATGTCGAAGGTGACTTCCTGCGGGAGGTTGGGGCGCAGGGTGATGGCGCTGCCAAAACGTCCGATGGCGTAGCGGCTGGCGGTGACTCGACGCCCCTCCGAGTTCACCAGCCAGAAGCTGGCGTCGCCTGGCCAGTTGATGATTTGATTCGTGGCTGTGGTGTTTTCCAGCGTGATTGAAAGAGCGACCTTTTCAAACGGCCTAATCGCTTTAGGGGCACCGAAGGTGAGGCGAATTCCCCGGGCGATCTGGCGCGGGGCGGCTTCCTTCAAATAGTCATTCACCGAAAGCAGACTCAGGTTGATCGGGCCGGATTCGGTGCGGCCCGACCATAGTTGGGTTCGTTTGGGCATCTGCGGCTGTTGGCGCGGGTGGACGCCAAGATAGTGTCCGGTGAGCGTGTAGTCTCCGGTCTGCTCGAGCAGGACCCAGTTCTCAAGCGTGCTTGGGAACACTTGCGTGCGCCCGCCATTCAACCGAACTGCGCGGGCAAACATGTGGGCGGTGGCAGGTCCCTGTTCAGCCGTCTGAACTTCGAGTTCGGTGTCGCGCCGGGCGAGTTTGCAGTGTAGGCACGCGGCATTGTAAATCCCTTGGCCGAGCCCGAGATGTGAGGGTCTTATTTCTCCGGTGGGAGGCCTCGGGGCGGAGAGGCGCTTCATTGCGACTCGTCCGTTCACGCGGCAGCAACCTTCCCACATGAAGGCGAGCGACTGGGTGGTCAAGTTGTCGAAGCTCCACTGCAATGGGATCTGATCGCCGATGACGTAATTGCTTCCCTGTGGCAAATTGAGCGCCAACCGTATGGGTTGTACCGTTGCTCCTTTCGTCGGGGTTGCGCTGCCCAACAGAAAGACGAGGGCGAGCGGGGAGAGGATTCGGAGGAATGCAGGCACGGAAGAGTGGACGAACCAAGTCGCCCTAGGATTGAACATTTATTGGAATGGGAAAGCCGAGGTTTTCCTCCCAGAAGAAACGGAAGGCCGGGATGCTGCGACGCAGTTCGGCCGCTCGCCCGGCGCTCATGAGGAGATACTGGAACTCTGTTTCCGTAATGAGGGTCTCGTTGCCCTGGCACATTACGGGTTTTTCATGCGGTTGAATCGTCGCGCTGGACTTGGCGTATTTTACGGTTAGCTCCTGACCCAGTGGCATGATGAAGCCATAGGGATCACAGATTTCATTGTAGGGGGTAGGCTCGGTTCGCGCCGGAAGATGTTCGAGTGTCATCACTCGGCTGAGTTCCCGAATCACCAGTTGTTGGAGCGGTTTCAGATAGGGGAAATTCTGCAACAACCCGCGGTTTTGCCACATGGACTTCAACTCGGTCTCAAGTCCCTGATGCTGGATGTATTCGCGGAAGGAACTTTCGGCGATGGCGGTGACGATGACGGGGCTGTCGGCAACGACCGACGCATTGCGCTGTCCATGGCCGCTCATGATCGACATCTCGCCGATCAATTCGCCGGCTTCCATCGTGGCTAAGGTGGAGCGTCGCGTTCCGTCGTGATGAACGACCCGCGCGTATCCGGTGAGGATCATGTAGAGATACCCTTCGGATTGGGCACCTTCTCGGATGATGATGTCCCCGGAGTTGAACTCGAGTACCCGTTGATTGGCCAGCAGGTGTGAGATCCACACCGGCGGCATGCCCGGGAAATACTCGAGCAGAAATTCAATTGTCTGCGTGAGGTTGTAGTCGGTCTCGCCCCTTACGACCGGAAAACGCTTGCCCGACGATGCCGTCATGAAGTTTGCCGCGAACCGATCAGGCAGTTTTTCCATGTGCATGAACACAATGCGTTCGGCCGGCGAGTCCAGCGCATCCGCCGGATCGCCATGGATTTGTCCCTCACCGCCATCGGCCAAGAGCAGGCTGACCGGTGTCTCATAGATCTTTTGGATTTCAGTGACGCGTTCGTGGGAGACGATTCCCATCTTCTGCATCTTGCGCACATCGCTCAGCGCCTGTGTGTCCCCCGAAAAAATGATGCTGTAGTCGCGCCCCGAATGCGTGGTCTCGAATTTCGCCCCGATGGTGGGGATCGAGTGGCTGGAGAGAAACGGGGTGATGCGCAGGCCGTAGTAATTGGTCTCCTTGCCTGTCTCCAGTGGTGTGAACACGAAGTATTCCTCCAGACTCGGCTCGGAACGGTCGAGCGTGAGCGATAGTTTCTTCAAAATCATCCGGTAGATGAGTGGAGTGGTGAGAACTTCGATCGGTCGGTTGTACTGAAGCAATGAGACGAGGTTACAATGGTCGTCGTGAATGTGGCTGAGAAAATACTGCCGACCTGGTTGCGCGCGATGCCTCGGGCGCGCAGATGCGAATTTAGGTAAGGGATGGCATCCACCAGCATGTAGTGCCCGTTGTAACAAAGCGCGAGCCCGGACGATGCCTGCGTGGTACTGAATCCCGTGGAACCTCCCAGAATTTCCACCCCCATTTTTACCAGGGTTGTGGTGGTCAAATCCGGGATGACAGGGTAGGGCGGGGCCTGTTCCGCTGGTGGGGTCAGGTCGACTGTTTCCGTATCTCCGCCGGCGCTGAACTCGAATACATTCTTGGTCACCCTGCGAATCTGAAGCCACCCCAAGTCCACCGGATCATGGTCAAATGTCTGGGTGCGCACCATCGCTTCCAACGGCAACGGCTTGCCTTCGTGGTCTTTCAGGTGAAACCAACGCGTTTCGCGCGAAAGCCCTATCGAGGCATCTTTCTCCATTCCCCATTCCTGCATTTGGTCCGTCGAAGGGCCAAAAAGGGTCAGATTCAGCAATTCGCGCGCGGCAGAGAGACGTCCCCGGTTCCCAATGAGCAACAATGGCTCAGATGTTTCCGGCTGTTTTCCGAAAAAAAGATGGTGATAAAGTGGGAACTCGATCGCTACCTGAGACTCCCCCTGAGCCACCGGAATATCGGGTAAAAGAATGGCGTTTTTGGCCGAAAACCCGTCCTGTATGAGAACTTTAACGATTTCGGGCGGACATCCAGCCAGCAGTGATTTCCCTCCGGAGTAGACGTGAAAACTCCCAGAAAACACCATGCTGACGTTCATTTCCGAATTTTGCCCCCCGTAATTGCGTCAGCAAAGAAAATTCCAGACCTAACTTTGACTTTAATCCACCATTTATCTAATTTCGCCGCCCATGAAGATTCTGCGACGGACAGATGACGATTACGCCGACCGCCTGCGCGAGTTGGCTGTGCCATCGTCTCTTTTTGACCAGGGGATAGAAGAGCGTGCACGCGGGATAATCACTCGTGTTGCCGCCGAAGGGGACGTTGCTCTCAGTGAGTTCGCTGAACGCTTTGATGGCGTTCACGTTTCTCCTGCGCATCTCGCCGTTACCCCTGCCGAGCTTTTCAATGCGTCCATCAAGGCGGACAAGGAGCTGCGCGAGGCTGTAAGTGTGGCGAGTAAGAATATTTTGAATTTCGCGAAGAAATCGCTGCGAAAGAACTGGACCTCCAAAAATAATCACGGCGCAACGGTGGGCGAAAAGTTTGATGCCTTTCGGCGGGTGGGGATTTACATCCCTGGCGGTACTGCCCCGCTGGTCAGCACGTGCCTGATGACGATCACCCTCGCGAAGGAAGCCGGGTGTGAAGAAATCGTGGTCTGCACGCCTCCGGGCAAGGACGGTGGGGTGAACGATGCTTTGCTTTACGCCGCGCGACACGCGGGGGCAACCGAGATTTACAAGGCCGGCGGTGCGCAGGCGATTGCTGCAATGGCGTTGGGAACGGAAACGATCAGGCCTGTTCAGAAGGTCTTCGGTCCCGGGAACGCGTTCGTCGTCGCTGCCAAACGACTGTTGTTCGGCCGCGTCTCCATCGATTTGCTGCCCGGCCCGAGCGAAGTTCTCGTGTTGGCAGATGATTCTGCCAACCCGAAGTTCATCGCTGCGGACATGCTGGCCCAAGCCGAACATGGCTCCGGCGAGGAACGAGTCTGGCTGATCACCACTTCCTTGAAGGTTCTCAACGGAGTGGAGAAGGAACTGGCCCGACAGATTCCCGAGTGTTCCCGCCGAGAGTTTATTTCCCGCGCATTGGACAAAAACGGCTGGCTCATCCACGTGGTGGATCTGCAGCATGGAATCGAGTTGGCCAACGAACTCGCGCCTGAACATTGCGAGGTGATGGTCAGACAAAAGAAAACTACGGTGGCCGCGCTCCGCACTGCCGGTGCGATCTTTGTCGGCGGACATTCACCGACCGTGGTGGGTGATTACGTCGCCGGTCCCAGCCACACGCTGCCAACCGGTGGGGCCGGCAAAGCTTTCGCAGGATTGACGGTCGACCAATTTCAACGCCGGACCAGCATTGTTGAGTACAACGCGACCTCGCTGAAGAAGGCGCTTCCGACAATAGCGAAGTTTGCCGAGGTAGAAGGTCTGGACGCGCATGGCCGCTCCGCTGCGATTCGGGCGGGATTGGAGAAGAAGATTGCTACCGCCAAAAAGAATGCCCGCAAGGGTGCTCCCAAGAAGGTTGCGGCCAAGAACGGTGTCAAGGCCGCCAACGGCATAGCTCGTCCAGCAGCATCCAACGGCAAAGCCCGGCCGGCAAAAAGCGCGGCCCGTAATGGAGTTTCGGCCAAGCGAAACGGCGCGACCACCAAAGCCGCTGCCAGTCGCGCCACTGGCAAGCCTGCCGCGAAACCGCGCAAGCGTTGAAGACGCTGGCGCGCATTCCATGCCCCGCTTCAAGCAACTGATTCGGCGATTGGTTCATCGCCTGCACGCCTACGTGCCCGGTGAGCAGCCTAAGAATCCGAAACTCATCAAGCTCAATACGAACGAGAATCCGTTCCCGCCGGCACCATCCGTCCTGCGCGCTGTCCGTTCGAGCGTTGATGACCGCCTGAGACTTTATCCGAACCCGACCGCTCAGCCGCTTCGTGAAGCCTTGGCCAAATACCATGGCTGCGCGGTTACAAATGTCATCGTTGGGAACGGGTCCGATGAACTGCTCGCACTCGCCACCCGCGCATTTGTGGAACCGGACGCCACCGGCGATCGCGCGCTGATCCAATATTTTCATCCCAGCTACTCACTCTATCCCGTGCTCACCGACATTCACGGCGGTAACCGGAATCCGGTGGCCTTGAATGAAGATTTCAGCATCCCCTCGACGTCTGAGTTGAAGACGCGGGGATGGCGGAACTCCGCCGCGCTGACCTACGTCACCACCCCCAACGCGCCGGGCGGTCGGGGATACAGCAACGCCGAGTTGGATGCGCTCTGTGAACGAACGCGCGGCATCGTGATTCTGGACGAAGCCTATGTTGACTTCGCGGAAGAGAACGCGGCCGAGCTCGCGCTAAAACATCCGCACGTCATTGTCTCCCGCACTTTCAGCAAATCGTTTTCGCTTTGCTTTCAACGGATCGGCTACTTCATCGGCCACCCGGAGGTCATCGGCGCGCTGGACAAGATTCGCGACAGCTACAACGTGAATGGTCTGGGACAGGTTGCGGCATTGGCCACGCTGAAGAATCTCGGCTACTACCGGAAAAAATTTCGCATCATCAAGGCCACCCGCGCTCGTGTCGCCGGAGAACTCACGGAACGTGGATTCAAAGTATTGCCGAGCCAAACCAATTTCCTGTTGCTCGAGCCGCCCCGTTTCGCCGCCCGAACCTGGCACAAGAAGCTCCGCGATCTGAATCTCATCGTCCGCTGGTTTGATCAACCCGAGACACGTCAATACATCCGAATCACGATTGGCACCGATCGCGAGATGAACACCTTTTTGTCCGCCACCAAGAAGATCCTTCGATCAGCCTGACCCGGGCGAGAACTCATCGGACGCTCGGATGAATTGAGCCCGCTGAGGACCAACGAAAATTCCGAAATGGATCCAAAGTAATCACACGATCGACCACCACAAATTTCACATGAAAACAAGCACACTCCTATTGGCTGCCGTATTGCTTGGCGGCGCCGCCCTCCGAGCCGCCGATTGGAAGATCGATAGCGCCAATGACTGGAAACAGAACATCAAGTCAGCCAAAGGTGCTGACGTCGTCGATGGTGCGGTTTCGCCCAAAGAAAAGTCGGCGACCGTCATGACCAGGCTGCACAGATCCAAGGTGAAACGATCGGCGGAGTCGCTCACCGTGAATCAATCGCCGGTTTGGCAGAATTGGAATCCGATCGAAAACCTTGGACCGGTGAATCTCCAGGACGCCCCCGTACTCCTGACGATGGGCCCGGACAACTACTGGATGTTCGGCCGCTACGGTAGCGGACAGCCACGCGCCAGGAAGGGACAGAAGCGAAAGCCCTTGCCTAAGCACACCCCGGAGGAGGCAACGCTGGAAGGGTTTGATGCCCCACTAAAAACCACACGCTTTCCGAATCAGTTCGATGCACCAGGAGGATTGCAACCCCGACTCGGTGGCTACCACGCCTGGCAGAGCCGCGACATGAAGAATTGGGTCCATCACGGCCCCGTCACCGAAGGCTTTTCCAAGTGGGTGACGAGCGCGGAGATGATCGATGGCAAGGCCTTGATCTACTACGACTTCCCGAACGACCAGGATCCGCACGTTTACGTCGACGACGATCTCTTCGATGGCAAGCCGGGCAAGAATATGGGCATCGCGGTGAAAGATCCGTCGCACGGTTCCGATGCCGGCTTCATTCGCGATCTTGACGGCAATATGCACGTCATCATCGAGGACTGGAGCCCGCTAAACGCCGGCAAACGCTCCTGGGATTCCCCGCTAGCCGGACACGCTGTGAGTCCGAACGGAATCAACGGATTCAAATTCCAGAAACCGGCCGTAGACAACCGCACCAAGCCCACCGGAAAGATCGCGACCTACAAGCATCCTCATTGGGCGAAAGAAGATCCGAAGAACTACCCGACCAACATCGCCGAATACGAGGTGCATGAGCCCGAGCAGGAAGCTTACGGTGACTGGGCCGCGATCTGCATCGGCGGACGATACTACCTCTTCGGCGACTACGATCCGGTCGGTGGACATCAGATGAGCGTCGGCTGGTTTACCTCGCCTTCCATCGATCAGCAATTCACCTGGTGCGACAAGATCGGCAAAGGTCATCCCGATCCCGACATCGCCTTCGCCGAAGGCCAATTCTATCTGGCCACCCAGCAGCGGACCGATTTCGTCAGTCCCGGTCCATGGGTGGAAACCGTCAAGGCCCGGGTCGGCGTCGATACCGACAACGATGCCAAGGTCGACAAGTGGACCGGTTGGACCGAACTCAGGGAAAGCTACGATTACACTCCGGGCTTCTCCAAACAGGTCGCCAAGACACCAGCCCAACTGAACCTCTCCGATCTTCCCGCCGGATACGGTTTTCAAATCCAGCTGCGCCTCACGGATTCCACTGAGAACAAATCGAAGCCGATTGTCGAGAAGCTGACGCTTTCGTTTGCGGATTGAGAGTTGGTCTTGTTTTCAGGAAATCCCAACGGGATTCCGCCCCGAAGCGAAGCGCAGGCGGGAGGCACGACCTATCCCGTTGGGGTAGGCCATTCTTTTCATCAAGCTCCCAGGATAGTTCGTTCCTTACGACCTTCCCAATCACGGCAGTTCTCCCCGCTCAGGGCACGCCATCGGCAGCGAACCCGTCAAAATCGAATATCGTTTTCATCCTCGCTGACGATCTCGGTTACGGCGATGTCGGGTGTTACAACCCGCCGGCAAAGGCACCCACGCCCAATTTTGATCGGCTGGCGAAGGAGGGGATTCGGTTCACTGACGCACCGTCTCGTTCCTTTTCGACTTGCGAGATTCGGTCGCTTTCCTTAGGCACCGGCATACGCTTGATTGAACGCATTTTGTGAGAGGAGAGCGATCCACTCGGTCACGTTTGAATTTCCTGCTGATCGGGATCTTACAGTCTGGCAGAGATTAAAACTTCCCGTCGCGGGATTCGAAGTGGGTCGGTTTACCCAACGACTCGCCGTCTCGCATCACCCAGGCCGCAATCCAATCGAGCATCTGTTCCGTGGACGTCTCGGGTTTGCCAAACAATTCATGCGCGCGGGAGCTGTCACTCAACAAAGCGCTGGCGTTTTCCTCCCCGCGCAGGTGGACGGTCTTTTGCATCCGCTGACCAAATCCGGCCGCGAGATCCGCGATCCGAAGTGCGGATTCGCCGGTGATGTTCAGTGCCGTCGGCGGCGACGTGGTGTGCCCGAGCATTTGCAAAATCGCTGCGTTTGCGTCTGATTGCCAGATGGCATTGAGGTGGCCCATACCGACCTCAACCGGCTGCCCGTTCCACACCTTCTGCGCGATATCCACCAACACGCCATAGCGCAGTTCGGTGGCGTAATTCAGGCGCACAATAACAGCGGGGATCCCCAGCGTCTTGCTGAAGTGTTGGAACATCCGTTCGCGGCCCAGACAGCTCATCGCATACTCGCCGACGGGATTGGGAATATCCTCTTCCTGCGACGGCCGGTTCAGGTTCGTCAGTCCGTAAACATTCCCCGTAGAAAAAGCGAGGATGCGGGAATTGGGATAGTGCTGACAAACAACTGACGGCAGCCAGGCGTTCATTGCCCAGGTGAGGGGTTCGTTGCCGGTGGAACCAAATTTCATCGCCGGCATGTAGACGACGTTTGCCGCCTTGGGAAGTTGGTTCAGTGCCGATTCATCGAGGAGATCACAGGCGATGGTCTCGATACCATCGCTTGCAAGCCGCTGGCGGAGATCGCCGGAGCCAAACCGGGAGACGCCGATGATCCGTCTGTTCACGCCGGCCTGTTCATCCGCCCGCTTGGCCATCCGCGCCATGGTTGGGCCCATCTTTCCGCCCACGCCGAGGAAGATCAGATCTCCTTTCAGCTGACGCATAAAGGAGATCAGGCTGGCGGTGGGGCGACTGAGGTTTTCCTCCAACCCCTCAAGCGACTCAATGGCTGGCTTTGGACTCATGCCACCTTCAGGAAACGGCGGGCTTCGGCTGCGGAGTGGGTTCCCCGACGGAACTCTTGTTCATCGCTTGGCGTAACTCATTCACGCGTCGGCGATTCAATCCGAGATCCCAGAAACCGCAGCGGGCACCTGAACGCACATGAATGCTCTTCTCGATCTCGTCGAAATGGAATTCAAGATCATCCACAAACCGAAAGATCAGGCTGCGGCATTCAAAGCGGAGATAATCATCAGACTCACTCACAAGTTTCACCCGGGGCAGACGCATGACCCGCTCACGCATGCCGGCGCGAGCCTCCGCCAGCGGCTGATCCATCTTGAACGGTGCGACGCGACGCTCGCTCGCTGCTTCATGGCTGCTTACCGCATTTATGCGTTCGCCGCAGGGAGTAAGGCGGCCATGCACCACGCCGAGCTGGGGGGCAGGGGGGGAGTTGGTTGAAACCGCAAACATGATCCCGACGCCGACCAGCAAAAGCAGAAATACCGGCCAACCCCAACGTTCCTGCGAGATCGAGTTGTCGATCAGTGCGATACTGTTGGGCACTGGGATTTCTCGATGAGATCGCGCGTAGAACTGTTTATGCAGGCCCAGCAACCGGCCAATCTCCTCGACCGGGGTCACATGATCATCGACGCGGAGATCAATGTAGCGGTCATTCGCTTGCGCATACCCACCACCCTTGCGCGAGACCAACAGAGCTGCGGATTGTCGACCGCGCCGGTCGCCGCCGGCGGCTTCGCCGGCCTTGATCGACTCAAACAGCCAATCGGCCAATTCCGTGCCCGGCAGTTTGCGCGCGGTCTCGAAAGCCGTGGACATCCGACGGATCACCGATTCGCCCGCCAAGATATTCCCCTGAACCGTGTAGAAAAGTCCGACGTAATGTCCCGCCCAGGTATTGCACTTGGCCCCGGTGTAGGCGGCGGCATCGCCCTGTGCATCCACCATGCCCAACTGCCGATGATCCCGACTCGCATCGGTCTTGGTCAGTTCATGCACTGCGCCTTCGGCTGAGAATCCGTCGCGCAACATCCGCAGTCCTTTGGGACCATATTCGGGATTTGCGTAGGCTTGGGTCGCGATCGCGCCCACTCCGGCTTCGGCGTAGGGAACCACACTGCCGACACCGAAGAACTTGCTTTGCACGGCAACGCCGAGATCGCCGGTCTTGGGGTCAAAGGCAACGATGGAATAGGTCGCAACCGTGGGGGCAGTCGGGACCCCTTCGGCGCACGCGCCAGCGAGGCCAAGCAGCAGACAGAAGGTTGAGGTAATAAGGGTTCGGGTTGGGTTGGGTTTCATTCGAGCCAATCTCTCAGCACTTTCAGATCATCGCGCATGGTCTTCACCATTTCGCGATGGTTGCCGAGCTCGTATTCGTGGTGTTGGGAAATGGGTCCGGCGTAGTCAGACTTCCGCAGCTGGGTGAAGAACTTCCGGTTCACCATGCCTTGGCCCAGCGGGCACCAGTTGCCGCGCCAGCCACGCTTCTCAGTGTGCCCCCACTTGAAGTCTTTCACGTAGACCGCCGACAGGTGCGACTGCACGAGGCGGGCTTCGATCGGCCAGGAATATCCGCCTTCCAGGGTGGCGTGACCAATATCAAAGATCATGCCGATCTGGCGTGGATCAAAATCCTTCAGGATCGTGTACATGTCCCAGATCGGAGCGCCGACATAATTGCTTCCCGAGTGGTTTTGGTAGCCAGCCTGCAAGCCCAGCTCCTTGTTGAGGGCGACAAGATCCTTCAACTCGGCGCGAATCTCGGCATGAAGTTTGTCGATCGGTTTGTCATTGGTGTATTTCCAATAAGCCATCCGATAACGTTTGATTCCCGCAGCGGCCATGGCGCGTAGCGCGGTCTCAGCATGAGGCGTGCGGATTGAATTGATCCCAGTCGCAGCCAGATGAATCTGCTTTCCGCGCTTCTTGAGGGCCGCGACAAGTTCGGGAAGTTTGTCTGCGGCTGTCTGCGGTTCGATCTGCCCCTTGGGCCGCAACGGACATTCGATCCCGTCCCAACCCACTTCGGCCACCATGTCCGCACAATCATCGAAACTCAGATTCTGGAAGGGTTTGGCGAACGCGACGATCGGATAGCTTCGCTTTTTTGCGGCCATCCCAGTAACGCCGAGCGAGGCGGCAGCAAGGCCAAGGGAGCTCTTACGGAGAAAAGAACGACGGGATTGCATCGGGGAATTCATAAGTGAGCGAAGGGGGATTCTGCCCACTGAAAGGCATTATTCAAGCCCTACGTCGGCGCATGCGAGAGCTGAATCCGACTGTCAAAACAGCACAAACCACCACAAACCAATCACCATGCCGCCAGTAGAAGGTTGAAATGTTTTCAGCCGGCAAAACCACGTCCATATGCAGCACCCCTTCATCGTAGACCGATCCGGTCTCCGGAAAGCCAACCTTGGACTGCTCCGCGTCACCAGCAAACACATCCCTGACACGCCCCGCCGGATCGATCCAGCAGCTGATCCCGTCGTTCGCGGATCGCAGCAACGGTCGGCCGGTTTCGACTGATCGGAAAAGTGCATTCACTGCGTGCTGCCACTGTTCGGGTCCGTGCGAAAACCAGCCGTCGTTCGTCAAATTGATCAGAAACGCTGTATCCGGTTTCACGGAATCCCGGGCAAGTGATGCAAAGGCGTCCTCAAAACAGATCAAGACCGCTGCCTCAAAGTGGGGAAACTGCGCCGCGCTGGCACCGGCAGCGAAGCCGTCCCCGATTGGTGTGAACCATTTTAGAAACGGCAGCCAGCGCGCCAAGGGGACGTATTCTCCAAAGATCACCAGATGTCGTTTGTCATACTGCGCAGCGATCTCGCCGGTCGGCGTGAAGAGAAACGCGCTGTTGTAATAATCAGGCTCGTCGGGAGGGCCGGCCCCCGCGGCATACCGTGCGTCGTTGCCATTGCACACCAGCCACACGCCGTGCTCACGAACCAGATCGGCGACGCGCTCACGGATATGCCGTTCGTCCTTCACAAATCCCGGCATTGCCGCCTCCGGCCAAAGCAGCAGATCCGATTTGGTTTTCAGGGCTTCATTGGACAACGCCACCAATCGGTTGAACCGGTTGGTGGTCGCGTCACTATCCCAGATCAGGGTTTGCGGAACGCTCGGTTGAATGGACGCAACTTTGTAACTACGGGTCGATTGCTCCATTGCCCGATCAATTGCGGAAATCCGCGACGTTCCCCAGGCGAAGACCACGGCGACCACCGCCAACGGCAGAAACACTTCCCGCCAGGCGTTCGAACGTTGACTGGGTTCCCGCGCCAGCCCGTCGAGCGCCAACGCGAACGAAACTGAAAACCAAACCACCAGGAACGAAATTCCACCCACGCCGGTCAGCGAGGCGAGTTGGATCAACGGGGTGAGTTCGAACTGCGTGACGCCGACCTGCAGCCAGGGGAATCCCGTGAGAAATCGCCCGATCACAAACTCCAACAATACCCAGATCGCGGCGACGGTGAGCGACCAGGCCGTTCGTGTGATCCAACTCAAACGTTGCGGCTCCCCGTCGACCGAGCAAAGCAGTTTCCCACCGGCCCAAACCCACACCCCGTAATACAAGGCGTGATAGCTGCTCAACGCGATCCATCCCACCACCTGAAAACCCACCACCGGCATGTAGTTCATCCAGTAGAGGGCACAAAGGGAAAAGCTCACTCCAAACAGACATCCGATCTGAAAAGCCGCCCGCCCGTTCAATCCCCTCGCCAGCAACAGCAATAGGCCGGGCAACACCCAGGCAAAGCCGGCCACACTGGCGGCGGGGAAGGCGAGGGAGAACAGCAGCCCGAGAACGATGGCCAGTCCTCGCCGCCAACGAAAATTCAACTTGGTCAGATCCAGATTCAAAGCGGGGAGATTGCCGGAGTCAACCAGCTGGCGGAAGGTTCAAAGAGAGGCGCGACTCAGGCGAAAATCCAATAGGTCCCACAAGCCACTGCGGCAACCGAACAGAGTCCAAACATCGCATGTGGGCCGAATCGTGAAAAAAGCGGGACCCGGGAAATTCGGCCGATGCCCGAGGCAAAGAGCGTCATGGCCGCGATGGTTCCCACGCCAAATGAAAGGAGATACAATCCCGCCTGCCATACCGTCGGCATGGCAATTGCCGGCAGAACACCGAACAGGTGCGAACTGCCCGCAAAGCCGTGTAAAACCCCGATCAGCCAGGCCGCGTGTGAATGCCGATGCACCGAACGATCGCGGTCTTGAAAATGAACGTGTGGATGCACGTGTTTCACTGCGCCATGCGCGTGTTCGTGGGCATGAATGCGGTTCTGTTTGAGGACGTGAATTCCCCACAGGCCAATCGCCACCAGGGTTACTCCGACGATCCGTTCGGACCATTCAGACAGGGCTTCGAGAGGAAAGAGATCGCGGAAGATCAGAGCCAACAGACCCACCAGCAACACCCCGCCGGAATGGCCGATTCCCCAACGGAATCCAAGC
>JBLFYM010000128.1:0-17148 GCA_047608975.1 Limisphaerales bacterium | reverse complement strand
GGTAAATCCGCAGACCCAAAGCTAGGACTGCATTCACCATTTGGTGAGTCGAATTCAAAACGAACTCGTATCGTATTTCCCCATTATCCGTGCCATCCGCGGTCAAATAAACTGCTTGAGTAACAGCAGTTACTCCTACCCGGTCTCCGGTATCTGGCTCGCAATATTGCTTCCGCAATCAGGGTCTACTTCCTGGTCAAGTGATCCAGCAGGAAGGCTTCCGGTGTGGGAACGGTGGCATCCGCAGATTCTTGAATCAGCAGAATACAGGTGGTTCCTGCGGCATCTGCTTTTTCCTTCAGCTTCCTGCCGAACACGGCGTGATGAATCGCGCTGCCTGCCGAGGTGGCAGGAAGTGGATCGATCCTCGGATTTGAAATCAGCACTGGCGGATCGCCCGGACCAACATGGGTGATCGGTGAGAATTCACGTAGCAGAGGAATCCATTCCGGTCGGGGGGATTTTAATTCATTCAGTTTCCTCGCTCCGACCGCTCGCGCGATCATCGGGTGATTCAGGACCTGGTCGCCGATCCACGAGGTGATGATCGCCGGTTCAAGGCAGGTTTGCGGCGACAAACCCACTGCCGTTTGCAGGCGGGTGGATTGGCGGGCGATTGGATCATCACTTGCCGAATCGGCCTGATCATCGTGGTAGGCCAGCCATAGGGAAGAGGTCGCGCCTGCAGAGATGCCATAGGCACCGAACCGCTTCGGGTTGAGGCTCCAGTCTTCCGCCTTGCTGCGCAGGAACTGCACCGCGCGCGCGGCGTCATGCACCGGTGCCGGCAAGATCGCCATGCGGGTGAAGCGGTAGTTGATCGACGCCACGGAGATTCCGTGTTTGAGCATGAAAGCCAGCAGCTTTACCGGCACATCTGCTTTGTCGCCACCATGCCAGCCACCCCCGTGAATGAAGATGAGCAGCGGCGTGGGTGAATCCGATTTTGCCTGCCAGAGATTCAGGACATGGCGTTCATGTTCGCCATAACTGATGTTTGCGAACGTGGCGGCGGGCAGCGCGCCCTCGGTTGAAGCGTTCATTGCGATGGACAGGACAAGGGCGATGAATAATCCAAATCGATTCATGGTTCGGTAGTTCGAACTCAAACGCAGTCCGGGTATTCCTGTCCTCGCAGGAGCGCGTATCCTGGCTTTGGAGCGGCCGCATTTGTCCAACGTGACTTCGCGGACATGTAGTGCACAGCCAGACCGCGGCGAGGCTGGTCGGTGTGGTTCGCCCCGGATCGGTGCAGCAGCACGCTGTGGTGAAAGGAACTCCCACCCGCAGGCATGACAATCGGCGCTTCCTTCGCGCGGTCCAGTTGAGTATCGGGAACTTGTTTGTCCACGCGTCCGCCAAGTTCCCAATCCGCGTGCTCCAACAGTCCGGTCCGATGGCTACCTGGGATCACCCACATGCACCCGTTCTCGAGCGTGACATCATCGAGCGCGGTCCAGCAGGTCACGAGATCGGTTGGTTCGATACAAAAATAGGCGGAATCCTGATGATACGGTTTCTCTACCCCACCCGGCGGTTTCATGAAGCACTGGCTGTCGTAGAGTTTGATATCCGGGCCAATCAGAGATTCGACGATATCCAGAATTCGACAGTCCTCCGCATGAGCCCGAAAGAGCGGATCGTTCTGCGCGCAACGGTTGATCTTGCGTATCGCGTTCGAACCGGGCTCCAACTCGATGTCACCCGCGGCGAATCCGGCGGCGTCTCCGGCGGCAATGGCTTCCATCCGGGCGCGCAATCCGGAGATGTGATCGGCCGGCAGGAGATCGTCGATCACGAGGTATCCGCGCGCTTCGTATTCGGTCACCTCGGCGGATGGAATTGAGCCGTTTGGAGAGGTCATTTCAGAGTGATAGCGAAGACTTCAGCGTTGTCGAGATGAAGTCGGAGCATGTATTTGCCCGGTGGCAGATCGGTGGTGTTCAGTCCCTTCCAGGACACCGGATGTCGGAGTGAATCCCCGCGCAGAATGCGGGCATGCGCACGGGTGAAGTTACGCATCCGGTAGCCGCCCTCGTTCAAGACCTCCACCCGCACCGTACCATCAGTCGCGTCGGCATTCACGGTGAGGGTTTTGAACGCGGCGAGATCAATCGGCTTCATCGTGATCTGGCCGATATTTTTGAGCGGTTTCTTGAGGGTCGACTGGGCGGATACGGCGACCGGTCGAATACCGGCGAACCGGTTCAATGGCAATTGAGCAAGTCCAACACCGCTTTGCTGGCTCGCGTCGGTCAGGCGTTGACCACCGCCGATCGCGCCGCTGTTGTAGCCGCCATAGTAAAAACGGATTTCATCGTCGAGAATCACCGGCGTTGAGCTGGTGAAAATGCCGCCGTTTGAGAACGCCTGCGACCGACTGTCAATGAACGGCACGTCGCGAAACGGTCGGTCCCAACGAATTCCGTCCCGGCTGATCATCAACTCAATGTGCATCTGATCGGCCTTCGCGCCGATGGCTTCGGCACGCGAACTGAGGATCTGGTTCAGGCAGAAATAGACGCCTTCATGGTGAAAGACAGGAGTGGTGTGGAATTCGGTGTTGGGCGCATCCTTATCATCTGGGCTGCTCACGATTTGCGGCTTGGACCAAGTGAGGAAATCCTCGCTCTCGACCCGGGCCATCGCATGTTTCCAAGCCAATCCGCCCGCCGGTCCCTGAATCCAACACTTGCCGTAGACCGCCCACAGCTTTCGTACCGGATCGTGGAATACGTCAACCGCATCCGACATGGAAAGCGGGATGGGCCAGTTCTTCCGTAGGAAATTCTTCCGCTGATCCCATCGTTCGTCATAAGGATCTTCATCGCTGTAGGGCGGTTGCCAAGCGCGTCCGCCGTAGGCCGTCCGCAGCAATGGATTGCGAGTCGATTTGGTCCATTGCAATCCGTCCGGTGAGAAAGCGGCGAAGAATCCGGGCCATTCGCGCCCGTCCTTCATCTTGCCAAAATCCGTGTAGAGCATCTTGTACCGTCGCGCCGGATCCTTGTCCCGCGGATCGAACATCACCGAGTTGGCGTACCGATCCCCGTAGCCACCATCGCCCAGCAGCACGATGTTCGATTTTGGGTAGTGACCGGCAAACGGTTTGCGATCGGTCTCGAAATCGTGGAAGCCGAGCTCGGGTTTTGAAAAGTGGACACCGTCGTCCGACTCCGCAATGCACACCACGCACTTGTGCGACTTCCGCGCATCCCGGCCCCCGCCATAGGCCTGGTACCACATCTGGTAGCGGCCCGATTTTGGATCCCGATAGATGCTCGTCCAACCGATCGCCATCTCCCACGGCTTGGTCTCGCGCACCAGCGGGTTCTTGGGATGCGCCGTTGCCGGATGAAATACGCGCTTCGTGCCCGACCGGTAGAGGACATGGTGATCGTCCACCAGCAATAGGGTCTGTCCGGCTCCATTGGCCTGGAATGTCAGCCCGGTTAGCAGCAATAAGTAAACCGGAGAAAAGATCTTCACTTCCCGGTTATCAGGGAAGCGGCCCGTCTTCGCAAGCACATGGCGTATCTCAGAAAGGAACTTTCCGTGTAACGTCCGTTGGTCGTTGTGGTAGGAACAGGCAAGCGCATGAACTCCGGTGAAACTCGGTAAACCTTCTTCGTCACGACGCGATGGACTCTGATTCGCGAAGCGGCCTGCGGTGGGGACCGGGAGGCAGTCGAGGCGCTCGGTGTTTTGTTCGGCAGTTACTGGCAACCGCTCTATCGCCATGCCCGTCGGAAGGGGAAAATCAAGGAGGATGCGGAGGACTTGGTATAGGGGTTTTTCGCGCAACTCGTGGCAGCGGATGCACTTCGGGACGCGGACCGGAGCATGGGGCGTTTCCGCGCCTTCCTGCTTGCCGGTTTCAATCATTGGATGATCAACGATTGGAAACATAGCACCCGCCAGAAACGCGGAGGTGCCGCAGCGCTGCTCTCGTTTGATTGGGAAAGCGCGGAGAACGGCCTGCAGGTCGATGCCCCGGATGGATGCAGCCCTGACAAATTGTTCGATCGCGAGTGGGCGCTTACATTGTTGGGAAAGGTACTCGATACCCCGGAATCCCTCAGCCGCGAGGAGGGGAACGCCACCCAGTTCGAGACGCTCAAACCATGCCTCACCTCAGATTCCAGCCGCATTCCCTATGCGCAGCTCGCCGCCGATCTCGGGATGACGGAAGGCGCTGCGCGGGTGGCCGTCCATCGTCTGCGCTATCGTCATCTGCTTACGGAGCAGATCGAACGCACCCTTTCTTCGCCTGAGGCGGTGGATGAGGAGATGCCGTCGCTCTTTGGCGCGCTCGCGTTGTAAAAAAGTGTGTAACGAATGGACCGAATCGTTTTTGAGGAAAGTAGAACCCATTATGAATGATCCTCCAGCCTGTCCCGATTGCGGCGAACCGTTGCCGTCGGATTCGCCCCAGGCGCTTTGCCCGGCCTGCCTGATGCGCCAGGCACTCGCCTCCCGAACAATCGATGGGAAAGGAGACGGTTCAAAACCCAGTGCGGTCCCGCCCCCTACACCGGAGGAAATTGCCGGCCGGTTTACGCAGTTCGAGATTCTCGAATGCCTTGGCCGGGGCGGAATGGGTGTGGTTTACAAAGCCCGCCAGAAATCCCTCAATCGTCTTGTCGCCATAAAGATCCTGGCACCGGAGCGCGCGAGCGAGACTCGCTTTGCCGAACGCTTTGCCCGCGAGGCAGAAATTCTCACCCAACCCCACATCGTCACGATTCACGACTTTGGTGAAACCGGCGGGCTGTTCTACCTAGTGATGGAGTTCGTCGACGGGGTGAACCTGCGCGATCTGCTCCGCGACGGAAAGCTCGAGGCCAAACAGGCACTCGCGATCGTTCCGCCGATCTGTGAGACGCTGCAATACGCGCATGACAAGGGCATCGTGCACCGCGATATCAAGCCAAAGAATCTGTTATTGGATCGTGAGGGGCGCATCAAGATCGCAGATTTCGGGATTGCCGCCCTGATGGGAGTGGACAGTGATATTACCTGCTCACCAAAGAGGCCAAACCACCGCTGCTGTTTGCGTTCGAGACCGAGCGTGGCGAGCAGGGGGTGCTTGAAATCACCGGGCTCGCACAGAAACCACGAAGCGTGAAGCTTCGCTACAAGCTCATTCAAGATTCGCCGTAGCAGCTGACTGGCGTCAGCTCAAACTATCGTTGGCAAAAAAGTTGGGGCAAAAATATGGGGTCGGAGGCATGCCTGATCAGAGAATATTTTTGCCCTGTATATTTTCGCCACAAAAGTGGGACCCAGATACCTTGGGATGGTTTTGGGCCGGCACATTCGGGATGACTCTATTTGGCGTCTACCTGAAAGCCGGCTTTGCGAAGCGCCTGGATTTTATAGGTCAGGGCGCGGCGGCTGATGCCGAGTTGGCGGGCGGTTTCCGTGCGGTTGAAACCATTTTCCGCCAAGCCTTTGAGGATGGCTTGACGTTCCATTTCTTCCAGCTTGCCGCGTTCGGTTGCGGTAACTGCCGATTGCTGCATCGTGTTTCGAATCCGCGGGGGCAGATGATCGGGCAGGATGAGTTCCCCCCGTGACATGAGCACGGCGCGCTCGAGGGCGTTGCGCAGTTCACGAACGTTGCCGGGCCAGGCATATTCCTGGATGAGCTCCGACAGTGCGGGGGACAGGCGTGCGGCACCTTCAGAGAATTCGGCGGCAAAAGAATTGGCAAGGGGGATGATGTCTTCCCGCCGTTCGCGCAGAGGCGGGATGTAGATCTCCATGACGTTCAGGCGGTAGAAGAGATCTTCGCGGAAATTGCCGGCCTTCACCTCGGTTTCAAGGTCGCGATTGGTGGCGGCCAGGATGCGGGCGTTGGTTCGGCGTTCCTGGTTCGTACCGACCCGTTGGAAACTGCCGTCCTGGGTGATGCGTAGCAGCTTGGCCTGGAGCGCTGCGGACATTTCGCCGATCTCATCGAGCAGGATGGTACCATTGTCGGCTTCCTCGAATCTTCCGATCCGGTCAGAGGTGGCTCCGGTGAAGGAACCTTTCTTGTGTCCGAACAGTTCGCTCTCCAAAAGGTTTTCGGCAATCGCGGCGCAGTTGATCTTCACGAACGATCCTTTGCTGCGGGACGACCAACGGTGCATGACGTCGGCGAGGACTTCTTTGCCAACGCCGCTTTCGCCGGTGATGAGAATGCGGCTGTCACTGTTCGCGACCAGCGCGGCATCGCGGTAGACCTGACGCATGGCGGCATTCTCCGCGATTACGTTTGGCGGCAGATCTTTTTCGCCTGCCAAATCGAGCGGGATGTTTTTGGTCAATCCCATCGATCGGCGGACGTTGCTGAGCAATTCGTCCAGATCGATCGGTTTTTGCAGGTAGTTGACGGCACCATCCTGCATGGCCGCAACCGCATCGCGAATGTCGGGATACGCGGTGACCATCAACACGGGAAGGGTGGGATGAGATTCACGCACTTTCTGCAAGGTCTCCAGGCCGCTCATGCCGGGCATCCGGACATCTGAAATCATCAGATCGATTGCATGGCTGCCCAGAAGTTCCAACGCCGCGAGGCCGGAATCGGCAACGGTGGTTTGGAATCCCTGGCCACTGAGAAAGGCATTGAGGAGGCTGCGTTGACCGGGATCGTCATCGACGATCAGTATGTGGGGACGGGGTTCGGACACTAGGCGGTGGGCTTGAGATTGATCTGGCTCAGGCGGAAACAGGCACCTTTGGGTTGGTTGGGTTGGTGTTGGATTTCCCACGTATGGGCGAGCGCGATCTGACGGACAATGGCAAGGCCCAGACCGGTTCCCTCTTTCTCGCGAGTGGTGAAGTAGGGTTGGAAGATTTTGTCACGATGTTCCGGCGCGACGCCCGGACCGTTGTCCCGCACCTCGACGAAAGCACCCTTGCCTTCTTCCTGACCTATCTGGATTTCCATCGTGCCGCCATCCTGCATGGCCTGCAGCGAATTCAGCACCAGGTTGAAGATGGTCTGCCGTAGCATTTTTTCATCCGCCTCAACTTCCAGGTTTTCGTGATTCCAACTCAGTTCAATTCCCTGATCTTCCATCTCTGCCTGCAGCGGCCGGACGACATCGTCAATGATCTGTTCCAGCTGGACGGTGGTGCGGCGGACATCGCGGGGTTTGGAGAAGTTGATGAACTCGTTCAACTGACCGGTCACGCGGTCGACCTCGTTGGTAATGTCTGAACAGCGCACCCGGATCCCATCGGACGCCTGGTCTTCCTTGAAAATCATCTGGGCCATACCGCGGATAATGTTCAGCGGATTGCGCGTTTCGTGCGCGAGGCCGGCGGCGGCGAGATTCATGTCCTTCAGATGGGTGTTTTGTTCGCGCGCCCGGATAAGTCTCATTTCGATTTCGTTCGAGCGGGAGACGTTTCGCAGGGCGAGGGATATACCTACGATTGCGAGCAGTGCGAAGGAAACCACGATGCTGCGGGTGCGCTTGTCGCTGTTGATGGACGCCAGCACGGTGGATGCGTCCATCTGAACGAGGATTCCGCTGATCCCGCGTTCGGTCTGAAAGACTTCAAATTCCTGCTCGGACATGCTCGGTGGGCGGCGGAAGAAAAAGAACGGCCGGCGGGGGGGGCGGTTGGTGACGGGGTTTTCTGCTATGGTGGTGGTCAGGTTGCTGGTTGCCGAATTTGTCCGGGACGCCACGATTTCGAGCTGGTTGGAGATTCGGTCGCGCATGTTCCGGAGATAGAGGATCTGCTGCTCGGGGCCCCGTTCCTCGCGGATGGAATCTTCGCGAGGCTGGGCGAGAATGGCCGGGCGATTTGTGGAGGTTTCGGTCACGAAGAGATTGAGATACTTGCCGCTCCACTGGGGTTCCATCGGCTGGAGCGTGTTCAGTTTCAGGGTCAGGGCCGGATCCGACTGCATAAACAGTTCGGAATTCTGGTTGGCGAAAGCCACCGCGTTCAGTTCCGGATCCTTGAGCATTTGTCCCACGGACCATTCGAATCGTTCGTAATTGAGGATTCCGCTGAAACGACGCTGCGAACGCGTGATCAGGTTCACTGTGTTGGCGACGTTTTCGGCCCGCTCGGCGAGGCGATCCTGCAGCCGCGTCCGGACCCGGGCGTGTTCGCCCATCTGCCAGAAAAGGATCAGCACCCAGACGACTGCCAAGACCGCGAAGATAAGTGGAGTTCGTTTGAGCACGCTGGCTATCTTTTCAATTTTTCGGTCACAAGCAAGGCAGAGGTATCAACGCTGAGGTTACGTGAAGATGACGTGGACGCACTGGATTGACTGCACTTGGTGCTCCCGTTTGCTGAGGGCAACGAGGGCAACGAGGGCGGTGATCGATGGATTTTGCGGCATTTTGCGATTTGCCACCGGAGCCAACGCTTTGGCATAACAGGAGCGCATGCACGATTTTGGTTACAAACGTGGAAAGCTCCACTGCGAACAGGTTTCGATCGAGGCCTTGGCGAAAGCGCACGGCACGCCGTTGTTTGTGTATTCGCAGGGGACGCTGGAGCATCATTTCCACAAGCTTGATGAAGCTCTGGCACCGCTCGACCACCTGATCTGTTACGCCATGAAGGCGAACAGCAATCTCGCTGTCATGCGCACGCTGGCGAATCAGGGTAGCGGTTTCGACATTGTGAGCGGGGGCGAGCTCCTGCGCGTCATTGCCGCCGGTGGCGATCCCAAGAAGTGTACGTTTGCCGGGGTTGGCAAGACGGTGGAGGAAATCGAGCTGGCTTTGCGCAAGCGGATCTACTGCTTCAACGTCGAAAGCGAACCCGAATTAAAGCGAATCAATGAGGTTGCCCGCCGCCTTAAAAAACGCGCGCCGATCGCGATTCGCGTGAATCCGAACGTGGATGCCAAAACCCACGCAAAAATCACGACCGGCACTTACGAGAATAAATTTGGGATCCCCCATGAAAAGGTCGAAGGCGTTTACCGACGCGCGGCCAAGCTTTCAAACATCTGGATTCGCGGCGTGCAGATGCACATTGGTTCGCAGCTGACCTCCGTCCAGCCCTTCGAAGAGGCAGTTGCCAAAATGGTCCCGCTGATCAAGCGGCTCAAGAAGCGGCACGATATCGAGTTTTGCAGTATCGGTGGCGGACTGGGGATCGTATATGATCCTGCGCTGGCCAGCGGCGACAAGAAATGGTGGGAGTCCAAAGCTGCGCGCGGCATTCTGACTCCGGCCGAATACTCACGCCGCCTGGTGCCGCTGTTGCAGCCGCTGGACCTCCGCATTGTGATCGAACCCGGCCGCTTCATCGCCGGAAACGCCGGCATCCTCGTCACCCGTGTTGAATACGTGAAGAAGACCGGACATAAGAATTTTGTCATCGTGGATGCGGCGATGAACGATCTGATCCGGCCCGCCTTCTACGAGTCCTATCATGAGATCCTGCCCGTCAAGCAAGGCAAGGGTGCCAAGGTTTCGAGCGATGTGGTGGGGCCGATCTGCGAATCGGGAGACACGTTTTGCAAGGACCGCCCGCTGCCCCGATTGGGTGAGGGTGAGTATGTCGCCATGCTGAGCGCCGGCGCGTATGGATTCGTGATGGCTTCCACCTACAATTCGCGGCCGCTGGCGGCGGAGATTCTGGTGCAGGGCAAAACTTCATCGGTCGTTCGGAAACGGCAACCGGTGAAAGAAATCTGGGCCGACGAATCCGTTCCCGCCTGGCTGAAGGCTTGATTATGATCAAGCGCAAACTATGGATGCTGCTCTTGGTGGGGCTGTTCGTCTCGGGCTGTCAGACCTTTCGGCGAAGCCGGGTGGAAACGCAGGTTGAAGTCACTCGCACGGCGGAGTCCAAAGTCTACGAAGCGAAGTTTGTAATCACCGAAGGTCGCGGCGAGGAGCAAACCGTAATCGCCCGACCGAGGGTCCGTTTTCGCGCCGGAAACAGGGCCAGGACCGAGGTGGGGAACGAAGAACGCATGGTGCGTGCCCAGGTCTATATTCGGGACAGCGATGATGATTCCCCGGCCGGTGTGTACAAGGTCTGGATTCTGGAGAACGGAAAACAGACATACTACGATTCCAAAGTCATCTTCCTGGCTCCCCGGGAGTGAGTAATGTTGCGCTGCTCGAGGCCCACTGGGAGCGATGATATTTGTTTGAGCGTCAGATTCCCGGGGTGGCTGACTTCCCGCGATAGTGCGGCGCATAGGTTTTCGGAAGCCACTGGCGAAGCTCGGTCTTGATCGGTTGGTGTTTGGGATTGGTGATGACATTTGTCCATTGGTTAGGGTCATGGTTCATGTCATAGAGTTCCTCGCCGCCGTCGGCGTACCGGATGTAGTGCCAGCGTTCGGAGCGGACGGCGTGATTGTTGCCGAGCCAGTGCGGGGAATGGGTGATGAGCGCGGGATAAGGCCATTTGGCTTCGGGATCTCGAATCAGGGATACGATGCTGCGGCCTTCGATCAATTCGTTCTTCGGCAGGCCGCACAGCTCGACCAATGTCGGATACATGTCGAGCAGGCTGACGGGACGCTGGCACGTGTTTGCGGAAGTATTCCATGAGTCGTCTCGCAGTTTCTCCGGGATGTGGAAGATCAGCGGGGTGCGGGTTGTCTGTTCCCAGAGGGCAGACTTGGCGATTTTCTTTTCGCCGATGTCGTAGCCGTGGTCGCCCCAGAGAACGATGATGGTGTTGTCGCAATGAGGACTCTTCTCCAAGGCATCGAGCACATGGCCGACACAGGCGTCGGCAAAGGAATCAGACGCAAGACAGGCTTGCACGGCTTCCTTCCACTTGCCGCTGTTCCGGATTGGACGCATGTGAGGACCGGCCATGCGTTTGCCGATGGGGGGGATGTCGTCGAAGTCATCCGGTTTGTGTGCTGGAAGCTGGATGTCTTCGAGCGGGTGCAGGTCGAAGTATTTGCGCGGCGCATACCAAGGCAGATGGGGGAGGTAGATGCCACAACCGAGGAAGAAGGGTTTATCGTGATCACGCTGCAGGAACTGCGCGGCACCTTCGACGGTCTTCCAATCGGGGTTGGCTTCCTCCGGATGATCAGTCGGTCCCCAGTCGATGAGGCGCGCGAGGATGGCGTTGGATTCGAACTTGGGTCGCAGGCCGTGAGCGTAGCGATAGCGCTTGGGGGGCGGGATCATTCCGGTGCGAGTCGAGTAGACATGATCCCACGCGTCGGCATCGGAGAATTTGCCATGGGCCTGGTGGTAGAGTTTGCCTCCGCCCCAGGCGAGGTAGCCGTGTTTGCGAAAGTACTGTGGGAGGGTCACCCAGTCCTTGTATTGCGGCAGGTCACGGAACCAGTTGAGGTTGCCGTAGATGCCGGTGGTGGAAGGACGCAGGCCCATCATGATCGCCGTGCGAGACGGACTGCACAAAGGCGCCGCGCAATGGGCCTGCTCGAAGAGGACACCCTTCTTGGCGAGTTTGTCGATGTTCGGCGTCTTGGCCTGCGGATGGCCGCCGAGGCAACCGACCCAGTCGTTCAGATCATCGACGGCGAGGAAGAGAATATTTGGCTTTTCTGCTGCGGTGACAGTCCAAGCCAGCGTCAGTACGGCGAGCAGGGCAACGGGTAGGCGTTTCATTTCTTTGTCTTGGCGGCGTGCCGTTGGAGTAGTTGGGCGATCTGGGGGCGGATCTTTTCAATTTGAGCGAGATCGAATCTGCGGTGGGTCGCTTCACCGACGGCACGGTAGAAACCGGCGGTAACTTCGTTCCAGTCAGAGGAGACGATGTCGGTGGCGGTCTGTTGGCGTTTGTTTCGTTTGGTGATCGATGCGCCTTTCCTCAGGAGGAGTTTCACGATGTCCATGTTGCCGGCGAAAGCGGCGACGTGGAGTGGGGTGTTGCCGTCACCGTTTTCGAAGTTTGCGCGGGCTCCCACATCGAAAAGGTGTTTCAGGATTTCCAGATGACCGTGATAGGCGGCGGTGCTCACCGGGGAACCGCCGTCTTTGGGAAGGGTATTCACCCGGGCGCCATTGGTGATCAGGCGTTTGGTTTCAGCGAGGTTGCCTTGGGAAATGGCGGTCTCGAGGGCGTTCTGTAGTTCGGTAAGTTTCTGCGGATCCTGGGCGACGTGGAAAATGAAGTCGTTGCTGAAAAGGCCGCCCAGGTTTTGGACCTGGATCAGGTGCATCCCGACCTGAGGCAGGGACTCGAGGGTGATTTCGACGCGGTCGTTCTTCGCGACCTTGATGGTGGCGGGGACCATTCGACCGTTCACCAGTACGTTTGCGCCAGTGCGAATGTGACGCCCGCTGATCTTCATGGTCCGGTTGTTGGCGTAGAGCTTGGGAAACTGTTGCTTGCCACGTTGACTGTGAATCGGGCCACGCGTCCAAAGGGCCGGCTGCGGGTGGTCGTAGTCGTCGTTCTCACCGTGGCGTCCGGTGAAGGTGCCGGTGAACTTGCCGGAGGAGGCGAGCTTGATCAGGCGATCTCGGGAGTAGGATTTGCGATCTTCGGTCGTTCCCAGGTAGGTGCCGTTTTGGAACTGCAGCTTTGCCGGGGAGGACTCTTCGCCCTTGATGAAGACGCCTTCTGCTTGCAGGACGATGCCGCCTTCGCTGGCTGACTTCTCCAAGGCGGCAAGCAGGTCGTTGGTGAGTTGGTCGTTGGCGGTGGATTGATTCAGAGTGGTCTGGCGGGCGAAGGAACCGGAGAAGCCGGTGCTGCCTTCGAGGACCATGTTCCACACGGGATCGAAGCGCTCTTTGCTGCGCCAGGAGAAGCGCCACATTTTTCGCTCGGGTATGCCTTGTTCGGCGACGCGGCGGTAGAAGTCGAAATCGATGATGTTCAGACGACCTTGCGGCAGGATCAGGAAACGGTCGTAGGCTCCACGCCAGGTGGGTGCGTCCATACCGGTGCCGGGGGTGTTGCTGCTCACCCAGAAGGGCATCCGATGGCAGTTTCCGCAGACGTTGGGCTTTGGTTTGCCTTCGTGATTGCCCTTGATGTGGAACAGTTCGAAACCGTCTTCGGCGCGCTGGGAGAGCTTGTTGTCGTAGGCGCGGCGTTGGGCGGGGGGATAGGTGACGTTCAGGAGGAACTTGGCCATGTCGTCGCGTTCCTGCCGGGTGAGCAGACCGGCCTTGCCTTCGTCGTTCTTGGTCTCTTTGCCAACCATTGCCATGGTGGAGGCGAGGCCACCGTCGATGAGATGGCGGGTCTGGCTTTCGGGGACGTTGATGTCGCAGTTGGGTTCGACGTGACTGCGGATATTGGCGCTGTTGTTGCCACCATACGGATCGCCGGGTATGCCGTCCCAGTGGAACGGGGCAGTGTCGCGCAGTCCGCGAACTGGCATCGTCGAACGCGGCATGATTTGCTTGCCGCCGGTGACAATCGGGGTCTTGAGCACCCAGAGGAGTTGGTCGGTATGTCCGTCCGGATGACAGCTGGCGCAGGAGAAAGTGCCGGTGGTGGAGGCGGTCGCCTTGTTGAAAGCGATACGACCGCGTTTGAAGGCGTGGTGGGTGGGATCTTGCAGGGCGACGGTCGCTTGAATCTTCAGGCTCGTGGGATTGGAGACATCAACCAGCGAGACCGTGTTGGCGACGGCGTTCAGGACCCAGGCTTGAGAAGGCTTTCCATTCTTGTCCGGACTCAGGGCAATACCGCGGGGGACGGAACCGACCTCGATCCGATCCAGAATCTTGCCAGTCTTCGTATCGACGGTGAACAGTTTGTCCGATCCTGCTGCCGTGGCAAAGAGGGTGGTGTCGTCATTGCTTATCTGGATGGCAAACGGAGTGGCAAGAGCCTGGCCCGGGCTCGGATGATCCGGGGGAAGTGGCTCAAGATTGATGAACTTCGGCTGGGCAGATCTGTCGCCGTCGAAGTCGATGCGCGTGATTTGGTTAAGGAAGGCGCGGTTTTCAAGTTCCTTCAATCCGTGCCTCTTCGTTCCTGCCCGGCCGTTCACGTCATTGCGCGCGTCGGTCTGGGACACAAAGACGTTGCCCTGGGAATCGAGGGTCATGCCGAATAGCAGAGTGCCGATGGTGTTCACCACGGTGACGAACTTGTCGGTCTTGGTGTCGTAGACGTAGAGGTCGCGATCGGGAACGCGTGGGTGTTTGACGATGTCGGTCTTGTGCCCGAGGGAGAGGACGTTGTTCTTGGCGATCGAATGCTCGTGAGCATTGAACGTGACGAGATCGCCGTCGATCTTGTACCCGCCGGAAAGCTGGCTCTTGTTGTTGGACTCAAAGGGGAGGACGTAGAGACGATCGCCACGAACCGCGATGGCGCGCGGATCCTGGGCGGTGAGGTAGAGGCTCTTCGTCACCTGGCGGGTTGAAACGTTGATCACCGCGATGCGGTTTTCGGATGACAGCGCCACATAAGCTTTCTGGTTGTTGGCGAAAGCGATGCCGACCGGTTCATCGAAGCGGGTGGCCTTGGTCTTCGGGTTGAGGTCCTGAACCGTGGCGATGACCTGGAGGTAGGTCGGACTGGATTTGTTGTTGTCGATAACGCTGACGGAATCCGAGACATGATTGGCGACCCAGATCTCTTTTCCATCCGGCCGCACGGCGATGCAGACCGGATCAATCCCAACATCGATGCGATGGACCACCTTGCGCAACTTGGCATCGAGGACATCGATCGTATCCGCCGGTGTGTTTGCCACAAACACGCGATCGCCGTGCAATGCGATGGGCCGTGAATGCGGACTGAGGAAAGAGGGATGGCCGATCTTGGCGGGTTGGTTCGGGGCGGCCGTAGCGGAGAATGTGGCCGTCAGGGCGATTGCGATGAGGGTTTTCATTTGTCGTTGCTATTTCGTCTGACTCGCGGACGTGTCAAAAACGCTGGCGAGGATGTTGTTGAAGCCGTTCTTGGCGTCTTCGATGAGGGTGTAGAAAACGGGGACGGCCAGCAGGGTGAAGAGGGTGGCGCTGGTCATGCCGCCGATCAGGACCATCCCGAAGCTCTTGAAGTTGACGGCACCTTGGAGGGTGTGGCCAAAGGTCAGCGGAAGCATCCCACAGATGGTGGTCAGGGCGGTCATGATGATGGGGCGGAAGCGGTGGTGAGCGGCCAGCAACAATGCCTCGTTTCTCTCTTTGCCTTCCCTTCTTAGGCGGTTGGCGTAGTCGACGAGGACGATGCCGTTGTTTACCACGATACCGATCAACAACAGCGCGGCGGTGTAGACCATTTGGTCGATGAAGGTGTTGGTGGGCTTGAGGACGGCCACGGCGCCGATGCTGGCCAGGGGGATGGTCATGATGATGCTTAAGGGGATGTGGGTGCTTTCAAAGAAGAAGGCCATGAGCATGTAGACGAAGAGGATTGCCAGGAGCATCATTCAGGCGCCGTCGTCGCGGTCTTCCTTTTTGAACTGCTCGACGTCTTCGTCGAAGGAGACGCCTTCGGGAGGTTCATGGCGCGCTTCAACCGCTCGATCTTGCCCTGGGCGCGCCGGCCGAGGACGCCGGTCGAAGGTCCACTGACAGGTAGTCAGCGGCATGAGTGCCTGTCGGAGACAGCAATCCAGCGAATGCGAACAGGCACGATAGCAATACCGAATTGTGACGGCATCGCGCATTGGGATGCGGAGAATTGATCAGTTTTGTCATTCGTTGGTATCGGTGGTGGGTTGGCCGTTCGGCGTTCCCTTCATCGCGCCGGCTCCGGCTGGGTGGCGTCGAATACTTCAGATTTGATGATGAGTTCGCGGAATTGTTCGTCGCCGACATCCTTGAGCGTGCCCAGGAAGGCGACCAGGTTCGGAATGTCCGTCTCGGTCAGATTCATGCGGGAGTAGGCTTCGGCCACCTCGACTGCTTGGCCGGACTTTTTTGAACTGCTGGCGGCGATCTTTTTACGAAGCACTTCCACCAGTTGCTTTGGGCCCAGTCTGAGGTTTCGCAGCGACGGCGTTGGCGTGGGCGAATCACCGGTGCCGGTAACGTGTGTTTGGCCGTCGGTGAAATCAGGTGCGGAGTGGCAACTGACGCAGTTGTTCACCTTTGCGTCGCCCTCGGATCCGAGAAAGGTCTTGAAGCCAAAGTATGCCCGCCGGTCCATGGAGGGCGGCAATTTGAGCAGGATGCGTCCTTCCTGATTCGCCAATCGTCCGAAGATGCGTCCGGCGAAGTCTTCCGGGAACTCGCCCTCTTTCGGTGCCTCCGGGATGCGGTTCACGTAGACGAAGGCGTCAAAGGCCGAACGCCTGGCATTGTTCAGCCGATGGATTTTGGTCTTGGCCTCAATCGTCTTCGGCTTGTCGGCGGCAGACAGCGGGAATGCCGAAAGCAGCAATCCGGTGAGCATGCCATTGGTTGTGATGCTATTTCTCATGTGTGGCCACGTATTCCATGATCTTCACAAACGACCCGCCGACGTTTTTCATTTTCGGGTAAAGACGCCGTTTCTCCTTCCAAAGCCTGCCGATGCGCGCGCGTTGTTGCGGTGTGAGATCGGCCATTCTTTTGTCGACGAAAGGTTGGTGGAACGAGCCGTGATACCCCTTGGGTAAATCTGTTGTTTCGATCTTCCTGAGCAATTTGACGTTGCCCTGGGCTGACGTAGGGATGGCACGTTGGGCCGGGGCGGGAGCGTGAAACGGTTGTTTATAAGGTCCCCAGTCTGGCGCTTCCTTCAACACCTCCGCGTTGAGAGCCATGACCTGCTGCTTCAGGCGGCCAGTCAGCTTCGGGAACTGCTTGGCGATGTTTCGTTGCTGGCCAGGATCTTTTGCCAGGTCGAAAAGCCGAAAGTCCGAAACGCCTCCCGATCCGGCTTTGATAAGTGGAACCCACGCTTCCTGAAACGTATTCAGCATGACGAACCGGGCTCGTAGACGACTCCACTCCAAAGTCTTGAGGTTGCTGTTGTAGGCTTTGTGCCAAAGCTCCGACGGGGTCAGCTTGCGGCCGTGTTTCTCTTCCATGAGGACTTTCATTTTCTCCATGACCGCCTGAAGCGCCGCCTGATCCCTTGGGTATTCGGTCTTTCGTGAACCGACCAGCGAGTATTTGCCTTCGCGAATGGCGACCACCGGCTGGCTCGTGGGCGAATGCCAGGTCAACGGTTGATGTCGCTTGAAGTCCGACCGTCGGCCGGTGAGCAGTGGGGTGAGATCTGAACCATCGAGATGCACTCCGTCCGGTTCTTGAATCCCAGCCAAAC
>JBLFYM010000127.1:0-17270 GCA_047608975.1 Limisphaerales bacterium | reverse complement strand
CGGGCCTGCAGGATGAACTGCGCGATCTCATCGGCAGTTGAACCGGTGAAATCGAGCATTTTCATTCGAGAAGTTCGGCCGCGTCGGTGAATTGCAACTGCATGCGGCCCGCGGATTTTCCCCCGCGGTAAAGCGTGGTGAATTTTGATTCACCGAAGAAGCGCTTGGAAGTCATGCTGACGACGGCCACGGTGTCCCCATTCCGATCGTAAAGCGGCACGACCGCAGTAACACGAGTGCCCTTGCGTTCGTAATCCCGTCCCGTGCTTTTGAATACCGACTTCTCCGTCCCGGTGGCCTTGGTGCCCACTTCCTTCTCGTCGGTGCTGGCTACCACCTGCAGTTCGTCGCCCTCACCAACCGGCATGGCAATCCGCATTGAGGTGATGCTCTTGCGATTGCGCATGGTCTGTTCGATCAGTCTGGTAACGAGCTTGATGCGCGGCACGTAGCTGATCTGGGTATCGGTGAAGTAGCTGACGGAATCGGATTTGCTCCAGAATCCGATCTTACCGAACAGGAACGACTGGTCGCTGAGTTTTGGAATCAATTCTTTGCCGTTGATTTTGCAGCTGATGTTGTTGCCGGAACAGGTGATCGAGATCTCCACCCAATCTCCGGTGGGAATATCAACTGCGCCCCCGATCGGTGCGCTGCGCTCGCCGTCCAGAAATTTGTAGAACCGGAAGGAGTTCCCGATGGCACTGGCTCGGACCACGTAGTAGTTGTTCTCATCCTGCACGCGAAAGGCGATGCCGGCCATCTGATCCACGCGGCCACTGACGCATTTTACGCGGGTGGTCAGAGTGAAATCCCCAAAGGTCTGATCGTCATAAACCAGGAACGGAAAGCGTTCTTGAGCAGGGTTTTGTGAGAGCTGGGCAAGGACAGCGCGTTTACTGGAGGAATTCGCCAGAGGGGTGAGCGGTGAAAATTCGGTCGGGGCGTCCACCTCGACGATCTTCCAGACGCCCAACCCGCCGGCGCCGGTGATCTTGCTGGTGAAGCCGGGGGGAGCCTCGTTCACAGTCATCGAACTGAAATCAATCTGCAGCTCCGCCGCGCCAGCCATCGTGGCGAATCCGAGCATCGTGGCGAGTGTCCGTCGTAACATCGGCGACATGTTACCAAAACCGGATGTTCGGACAAGGGCCGTGGTGTCTGGGAAAAGGATCCGCACGTTCGGCCCGGATTGAGCAGCGAGCGTGAGCGGGCGTTCGGCAGCGTCTTGCCGCAGAACGCTGCCCCAGTGGCGGACGTCGTAAGGCTTTCGAAGGCGCACTCTGTTCCGGGGTGCACATTGGTCTTGGTAATCCGAATTGATCAAACACCTGACGTTTACCCTCTTAGTTGCGAAAAACGAAAATCTGACGATTTCCTCTACATGGAGAGCGCGCTCGACGTCCGGAGAGATGTTTTTTGAGGAATTTGGCAAAACTGCTTGTATTGCTTCGGTCATCCTCATTTAACAGACAGGTGAATTTTCGGTGGGTCGGTCAGAACATGCAGAAATTGCCGCGTCAGACGCGGACGATTCTGTCGACCTGCATTTATGGACTGGCGGCGGCGCTTGCCGCAGTGGCGTTTCATCTCTGTATCGAGGGGGTTTACCACCTCACCTATGAGCGTTACGCCAAGTGGCCGTTGCACGAGTTCATGCTGTGGAGTTTCGTGACCATCATGAGCACGTCCATATTTGCGGGCTGGCTGCTGTCGAGTTTCTGCAAAGACGCGGCCGGGAGTGGCATTCCCCAGCTTAAGGTCGCATTCTGGAAGGATTTTGGGTTCGTGCCCTGGCGCGTGGTGTGGGTGAAATTTCTGGCGGGGTTTGTCTCAATCGGCGGTGGCAGCAGTCTCGGAAGGGAAGGTCCCAGTGTGCAACTCGCGGGCGGAATCGCCTCCAATGCCGCCCAGCTCCTCGGTGAACCGAAGCAGAACCGACGAAGCGCGGCGGCGGCGGGCGCCGCCGCGGGATTGGCGGCGGCCTTCAATACCCCACTGGCGGCAATCACATTTGTGCTGGAGGAGATCGTCGGAGATCTCAATTCGCGTTTTCTGGGCAGCGTGCTGCTGGCTTCGGTGATCGGCGCCTTCGTGGTACACGGCATCGTCGGGGAGCAGCCAGCGTTCAAGCTCTTCGACGTGGAAGAACCCAACTGGGTGGTCTACATGCTCATCCCGGTGGTGGCCGCGTTTTGCAGTTTCGTTGGAGTGGTTTTCCAGAAATGGACCATGAGCGTGCGGAAGAACACGAAGGCGATGAAGACCGTGCCGCCGATGTACCGACCCGCGATCGGCGCGTTCATCACGTGGATCGTCGGTTGCCTGGTTTTCGCCGGCACCCAGAGTGCGGGCGTGTTTGGCATCGGTTACCACGCCTTGTCTGATGCCTTGGCAAACAACCTGACGGTTCAGGCTGCGGGGCTGTTGTTGCTGGGGAAACTGGTGGCGACGGTGGCGTGCTACGGCATGGGTGGTTGTGGTGGCATTTTTTCACCCACGCTCTTTCTGGGTGGGGTAAGTGGTTTCTTTTTGGCCGCTGTGCTCGGGCAGTTTGTCGAGCTGACGGCCGCGGATCAGACCTTGCTGGCCGTGGTGGGAATGAGCGCCTGCCTCGGAGCGGTCGTACGGACGCCGATCACCGGCATCTTGATTGTGTTCGAGATGACCCATGAGTTTTCTTTGGTCCCGGCGCTGATGCTGGGTGCCTTGATCAGTCAATCGGTGAGCCGTCGGCTGCTACAGCACAATTTCTACGAAACCATCCTGGTTCAGGACGGGCACAAGCTGGAGCACGTCATCCCACCGCGCGATTTGCGTTCATGGCAACAACTGCCAGTTTCGACCATCATGAAGTTTGCCCCCGTGGTTATCGACGATCTGTCTCCCGAGGCGATGCGAGCAACGATCGACGAGCATCCCTACAACTACTTTCCCGTGGTTGAGGATGGCCGGCTTACCGGGATCCTCAGCCGGCAAAAGGCGGCTTTGGCGATTGCCAAGGACGAGCGGCCAGTGTTGCAGAACGCCGCGACCTGCCTGCCTGGAGATGACATCCGGAGTCTGCAATACAAGTTGATCGAATCACCCACCGGAGTCGCGATCATGTTGGAGAAACCCATGGGCAAAGTGGTCGGCGTGGTCACTCTCCACGATCTGTTGCGTGCGGAGGTCGGCATGACCAAAGATCACGAGGGGTAGAGTTCCAAACCATGAGCTCGTCTTGTGATGGGCTAGACTTGGGCGCGGCAGCGTTCGCAACAGACCTTGCGATTTTGAAGAATTATCAGGATCCGGATAATTCTCCAAGCCTTGCGCGGAAGCATGTACGGCGGTGCCGATTTTCACCCGCACAGCGGATCCAGAATTCGCGCGCCTCCGGTAACACACCAACAATTCGACACTCTTCGAATTGCGTTGCGTTTGGAATCGCTGATTTTATCGTTCGTCCATTCCTCAGAAGATGACAACTGTCGCGGTCTTTGGTGCCACCGGCAAGCTCGGGCGGCGGCTTCTCCCCTCCCTGGCTGACCGGGGCATGGCGTGTCGGGCGTTGATTCACACTACGCCGCTGGACTGCGCCAATGCGCTGTCTATCCAAGGCAGCATCACCGAGCCGGAAGCGGTGAACGAGGTGGTCAACGGCGCGGATGTGGTGATCCAGATGGCGACCACCAAAGAGGATGCCGATACCTTTTTTGACGTGAGCGTGAAGGGCACGTTCAACGTGCTGGAATCCTGCCGGCAACACAAAATCCGTCAGTTCATCCTGCTGGGTGGCGATGCCTCATTCGGGATCTGGTTCTATCCGCAACCTGTGCCGATCGACGAGGGTCATGCATTGGCGGCGTATCCGGGATACTATGCGTTCTCCAAGGTAATGGAGGAAACGATGACCGAGCAGTATCGGATTCAATACGGATTACCGACCACCATTCTGCGTTCCTCCTGGGTTCATGAGGACGACGATCTGCTCAACCATCTCTCGCTGCTAAAGAATGTAGATCCAGCCGAGAAAGGGCATGGCTTTGGAGAGGTGGATGAAGAGACCTTGGCGCTCGTGCGAGCAGGGGAAGAACGCATCCCAATCCTGATTGATCGTGATGGCAACCCGTTTCGACGTCACATTGTGCACATTGATGACGTGATGCAGGCACTGCACAAGGTGATCGATGAGCCGGCGGCGATCGGAACCTCGTTCAACATTGCCGGTCCCGCTGCCTTCGATTATTGCGAGGCAGCAAATTATCTTTCGGAACGGACGGGTATCCCGACGCAGGAGATCCGTTCGCCGGAGTATCACTCATTTGAGATCGCGATCGGGAAGGCTCGTCGTGAGCTGGACTATGCGCCGGAGAATGACATTTTTGGAATGATCGATCGTGCCCTGGAGTTTCGGGCGAATCCACAATCATAAGCTGCAACATGAAGAAAGAGTTCCATCACATCGGCCTGCCGACCGACACCAGTCAGCCGGGGGAGTTTTACGTTGAAGATACCAAGGTCTGGGTCACCGATCCGCGCAAGCATCCCTACAAGGTCGAGTTCCTGCGCTTTGAAGCGGACAGTCCGGTCACCGGGCCGGTGCGTGACCTGCCGCACGTGGCCTATCGGGTCGCGGACGTGCGCGCCGCGTTGGAAGGTGAGGATGTGATTCTTGAACCGTTCGAACCTTCGCCCAACTTCATCGTTGCCTTTGTCATGAAGGACGGTGCGGTGATCGAGTATATGCAATTTGAGAAAGAAGAAGACCTCCCCTGGTAACACGCCATGAAGCTGAAGAACAAAGTCATCATTGTTACCGGCGGGACGTCAGGAATTGGCGCCGCCTGCACGCGGCATTTCGCCGATGAAGGTGCTAAAATCGTATGCGCCTCGATTCAGAAGGAGGAGGGCGAAGCCTTGGCTGCAGAATTGACTGCAACCGGTCAGACGGTCGCGTTCATTTACGCGGATGTGACCAGCGAGGACTCCGTCCGTGAGCTGGTTGCGGGTACCGTCGCCCTGCATGGCAGGATTGACGGGGTGCACTGCAATGCCGGCGTGTGGGCGCGCGGCCTCGTGACGGAATTCAACGAGGCCGATTGGGAGAAGGTCATGGGAGTGAACGTGAAAGGCGTGTTCTGGACGGCCAAACACGCGATCCCGGAACTGGAGAAGTCGGCGGCGGGTGTGCTGCTGATCACCACGTCGGTGGCGTCGGAAATCGGCTTTCCAGCCCACGCATTGTATTGCGCTTCAAAGGCGGCGCTCGAAGCCACCGTGCGATGTCTGGCGACCGATCACGCTGGCAAGGTCCGCGTGGTTTCGGTGAGTCCCGGCACGATTGACACGCCGATGTTGGCTGCCAGCTGTCAGGGTTGGGACAAACCGGTTGCGGAACTTTATGCGGAGGTTGAAAAGAAGATTCCGGTGCGCCGCCTCGGTCAGCCAATTGATATCGCCCGCGCCGCAGCGTTTCTGATGAGCGATGACGCGTCGTATGTCAACGGTACGTCGCTGGTGCTGGATGGTGGGACGATGGGCCTGCCGCCCTGGTGATCTCGGCGGCTTCGAGCGCGGTCACTTCTCGCTGATCGTACCGGTTGCTTCCTCGGGTTTCTTCTCCGTTTCAACTGCGGTTGCCGGCTTCGGTTCGGCGTCTGGTTTAGGATCGGGCTTCCGCTCGAACTTGATTTTCCCCAGATAGATGGAGGCTTTGCCTTCATGCGAGGAGTAGTAGGTGATCCAAAGAACATCATCGTGCCACAGCAGACCGGGGTAACTGTTGTCGCCATCACTCGGCAATGAACTCAGCGGAATCAGCTTGCCGGTTTTCACGTCCAGTTCGCAGATGACAGTACGATTGCGGCGCTCCTTCCCGATATTACGCATGCGCCCGCAGGCAATCCATTCGCCGGTCGGAATCTGAATGAAGTTTGGGCCGCCAAAATACATACCCAGATCGAGCCATGACCATTCCTCATAGGGAGCCTTGCTCGAGCCCAGCATGGCCGTCTCAATATCGCCATCCCGGCGATGCAGGCAGTAGGCGGTACCGTCTTTTCCAAACCGAATCGTGGCCTCAGTCGGTCGAGATTCATTGCCGGCCAACAGTTGCGGAACTGCCACCTCGAACTCCCGGCCGTCGGTGCTCTTCAACAGCATGCTGTCGTAGGAACCGTTTTCACGGCTTTCGGGACTCATGTCGTAAGCGACACCCCACGCGGTGTCGTCCTGCCAGGTCACGCGCCAGAGCCAGTAGTTTTCGGGCCCGACGACGCTGATGTCATCCCACTTGGTGCCGTCCTTGGAAAACGCTGAAATTGACAGGGTGCCGTCCGCTGCCTTGCTCTCCTCACGCACCGCCGCGGCGGCGGAAATCATGAGGCGGTCGCCTCCGGGGACAATCGAGAGCTTCGGATCCCGGAGATCGAAGCCGTTCATCTTCAACCGGGCGGCGGATTCCCACCCATGTCCGTTCACCGTGGATAGAACCTGAATAAATCCATCCGCGGAGACATGTGCGGAACCGGAGCGAAAGACGCAGTACCACTTTTCCTTGAAATACGTGATGTCCGTAAACCCGTTGTGTTCGGCCTGGTCCCAGATGCGCCGAAAGTCGACAAACTTGGGTACAAGTTTCGAGCCTTCGGCCGCGGGAAGGGAGACTGCCAAAAACAGGAGGCAGAGCGCAGCGAGTGGTTTCATAGTCAAGGTCTTCGTTTAAACGGTTTGAATTCGTTTGGCGAGGGAATTGAATTCACAGCGTGTTTTGGCCGCGTGCGGTCGGACTGTGGGTGAATGCGTTCAGGGGATCGTTGTTCAGAGTTTACGCGAAGAATCTCCAAGCCTCAAAACCCAAACTTCAAAGAAAATTCAATAGGCAAAATCCAATCAAAACCGTCAGCCTTACTGCAGAAAATCCTCAACCGCAGGCCAGACCTTTTCCACCGCAGTGTAGCCCGCCATCGCGAGCAGCAGGACAAATCCCAGCCCGGCGACGGCATTGATTCCCGGTCCGTTGCGATTATCCCCCATAATTTCCTTGTGGTTGGTCAGCCACAACAGGGTTCCCGCCATGAGGGGGGCGGCAACAACGGTCACTGCCTGCGCGGCAACAATCGCAGTCACCGGTTGGACGTCCTTCTTGATCACGTAGAGGGCCACCGACATTCCCACCAGCAGAACAGCCGCGGTGAGGATTCGCGGACCGCGCTCAGCCGGAGTGCTGCCAAGATTCAGTCCGTCGGAAAGGATGAACCCACCGATCATGGAGTTGACCAAGAATGACGAAAACGCGGCTGCGAACAATCCCAGACAGAAAATAATCCGGCCTTCTTCGCCGAAGAGGGGCGCCAATGAATTGGCCACGTCCGAAACATTCGTCAGTTCTTTGCCACGTAACACCGCGGCGGCAGTGGACATCAACATCAGGGTGATGAGCGCCATGAGGATTGCGGAGACTCGGGCATCCACCATCCCGGCCCGCAGATCGCCGGGGCCCCAACCTTTGAACCGCACGAGGTAGGATTGGTAATAGGCGGCCGTGATCACAAACGTCGTGCCGACCAGCCCCAGCAGGGGGAGTCCGATCTGCGACATTTCCGAGGGGAAAAACCCACGAGCCAGCTCCGCCACGTCCGGCTTGGCAAAGCAGAGGTTGATGGCAAACGAGACCAACATCAGACCGACGAAGCAGGCCATCAGTTTTTCGATCACCTGGTAGAGATCCTTGAACGCGAACAGAAATCCGATCGCGAGGGCGTTGAAGAGGATGACCCAGTAGTCGAACTCCTTGTAAGTCGATAGCGCGGAGTGCACGCCCAGGTTGTTGCCAAACTGAAACGCCGCCGAGATGAAGAAAACGCCGATCCCGATGAGCACGGCCAGCCAACCGCCCGCATACTTGCGCACCAGATCGCCATTGGACTGACCGGACACCACCGCCAGCTTCGCAGCGAGTGCCGTGTAGGTGAGCATGAAGATGACCGCGAGAACGACGACCCAGGATTTTGAGTAGCCGTCGACCGAGCCGATCTTCGAACTGGTGAGAATGCTTCCGGGACCGATGACCACACACGCAGTCACCAATCCGGGGCCGATCGAACGAAGCCAGTTGCCCTGTGGCTTCGCTGCTTCCATTGCGGGAGATTCGTTTTGAGACATAAGAGATTCAGGTGGAACAGCGAGGATCGTCGCAAAAAAAATCCCCAACGCGACGCAAAAATCAGCGATTCAAACCCGGCCGGTTGTGCTTGCCCTACGCCGGGTAAGTCAGTTGCCTTGGCGCATGTCAGCATCCTTCCAATGGCCGTGCTTTGGTGCCGCCGTTCTGTTGCTCACCAGTTGCGCCATGCCGAAAACACAATTCGACTATCCGAACACCCGCAAGACGGAACATAGAGATGTTCTTCATGGCGTCACCGTGCCCGATCCCTATCGTTGGTTGGAGGACGACAATGCGCCGGAGACTGAAGCGTGGGTGGAGGCGCAGAACCAGGTCACCTTCGCTCACCTCGATTCGATTCCGGAACGAACGGTGATTCGTGAACGTCTGACAAAGCTTTGGGATTACGAGAAGTTCGGCATCCCGTTCCGGGAAGGGGGCCGATACTTCTTCACCCGCAACGATGGCCTGCAGAACCAGAGCACGTTGCACGTGGCCGATGAGCTGGGCGGAGAAGCGCGCCTGTTGCTCGACCCCAACACCTTGTCGACGAATGGGACCGTGGCCCTGCGCAGCTACGCCGTCAGTCCGGATGGCAATCTGATGGCCTACGGCCTTTCGTCGGCCGGTAGCGATTGGCAGGAATGGCGCGTGCGCGATGTACGGACCGGCGAAGATCAGACCGATCATCTCAAGTGGATCAAGTTCTCCGGTGTCTCATGGACCAAAGACGGCAAGGGGTTCTACTACAGCCGCTACGACGAGCCCGCGGAAGATTCCGCACTCACCGGGCAAAACTATTTTCACAAGGTCTTTCATCACCGCATCGGGACGGAGCAATCGGCGGATGAATTGATCTATGAGCGCCCCGATGAGAAGGAATGGGGATTTGGGGCCTCGGTGACCGACGATGGCAACTACCTGATTATCACCGTGTGGAAGGGCACGGATCCGCGCACGCGACTTTACTACCGTGATCTGCGGAATCCCGACGGTGAGATCATCCATCTCCTGAATGACTTCGACGCCGACTACACGTTCATCGACAACATCGGCGAGCGCTTCTACATCTTCACGGACAAGGACGCACCGAAAGGCCGCGTGATCGCCATCGACCTGGGGAATCCCGGTCGAGCACAATGGTCGGAACCCGTTCCCCAGTCAGAGGACACTCTGCGCGGCGTCAACCTGATCGATGACCTGATCGTATGCACCTATCTCAAAGATGCCCGCTCGGTGGTGCGCATTCACGGTCTGGATGATTCCGAGACCCGTTCAGTTGAACTTCCTGGCATCGGTTCCGTATCTGGATTTCGCGGCAAACGCAGTGACACCGAAACATTTTACTCCTACACGAGCTTCACCGTCCCCGGTACCATCTATCGCTACGATCTCCGGACCGGCGAAAGCACCGTGTACAAGGAGCCCAAGGTGGAATTCGATCCTGCCCTGTTCGAGACCAAGCAGGTGTTTTATGCCAGCAAGGACGGAACCCGCATTCCGATGTTCATCACCCATAAGCGTGGCTTGGAACTGAACGGTAACCATCCGGTCTACCTCTACGGCTACGGCGGATTCAACATCAGTCTCACGCCCTCCTTCTCGCTCGGCATGTTGACCTGGATGGAGATGGGCGGCGTCTACGCCCGACCCAATCTGCGCGGTGGCGGTGAGTACGGCGAGGAATGGCATCAGGCCGGTACGAAGCACAACAAGCAGAACGTATTCGATGATTTTATCGCCGCGGCAGAATGGCTGATTGAGAAAAACTACACTTCACCCCAGCGCCTTGCGATCGCCGGCGGCAGCAATGGGGGTCTGCTCGTCGGAGCCTGCATGATCCAACGCCCCGAACTGTTTCACGCAGCACTTCCGGCCGTCGGCGTCTTGGACATGCTCCGGTTCCACAAATTCACGATTGGCTGGGCCTGGACCAGCGACTACGGCAGCCCGGATGAAGCGGAGGAATTCAAGACCCTCCACCAGTATTCGCCCTACCACAATCTCAAGCCCGGCGTAAAATATCCCTCCACCCTCATCACCACCGGTGATCACGACGATCGCGTCGTCCCCGCGCATAGCTTCAAATTTGCAGCACGCCTGCAGGAGTATCACGCCGGAAAGAACCCCGTCCTTATCCGCATCGAAACCAACGCGGGCCACGGAGCCGGCAAACCAACCGACAAAACGATCGCTGAGCTAGCTGATAAGCTGGGCTTTCTGGTGAGAGAGTTTGATATTATCATTCAGTAGGACGCGTATTGAAAGTCCCGTGGCTTCCGTTCCTTTGATTACTTTCGGGTCATGATTTACCTCATCGGCTCCCAGCTGAACTTCAATCATTTGCCCTCACCCGTGCCCTTCGACCCACTTCGATCGTCATAGAGGCTCTTCCCTTCCCAACATCCGGGCAGCGTGCGTTGCTGATGGAAGCGTGAGAATCTCATACGGCCTCCAGGAGTTTTGATTCGCACGGTACGAAGAGATCGAGAATCTTCGTCACCGCCGCGTCCAGGTCTTTGACGACAAAATCGTGATGACCGGTATCGCTCAGCGGTGACTTGAGTAGCACCGACGTGCAGCCGGCCATGTGGGCGGCTGCGGCATCGGACCATTTGTCGCTTATGACAAAACTGCGGTCCATGTCGAGGTGCCACTTGAATGCCGCCTCAGTGAACATCCCCGATTCGGGTTTGTGGCAGCGGCAGTTGTCCTCTTCGGAGTGCGGGCACATGAAAATATCATCCAGGGGAAAGGCCCGTTCGAGCAGTTTGTGCATGAGATCCACCTCGCGTCGACAGAGCGTACCGCCGGCGATGGCTGGTTGATTGGTGGTGGCGATGAGGAGGAAGCCGGCTTCTTTTAGCTTCTTCAGGTAAGGGATGGCACTGGTGTTCACCTTGAAATCTTCGAACAGCAGCGGCACCCGCTGATGGCGGCCGTCGATTTTCGCCTCATTCAAAACTCCGTCCCGTTCAAAGAATATTGCCGCTTTCATGCCATATCTCTTCAGCATATCTGCCGCCTTTGTTGAACTTGCGAAGGTTTCTAGGGTGCATCCCTGACGGCTCCTTCCGAATTCCCCGGTTGTCAACGATAACGCCACCGGGTGCTTCCCGCGCCCCTTCTCAAAGCTGCGAGTGTTAGCGATTGTAAAGATGGAATTGGGGGCTCAGACCCAAGCTCCAAAGAAAATTCAAGCTGCAAAATCCGAGCCGAAGCGCATTCTTTGGATTCACCGTCTCGGATTGGTGATTTGAGGTTGAAGCTTATTTGTGGATTGAGTTTTGAGGCTTGGAGATTTTTCAATCCCGTCCGCTCATTGCCCTTCCATCTCTACCCTCTTTAATCACCCACGGGACCGCTTCCACTGTCAGTTGTAGGAAATATCATCGGGGGCGTCCGATAGGAGTCGGTATTCCCAGCCTTTGCCTTTGAGAATCACCTGCCAAAGCTCTTCCGGGTCATCACAGAAGACCTGTTCGATGGTGGCCGGATGCAGCAACCAGGCACCGCGGGCCATTTCGTCGTCAAGTTGCCCGGGAGCCCAACCTGAGTATCCGGAGAAAATCTTAACCTTTTGCGTGGGGGAAAAGGATGCGCCGGCCTCGATCAGATCATCCAGCGAATGTTCAAGGTTCAGACCCGGGATGACATTGGCATCGGGGATGAAGGTGTCGCCTTGGAGATAGCTCAAAGCGGAGGCTTGGACGGGCCCACCAAGAAAGAGGATCTCCTCATCCAATCCTGCGGGGAGATCAGCCACGATCGCGGCGCCGAGATTGGTGGGGCCGGGGTGATTGATTATCAGGCCGAAAGCCCCGTTTTCATCGTGCTGGCACACCAGAACCACCGCGCGATGGAAGCACGAACCCCGCAGCTTTCCGCTGTCGAGCAGGAGTTGACCCTTGAGGGATTTGAACTGGTCGGACATGTGATTCCTTGCGGTGAATGTGCAACAGGCTTGCGACCCTGACAATCCAGTTTATTCTGCGCCCATGATTCGACTGGCTCTATTGCTGGTGGCCGTCGCCGGCCTCCTTGTTTCAGGTTGCAAAACCACTGACTACGGCGCCCGCGAGTTCATTCCCGGCAAGGGCTGGAAACCGACGCGCTCCTGAGGTCGCATGAAACATTTCCACCTTCCCTCCGTCGTGCTCGCCGGGTTGCTTGCCAGCGCAAGTTCCGGGCGCGCGAATGAGATCGTCGACTCGTTTCGCGTCGCCGACGGTTACGCCGTCAAGAACGCGGTGAAGGAAGGTCTGGTTGCGAACCCCGGCTTCGCTGGGTTCGACGATCTGGGACGCCTGTTCGTGACGGAGTCCATTGCCGGTGATACGGCGGACGAACGACGTGGGCGCATTCGGATACTGGAAGACACCGACGGCACCGGAGGTTTTGACAGCAGTCTGGTCTTTGCCGCGGATCTGCCGGAATTGGGTGGTGTCCTGTCGCTGGGCGCGAACACCTATGCAACCACTCCGACCGGATTGATCCGCTTCAGTGACACTGATCGTGACGGGATTGCTGACAAACAGGAGACCTTGCTGACGGGGTGGACCGCGCGCGGAAGCGAAAGGTTGCATGGGCCTTTTAGGGGACCCGATGGCTGGCTTTACCTTACCCAAGGCCGGGCGGGGTTTGAAATCAAGACTTCAGAAGGATTCGGATTTGAAGGCCGCGCGGCGCGGGTGTGGCGGTTTCGTCCGGATGGAACGGGACTTGCCGTGATCGCTGGTGGCGGATTTTCCAATCCGGGTGAATTGGTTTTCACGTCATCCGGAGAGGTCATTGGTACGGTTTCCTACGTGACCGAGCCGGCTTACGGCGAACGTGATGGGCTGGTTCATTTTGTTGAGGGTGGCGTTTATGGACTCAACGGGCCGGTGGTTCAGGAATTCAAAACCACCGGCGATCTGTTGGGTGCGCTTTCAAGTCTGGCGTCGGTGAGTCCGGCGGGTTTGTTGCGGTATGAGGGAACTCAGTTCGGAGTCGACGCTGTTGGTCATCTGTTCAGTGCGCAGACCGAAGCGGGTCGCATTCAACGACATCAGCTGACGCGAACCAATGCGACCTACACGTCGGACGATTCCGATTTTCTGGTGTCGGCAAATGGGGGATTTCAGCCGCGAGATGTGGTGGAGACTCCGACCGGTAGCCTGCTGGTGATTGATGGCGGCACGATAGGTTCATCTGCCGGTGGACTCTATGAGGTATCCCTGATTGGGGCGGTCCCGCCTGATGAGAAAAACAGGGGTCGGCGAGCGATTCGAAATTTGATCAGTCAGTTGTCACGGGCGCGCTCTTCGGAGGAGCGGAACGACGCGCTCTGGCAGATTCATCGCGCGGGAGGAAAGAAATCCCAGGAGACGATTCGCGCGGCATTTGATGACAGATCGGTTGATGTTCGGATTGCCGCGGTGATGTCGGCGGGATTGTCCGGCGACGTTGACGCCCTGGATCAGCTTCATGAAATGATCGCCGCCGAAAAGGATGCGTCCGTCCGTCGCGCGATTGCCACGGCGCTGGGAAGGATTGGCGAGGTGAAGAGCAACGGTCGACTGATCCGTGCCGCCGGCCGCGAGATTCCGAGGTTTGAGGAGCATGCGATCATCCATTCGTTGAATCGGGTGTATGGCCGGATGACGAACAGTTCGTTCAAATACACCGCACCCCAGATTGGGCGGCTCCCCAGTGGCAGCGCCCGGGCCGCGTTGATCGCGTTCGAGCAGATGACGCCGAACCCCTTGCGCCCCGAACATATTCTCCCGCTCTTCGACATTTCCAACGGGGACATGCAACGCGCGGCCGGCTGGGTGTTCAACCGGCATCCCGAGTGGATTACGAACATCGTGGGTCATTTGCATAAGAAGCTGCTTCAGTATTCCCTGAATGAGGCGGAACTCGCGTCCATGAAAGAATTGTTTGAGGAGTTCTCCGGTACGCGGGTGATGCAGGACCTCATGGCCGATGCCTACTCCAACGTTCGCCTCGAAGAGGATCGTCGGAAGATGTTGATTGACGTCATGCGGAATGCCGAGGTCAGCCCGATTTCAGGCAAATGGATCGGTGCGCTCAAATTGGCATTGATCAGTGAAGATGATTTCACGCGTACGGCTGCGTTCGAGATGATTGAACGACACAACCTCGCCGGCTTTGAAGATTTCATCGCCCAGACCGCCGAAGTGGACAAACGGGACGACATCCGGTTCCGCGCGTTCACACTCTTGGCGAAATGGGGGGAGCTTTCGGGTGAACAGATCGGGTATCTGTTCGATCAACTTGAACCCGACGCGCAGGTCAGTCCCACCCGACGGCTGGGAGCGGCGCGGGCTTTGAGTCAGGCCAAACTGCCGGCCAAGGATCTTTCACGTATCGTCACCGAATTCATCCCCAAGGCGGACATCGCCACGTTGCCCATCTTGCTGGAGTCGTTCCGCGGGCGGACCAATGCGACGATTGGCCAGAACCTGATTGAATCCCTATTGGACAATCAGAAACTGTGGCCAAACATCCGTCCCCGGCTGCTGCCCGCAGTGCTCAAGGGATTCCCGGAAAAGGTTCAGGTCGAGGCCCAGATCCTGATTGGCAAAGTAGCGGCAGCGCATCAGTCCAGCCTAGCCGGTTTGCGGAGTTTCAGCCATCTGCTTGAGGGGGGCGAAGCCGGCAACGGTCGGCGGGTGTTCTTCAGTGAGGTTGCCAGATGCGCGTCCTGCCATCGCGTGGGGGCGTTGGGGAATGCCATTGGCCCCGATCTTTCCCGGATCGGCCGTGTTCGCGGCGGCCTGGATCTGTTGGAAGCCATTGTTCAACCGGACACCCGCCTGGTTCCCGGATTTGAAACTTATCGAGTGCGTACCAAATCCGGCGCCGTGAACGGAATTCTCGTCGAGGAATCTGCGACTGCAGTTGCGCTGCAGGTCAATGCCACGCGAGTCATGCGTTTGCCCACAGCGGCCATTGAATCTTTCGACTCGGTGCCGGCTTCGATCATGCCGAGCGGCCTGCACGAGGGGCTTACCGAGAATCAGCTGCGTGATCTGCTCGCGTTCCTCCGCTCGCTTCGCGGTGGCTGAGAGCCCGGCGCGACTCGGTTGAATCAATTCCGCTTGAACAAATCCTGGTCTGGCCAGGTCTTCACGCCATTGACCAGCCGGTGCATGGCAGGATCGATCAAGCCGCTCAGTCGGCTGTTATCCGGAGTGGAGCTGGAATTGAACAGTACTGCCCAGTTGAATCCATCGTGTCTGCGGACAAGGAGCGTTGAGGTCCCTTGAATGCTGCCGGAGTGCCAGGTGTTCCTCCGCGCTTTCACGGCATTCGTTTTGGGCCGAACACTCCATCCCAGGGCGTAGAACGATGCTTTGGGAGAACCATCTGCCGAGTGGCCCAAAGTGCCGGGCGGGCGGGCGAACATGGCAGCAGTTGATTTTCGATTCAGCAGGCGGGTTTGATCGATCGCGCAGGCGAAACGCACCAGATCCACGGCGGATGCGATCCAGCCGCCGTGCGCGTCCATGACCTGCATCGGCCGGGCGTAAGGGCTGGCGACCCCCTGGCCGCGACTCGGTCCGTAGGGAGCTGTGCCCGTCCGTCCTTTCACATCGTAGTACCAGACCTCGGATTTCGCGCGGTCTTGCTCCGCCATTTTTCCGATGCGCATGGTAGTGACTCCGATCGGTGCCAGCAGTTGCTCCTGCACGAATTGTTCGTAGGGCTTGCCGGTCTTGTCCTCGATGATGCGACCCAGAATCACATAGCCAAAATTCGAATAGGCAAACTCGGTTCCCGGGTCGAATTGGAGCGGGCGTCGAAACATGAACTTCATCATGTCCCGCGGAGTGCAGGGTGGGGTGATGTTGAGTTCGCTCGCGGCGCGGAGATGTCCAGTCAGCCCCATGGGATCCAACACCTTGCTGCGATCCCACCCGCCGGAATGGCGCAACAGATCCCGGACAGTCACCCGGTCCATGCGTTTGTCCCACTGCGGGTGACGGCGGTACTCGGGCAAGTCCTTCAACAGATCAACCATGCGGTCATCCAGTTTGAAGGCACCTTCTTCCACCAACCGCATGATCGCGACCGCGGTGATGGGCTTGGAAATACTGGCGATTCGAAACAGCGAATCGGGCTTTACCGAAATCTTCTGCTCGCGATTGGCCCAACCGAATCCGCCCGCGTACACGAGGCGTCCATCTTTCGAGATCGCCACGGAAGCTCCGGGCACTTTGTGTTGCCGGATGAACTCCGTCATAAACCGATCGATGGCGGCGGTCTCGACGCGGTTCCCTGATTGCGCAGGTGCGGAAGGGATGGCCAAGAATGTCAGGGCCAGAATGAGGATTCGGATGAACTGCTTCACGTTGCTCAGACTTTGGATTCTGGCAAGTGTTTGGCGTAAATCTCTTCAAGGTGATCCAACATATGGGTCCGACTGTGGCTCGCTTCGATCATGCTTCGGCCGGCCTGGCTCATCGATTTCGTCTTTGAAACGTCCTCCAGCGCGGAGCGCAGTCCCGCTGCCAGCTCTTCGGCATTGTCCACCCCGACGATCCGTCCCGTCTCGCCATCGCGGATGATCTCCGGAATCCCCCCAATGCAACTCCCGACGACTGCCGTCTCACAGGCCAATGCCTGGAGGCCAATCTGTGGAATGCCTTCGTGACTGAGCGAGGGAATGGCCAGCACATCCAGCGAGCGGAGAACGGCCGGCACCTCATCCGTATGACCGAGCAGGTGAAAGCGATCCGCGTGCCCCGAATCAGCCACCCATTCTTTGATCACTTTCTCGCACGGCCCGGCACCGGCAATGACGAAGTCCGCGTTGATTCCGGCGGCGATCAGTTGTTTGGCAGCTTCGATGAAGACGTCGTGGCCCTTCCAGCTGCGGAGTACGGAAACCATTCCGACGAGTCGGCGATCTTGGGTGCGAAGCTTTTCAAGGGCCTCATGTTTCGGGCCGGCAGCTTGAAATCGATCGGGATCGATGCCGGTCGGCAGGGTCTCGATCACCTCGTCGCGAAGATTGAACTCAAGCTTCAGATGTTCCCGGATGCGATCACTGGTGCAGAGGATATAGTCGGCCAAAGTGGTGAATGCGTGCCGGCTGATCCAACGGTTC
>JBLFYM010000126.1:0-17350 GCA_047608975.1 Limisphaerales bacterium | reverse complement strand
TCGGTGCCTGTGGACTCTGGGCAATCGCGCTCGCCGCTGTCAGTCGCGTGGGCTGATGCGGACTTTTTAGCCAGCCCGTTCCAACGGGGGCGGCTCGATTCGGATAGCTGCGGGCAAGTCGGGTTTCTTCGTAGATGTGCTCCGTGCCATACCACTCACGGAGATGCCGGATGGTCCAGTCGATCGGTTGATCGAGATGGCAGAGGTTGCAGGCATTGGGCTGGTTGGCTTCGATCATTGCCCGGTCGGTGGGGTTGAAGATGCGATGCGTCCGAACCATATTCTGCAAGCCCTCATTGATCTTGGGCATATGGCAGTTCATGCAGTGGCTGCCCGCGCCGTTCGCGGTGTGATGCGTGTGGGCTGTGAGTCCCGCTTCGTTTCCAAACTGCGTATGGCAGTGGATGCATTTCTGGTCGTTTTGTTGCGGGGTGGGTATCCACTTTTTGCCGATGCCCTCATGGGGATCGTGACAATGGACGCAGGTCAGATTCTCCATTCCCCGTTTCTTCGCTTCGGGGATGTTGTAGCAAAAGCCGGCGATGCTGTCGGAGAACTCGGTTGAGTTCCAGGTGTGCGTTCCGTTGGCGTATTGTGGGCGTTTGCCAGTATGACATTTCGCACAGACGTAGGTGAGGTTGGGAGTGTTGCGTCCACGCATCTCCTCGTAAGAATCGGCATCCGTATGTACGAGCGGGCTGACCGGGAAGAACGATGGGAGTTTGTCGGACTTCGTCTTGGTGCTGGCGGCAATGTGTTCTTTGCAGCCGTTGTGGCAGGCTTCACAACTGATGCCCAGATTGACGGCCGTGTCTGGAGCCGAAAGGTCGTTGAGTGTATCCGCGAACGCGATTACTTCCTTCCGGGTGTAGTTTTCAAATGGCTTCGTAAGCTTGGTCAGTTCCGGATGTGCCCCGTTTACATATTCACGCATTGCGAAGTCGATGGTTCTGGGTGAGTAGGCTTTGGTGCGGAGACTGCCGCCCGAACGGGTGATCCAGTCCCCGTAGGTCCAGGTGGCGTGACAATCCGAACAGCTTGCGTCATAGGACACAACCGATTCTTGGTTGTAGGGATCATCCGAAAGCTCGGCGTTCCGGTCGCTGCTCGATACGTGCACCGTCGGAACCCATTCCTGGTGGTCGATCCAATATCCGAACGGCAGGACATGATCGGTGTTTCGTTTCTCGACTGATATTGGCTGGGTCGAGTCAATCATTTTGCCAATGTAATACTGGAAGAAACGTGAGCCGATCGTGCGGACGACCCGATAGGTGTGTCGGTCAGCTTTGCGCTCAAGTTCCATGTAGTAGCCGCCGTCCCTTTGGAAGAAGCGTCCGTGTCCTCCCAGATACTCGATCCCCGCCTTCCCCGAGAAATCCCCGAGCACATTCTCCATATCCGCCAGGGCGTTCATTCGTCGATGGGCGTGGTTATACCAATCGTTGTATTTATCCTCATGGCATTCGATGCATGCCTTCGCTCCGGCGTAATCCTTCCGTTCGATGTTGCTTTCTTCACCGGTGTCGAGCCGGGCTTGCTTGATCGATTCCTCGATCGGAGCCCACCAGAAAGTCAGCTCGATATCTTTGTCCCAAAAATTTTTGACCGAGCTAAGTCGCAGATAGGGAGGCGTATCGGAGAGGGGAACTCGGGCAATTTGATTGGGTTCAACAATGGGTTCCGGGGGCAACGGCGGTTGGCCTCCTGGCAGCGGTACCGGACGTTCGGTCTGAATCGGGGCTGGAACGACGGGGGCTCGGTCTTGCCTTAGGAGCACGACCAGGAAGGTCACTGTCAATCCGGCGAACGCGGCGTAGGCAAGCCAGGTGGTCAGGGATGTGCCACCTGCGGGCATTTCGGAAGCGTGGTCGGATGAGTCTGGTTCTTCGGAACTCATTGCGGGGGCGACGCTAACCGAACCGATCCAATGCGGCAACTGTCAGAGGTTGGGTGGAAGGGTGGAGGTTTTGCGGCAGCACGGTTGTCGCTATCTTCGCAGGTCATCAGGGGTTTCTCGTGTGGGCACGCGGAATGCAGGGAAATGATTCAGATTCGGAGCGTGAACGGGGCTTTGATTGTCGGCCGACCATTCACGAGCAGTTCGACGGCATGCGCACCTGCATAATACTTGCGCGTTGTGATGGGTTTGATGCGGTGTGATTTGCTGAGGGTGATTGATTCTCCGGGTGCGAGGGTGAGCTCCTTGAGCTTGAACACCTTGGGGATCATCCCACCGTTCGCTTTCTGGTGGTGGATGGCGTAGTCGATCACCATGCGCTGGCTCTTTTTGGCGGTGGATTTCAAGGTCGTGATGAACTCGATCGATTCGCCCATCCGGATGGAGTTGTGATCGAGTTTGAGTTTCCCGATATCGACGAGTGGATTGGCAGTGAACCCGAGCAACGGGAACACTTCCGGTCGGCCGGCTTTCACCAGCGTGCGGGTTGCGTGGCGAATAATCCATTTACGGTCATCGCTCGCGCTCTTCGACCATCGCTGGCAGGTCGTGATGCAGACTTCCGGATGATCTTTGGCGATATCGTTCAGGTGATTGGCGACCGAACGCCGAACGTAGAGGCTGGAATCGTCTTTCAGATGTTCAAGCAACGAGAGTCCACGAGCGGGATCCAAGACCGCCGGTTTGAGTTGAATGCCCCATGGCAGTCGGGGCCGCGTGCCTTCGGAAACCAGACGCCGGACATGTTCATCGCGATGTGTGCACCAAGATTCGAGCGTGCCGTAGGCGCGATCAGGGTGATCGAGAAGGAAGGGGCGGATCGCGAATTCCGCGCTGAACAGGACGGTCAGATTTTTCAATGCCCGAAGCGATATCTTGGGATGGGCTAATCCGTAGATCGCGACGTAGTCGATGATGGGCCAGGCGGCAAAATCGGCGATCGAATCATCCGGGTCACTGAAATTCCAGATCGGCGGGATGCGACAAAGTATCTTGGCGGCATCGGGAAAATGATCAGGAAGTTCGGTGCCCAGTGCGCGGATGATGTGGGTGACACGTTCCTTCAGTTCAAGCGAATCAATCTCCTTCATGGCTGCCCGCACGAACCGCGCCCGCTGGAACTCAGGGAACACCGTGACCATCGCGGCCGCAATCCGGTCAATCGCCGGACGCGCCAGGCCGTTCTTCATCAAAAATGGTTTGGACACCCCGCGATGTTTTCGGAACGGTGATAATTGTCAAACTGCGCCTGGTACCAATCGAGAATGCCTCGTCGTCTTGCAATGGACGTTTCGTTTGGCCCAAACTATGGGGATGAACCCCTTCACGAACTTGATGGTCGCAGTGATTGCACTCTTTCTTTTCGGTAGCAGCGCCCACGCAGATTCAAGGCCGAACATCGTGATCATTCTTTGTGATGACATGGGGTATTCGGATCTGGGTTGTTACGGCTCAGAGATCAGAACGCCGGTGTTGGATTCGTTGGCGGCGGATGGGGTGCGTTACACGCAGTTTCACAACACGTCGAAGTGTTGGACGACACGGGCTACATTGCTCACGGGGCAGTACTGGCAGAAGATCGCACCGGGTAAGTTTCTCACTAGGGAATGTGCGACGATTCCGGAGGTGCTGAAAGATGTCGGATATGGAACCTACATGTCGGGTAAGTGGCATCTGTCGCCGGCCCGTTACCAGGATCTGAACACCACGCCGGCGGCTCGGGGATTTGAGCGGTTCTATGGGATTCTTCACGGCGCGACTTCGTTCTTTGATCCGTTCACGCTCACGCGCGGTTTTGATCCCATCCAGGCCCCAAGAGGCGAGAATTACTACTTTACCGATTCAATCAGCGATGACGCTGCGAAGAACATTCGGGAGCACCGGAAGAAATCTTCGGACAAGCCGTTCTTTATGTATCTGGCCTACACGGCTCCGCATTGGCCGATGCACGCGTTTGAGGAGGACATCGCCAAATACGAGGGAGTATATGAGATCGGGTGGGATGAACTTCGTCAGCGTCGGTTTGCGAGAATGAAGGAACTGGGCGTTATCTCTACCAATGCGAAGTTGAGTCCCCAGAATCCGGGGGCGAAAAATTGGGATGCGGTGGACCGGAAATGGGAAGCCCGACGGATGGCGGTTTACGCCGCGATGATTGACCGGATGGATCAGGGGATCGGACGGGTGGTCAGGGCGTTGAAGGAAACGAAATCGTTCGACAACACGTTGATCCTGTTCATGTCGGACAACGGGGGCTCACCTGAAAATATCGGAATCGGCAACGCGATCGGGTGTCTGGGGGGAAAGGCCGAGACTCGAGAGGGAGAAAAGATCCAGGTTGGTTATGGACCGGGTGTGAATCCAGGGCCTGAAACGACGTTCCAAGGTTACGGCCCCTCGTGGGCGAATGCCTCGTGTTCACCCTTCGTCTGGTGGAAGACGATGAGTCATGAAGGTGGTGTGGCGACCCCGTTTATTGCTCATTGGCCAAAAGGGATTCGGGTGAAAGGAAAGATCAATTCCCGAGATATTACGCATTTGATTGACCTCATGCCGACCTGTCTCGAATTGGCCCAGGCCGAGTATCCAAATCGCCGCGACGGCGTCCGAATCAAAGCGGTCGACGGGATCAGTATGGTGGACTCGCTAACCAAAGGTGAACCGGTGTCAAATCGGGTGTTGTTCAACGAGTTTGCGAACAAGGCCTTTGTGCGGGACGGGCGCTGGAAACTGGTGACTCGCAAGGTTCCTTCCGAGCAATGGGAACTTTACGATTTGAAGACCGATCCAAGTGAATTGAACGATTTGGCGGGACGTGAGGTGGAGCGATGTGAACGGATGAAGCGTCTGTACTCGGAATGGTACGCTGGCACTGGGTTCAAGCCGCCGGCAAAGAAAGTGAAGAAGAGCAAAAAGGTGAAAGGCTAGATTCCATTCGAGATCACCGAGTAATTGGCGGATTCCTCGGGGATGGCGACGAGAGACTTTAGATTCGAGTGGGACTTGTTGATGATGGCGTGTCCAGATTGGCCCAGAGTCAAGAGAGCAGTGGCGAGGGCGTCGGTATTGGTGGCGCGGTCGGTGACGACTGCGGAGAGGAGCGCTCCCTGAACTGGGTGGCCGGTGCGGGGATCGATGACGTGTCCGTAGGTTTTGCCGTCGTGTTGGAACGACTTGCCCCAGACGGCTGATACGGAAAGGGAGTTGTCGCGCAGTTCAACGGTGGCGAGGATCTCTTCCTGTTCGGGAGTGCTGTGGGCGGTATCAAGGGTGACGCCAGACTCGGGTTTGACGATCGCCACGCGCCAGACTTCGGCCTCTGGGGGATGACCAATTGCGTAGGAGGTCGACGTGCCACCATGGAGCAGGGCGCTCTCGATGCCGCATTCGATCAGGACCTCGGCGGCTAGATCGAGGGCGAAACCTTTGCCAATGGATCCGAGGTCGAGCAGCACACCTGGTTTCTTGAATCGTACCGTGCTCTCTTCGGAATCGAATTCCAACAGCTCGAATCCGATCTTGTCCTGTGCGGTGGCGATCTCTTGGGGATCAGGAAATCGTCCGGTTCCACCGGCGAGTCCCCAACATTTCATGAGCGGGGCGACGGTGATATCGAAGGCCCCGTCGGTCTCTTGATTCAACTCGCCACAGCGTTGCAGCAGGGAAAAGAGCATCGGTGATACTCGGACGGGTTGTTCGGCGGCCTGCTGATTGAGGCGATAGATCTCGCTGCCGCTCTGGTAGAAGCCGAGCTCTGCTTCGAGACGCGTGATTTCTTCCATAGCCTCTTCCCCAGCGGCACGGATGCCGGCTTCGTTGGTGCCATAGAGAATGAACTCGAAGCGGGTGGCCATGGCGTGGCCGGCGAGGGTTAGGGAGGTCATGGGGAAACTCCAAATTCCAATCTCCAAACTCCAAATAAATTCCAATCCGCAAACTCCAAAAGCGCACTGTGACGTTGGATAGTTTCAAACTGCATTGAGGGCGGTTCCGATCTGATCCAAGCTTTGTGGCTGGATTTTTTTTGGAGCGTCCCGTTCATTGCGTGGGGAAACAAAAAACGGGTTCCGCTTTCGCAGAACCCGTTTCGAAGAGTCAATCCTGCTTAGGATTTTTTAGGGAAGGTGCCGTAGGTCATCATCGGGACTTCCTGTCCGTTCCCCGTTGTGATCTTTCGTGTCTTCTCATCGAAGAGACACATCACGTTCTGGCGCTCTGACTGTTCGGCGAGGGAGATGACTGTCTGTACACGGATTGCGAGATCGATGTTGCAGTTAGGTTCCTTGCCCGTGCGAATGGATTTGTACCAATCGGCATGATGTGCTTCCACTGTTTCGGGAGCAAAGGACTCGGTCGTATACTCGTCGATTTCGTCAGCGAATGGCTTGGTCGGCTTGAGCGAGATCTTGTTGCCACCCATTTCGAGGTAGGCTTCCTGGCCGCGAATCAACTCTTGCGTTCCGATTTCGTTGACGGTGGAACTGGTGATGTGCATCACGGTTCCACTCGGGAATTCAGCGATCAGTTGCGTAATTTCCGGCACGTCACGCGGATAGGTGTTGGGCGCGTCTTTGTCCGTGTTACACGGAATGGAGGCGACAGAGGCGACGCGTTTCGGGAATTCCGGGTTGCCGGTGGCCAGCATGTAGGGATGCAGCTTGTGGGGCATGAGATCACCGAGGAGACCGGCGCAGTAGGGATGATACTTGCGCCAGCGGAAATAGTGATCGGCGTTGTAAGGAATCTTGTTATGAATCGGGGCGATCCATTGTTTCCAGTCGATGTCCTTGGGACTGGCCCAGGCCTGGATGGGGTAGTTCCATTCGCCCGTCGGGGTGTTGCGCATGTAGGAACCCTGGAGCATGACGGCCTTGCCGATTTCGCCGTCCTGGATCATGGACGCGGCCTTGTGCCATTTGAGATCCGATCCGCCTTGGGCACCGACCTGGAACTTCAGTCCCTTGGTGGCTTTTACCGCGTCGTAGATCTCGAAGGCTTCTCCGAGGTAACGGGTCATGGGCTTTTCGCAGTACACGTGCTTGCCGGCTTGGAGTGCGGCAACAGCGATCTTTTTGTGCCAGTGATCGACGGTGGCGCAGAAAACGGCGTCAATGTCCTTACGCTCCAGCACCTTGCGGTAGTCCGCGTATCCTTTGACGTTGGGGTTTTTGCCCTGGTTCTTGATGAAGTTGACGTAGTTGTTCGTACGCGTCTTGGAGACGTCACACACGGCCGCCGAGACCACCTTGTTGGAATCGCGATTCTGCTGGGTAAGACGGACGTGTCGGCCGCCCTGTCCACCGACACCGATGTGGGCGAGGACGATTCGGGAGTTTGCTCCCTGAACGTTCGCCGAGGGGGCCTGGTTCTGGCCGTAGACGGGGGTTTTTATGATTCCGGTCGCGGCTACTGCTGCAGCTGCGGTTCCGGTGCTCTTGATGAATTCCCGTCGGGACGGCGTGGAATCAACGGTTTTTTGCTGTTTGCTCATAGGAGTGTTGTTGCTGTTCAAGGGTTAAAGTGGGCGAAGCGTAGCCAATTCGGATAGTCGGTCAATTCATTACTCTGACGCACAGTTTGGAAATTGATTCGGTAAATGCTGCGAGACTATCCGATGCTGGAATCACGGGGCGAAATCCCAAGCGAGGAGCATCTCTCGGGGGATCAGGTCGCGTTGAGTTTCCTGCTGATTTCATCGACATCAAACACGCAACCGCCCCAAGTGCCGCCGCTTGCGGCTTGGAGCACGGCCCAAAGGCGGGTGTCCGCCGGGAGATGTTCGTTTGGTGCAAACTCTGATGAGGTGCTTCGTTGGGCCAGAAGTTTTGCTCCTTCCTCCGCTGTGCAAGGTGAGTCAGGTGTGCCCAGAAAGTTCACTGTCCCGGTGAGGTTTTCGCGATCGACCTCGATACGGATCGTGTCGCCATTCTGGAGTTTTCCGATCGGACCTCCTGCCAATGCCTCGGGCCCGACGTGACCGAGGCAGGCTCCGGTAGATACCCCTGAAAATCGGGCATCAGTGATCAAAGCGACTTCTTTGCCAAAGGGCAGGTGCTTGAGGGCGCTGGTAACCTGATACGTTTCTTCCATTCCGGTGCCCATGGGACCAATGCCCGCGATCACCATGATGTCGTTCGGTTTGATCTCGCCGGCCTTGATGGCCGCCATGCCAGCCTTTTCGCTGGAGAAGACTTTGGCGGGGCCTTGCTTGCGATACACGCCGTCGTCGTCCACGACCGAGGGATCAATCGCGGTGCTCTTGATGACGCTGCCCTCGGGCGCAATGTTGCCGATCGGGAACGTGACGGTGCTGGTCATTCCATGTTCTCGCGCGAGTTTGGGCGACATGATCACTTCATCGGGGGAGACGTTGTCGCGCTCTTGCAACAAGGCTTTGAAACGTTCGCGCCGTTCGGAATTTGCCCAGGCGTCCAGATTGGCACCGAGCGTTTCTCCGGTGGCAGTCAGCACATCGAGCCGCAGCAGGCCCAGATCGCGCAGATGCAGCATCACCTCGGGCACTCCGCCGGCCAGAAACACCCTGACGGTGGGGTGATGTACCGGTCCGTTGGGAAGGACGCTCACCAATCGCGGCACGGCCCGGTTCACTTTGTTCCAATCCTCAACGGAGGGGCGCTGTAATCCGGCGGCATGGGCAATTGCCGGAATGTGGAGCAGCAGATTCGTCGATCCCCCAAATGCGGCGTGTAGAACCATCGAGTTATGAATCGCATCCTGAGTGAGGACATCCTTGCTGGTGATGCCGGCCTTTTCCATGTTCAGCAACGCAGCCGCAGAGTGTTCTGCCATCGCTTTCCAGACGGGTTCTCCCGAAGGCGACAAGGCGGTGTGGGGGATGGATAGCCCCAAAGCCTCGCCGATCACTTGAGCTGTCGCCGCCGTGCCCATGAACTGGCACCCCCCACCGGGAGTTCCACAGGCGCGACAGCCTTCCAACTGGGCGTGTTCCAACGAGATGAGCCCGTGCGAATAGCGGGCGCCGAGGGTTTGAACGGTCCCGAGATCTTCCGCTCCTTCCGCTGGGAGAGTCACTCCCCCAGGAACGACCACGACCGGCTCGTCACGAAGTCCTGCCAAGGCCATGAGCATCGCGGGCAATCCCTTGTCACAGGTGGCGATCCCCATCGTTCCGGAACGGGTCGGCAATGATCGTGCCTGTCGGCGAAAGACCTGGGCCGCGTCATTACGGAAGGGGAGTGAATCAAACATTGCGGTCGTGCCCTGCGATCGCCCATCACAGGGATCGGAGCAATAGGCGGCGAACGGAATCGCTTTACGCCGGGTGAACTCCTCGGCAGCCGCCTTGACGAGCAAGCCGATTTCCCAATGGCCGGTGTGGTAACCGAGGGCAATCGGACTTCCATCCGGCGCGCGCATGCCGCCCATCGAACTGAGAATCACAAACTGTTTCCGGCCCAATTCACTGGCTCGCCAGCCCATTCCCGCGTTTTGCGTCCAGCCAAAGATGTTCCCGCTGGGTTCGTTCAGCAACTGGTCGCTGGTCAGCGGGAGTTCGCCGCTGGGGCCGGGGGCACAAGTCCGGGTGTCATAAATCGATTCAGGTTGCGCGGCGAAGTATTCGTCAGCGAAGCTCATGCAGCGATTCAAGCACCCGAAGCTCTTTCAGGGAAGGAATTCGCAGCCCAACTTGGATTAGATTGAATAGCGCAGCCTGAAAACAACACCAAAACATATGACGCGCCGCGATTTTCTTCAAACCTCTGCCTCCCTTGTCGCCACCGCTCCCTTGCTGCGCGCTGAATCTGCGAGTGTCACCGCCCCGATCAAGATTGGCTTCCTCGGAGGATCCCATTCCCACGGACTCGGGAAGGCGAAAGTTCTTCAGCAGAATGCCGATTGGGACATCGTCGGCGTGGTGGATGCCAGTCCAGAAGTCCTGGCGCGCTACGCCAAGTTGGGCATCAAATCCATCACGCAGGAGGAGTTGCTCGCCCAGGCGCAGGTCGTCGTGGTCGAATCGGACGTAGCGGATCACTATGCCCACGGCAAGTTGGCGCTCGAAGCAGGCAAGCATCTTCATATCGAAAAACCTCCCACGATGACATTGGATGAATTCCGTGAACTTCTGGGAATTGCAAAGTCGGAGAAGCTGCTCATGCAGATGGGATACATGTGGCGCTTCAACCCCGGTGTCGTCGCGGCCCTGAATGCAGCGACGGAAGGTTGGCTGGGGGAGGTCTACATGGTGAAGGCCGAGATCAACAAACTCATGACCAAAGAGTCACGGCCGGAATTGGCGTTCCAAGGTGGATCGATGTTCGAACTCGGTTGTCACATCATCGATCCCGTCGTGCGGTTGTTGGGCCGCCCGGAGAAGGTCACCACGCATCTGAAGAGTTCCGGAGGCTACAATGATCACATCGTGGACAACGCGATCGCGATCTTCGACTACCCGAACGCTACTGCTATCGTGGGCAGCGCGGTGGTCCATCCGCGAGGTGGGGCCTACCGGCACCTATACATTTACGGCACGAACGGAACGATCCGCGTCGAGCCGCTTGATCGCCCGGTGATGACCGTGGAATTGAACGACGCGGCGGGCCCTTACAAGGCTGGTATGCAAACCGTGAACTTCGATCCCTATTCACGCTATGTCGGCGAGTTTCGGGAACTGGCGTCGGCGATCCGAAGTGGCAAACAGTTGGGAGTGACCCCGGAAGCAGATCTTCTGGTCCATGAAGCACTGCTCAGAGCTTGCGATATCATCGTCGGCGATTAGTTTTGAGGTCTTGGTTTCAACGCAGATCCTACTGATCGCGATACGTTAAAGGTGGTATTGTGTTGGCCATTTTTGGCTTTTCGAAGCCCTGTGAGGAATGTTTTAAGATTAACGCTTCAAGCACTAAACAATGGTTCTAGTTACAGGTTCAGCAGGTCGCGTCGGGCAGGCGGTGGTCAAGGAATTGCTCGCGCAGAAAATCCCAGTCGTGGGATTCGATCGGCGTGTCACGTCTGGTCTTTCGAACGCCTTCGTGGGTGAGTTGAAGGATTTGGAAACGTTGAACAATGCGTTTCACGGGGTGTCGACCCTGATCCATTTGGCGGCAACGCCGGACGACGCACCATTCAAGCGCGATCTTCTCCCTGACAATATTGTTGGTCTCCACACCGTGATGGAGTGCGCGCGTGACGCGGAGGTGAAGCGGATCATCCTGGCCAGCTCGAGCCAGGTGAATCACTGGCAGCTCGAAAAACAGGAACGGACGATCAAAGTGGACGATCCGGTGACTCCTTACTCGTGGTATGCCTCCACCAAGGTTTTTGCCGAGAGTGTCGGTCGTAGCTATGCTGAAATGTATGGAATCAGCGTCTTGGTGGCGCGGCTCGGGTGGCTACCGCGGGATCGGACTCAGTGCGAAGAATTGAAGGACGAGGCCTGGGGTAAAGACGTGTATCTCAGCCCTGAGGATGCCGGACGGTTTTTCGCGGCGACCGTTCTCGCTCCGGAGAATCTCAAATATCAGGTGTTTTACGCCACCAGTCGACCGCTTGATACGGAACGATTTGAGTTGGGCCCGGCCAAAGCGTTATTGGGTTGGGAACCGAAGGACCAGTGGCCGGAGGGTCTGGGCTTTCGGGTGTGAGGCCTCTTTGAAGGAGGAGCCTGCTATTCCTCTGTGGTAGGGGTCACATCCTCCAACTTCCGAATCTTCAATTCAGCAGCCTCCAATTTCTCCTGACACTTCGCGACGAGCTTTGTTCCGAGTTCGTATTGGGCGAGGAGCTTTTCCAAGGGTAATTCGTCCGATTCCATCGAGCCTACGACGGATTCAAGTTTTTCCATCGCCTCTTCAAAAGACACGTCTTGTTCCGCGGATTGCTTGCCACTCTTCGCCATGCGCGGAAAACTAGGCGAACACGAATCACTCGTCGAGCGATTCCAAATCCATAAGCCCGCCAATTCACGATGCAAGAATTCGAATACGTTTTCTGTCCCTACTGCGGACAACAACAGGAACTGGCCATTGATGTGTCGGCCGGCTCGTCACGATTCACCACCGACTGCGAGGTGTGCTGTCGTCCGTTCGAAGTAGCAGTCGAGATTCGCGATGGGGCCGTGGCGTCGCTTGAGGTCTATGGATGACGAGTGGCGTGAAGGGTTCCGGGCGGCGATCGAGAACGGTTTCGATCCGCCTGAGGCGGGCGAGGCATTTGCGGTGTTGAAGGCGCGCATCAATCTGGTGAGCGTGGTTTCACCGGATCTGGGCATTCCGGGCCTGGGACAATCCGGGATGAAAGAGTTCCTTTCGACGACTTTTTCCGGGGAAGAGTCCCAATCAGAGTTCCAGTCCGCAGACCTGGCCGCATTGCTGGAATCGTTCATCGGAGAAACGCGCTTCGGTTGGCTCGACGAGATTGTTCCGCTGCGTTTCAAACTCGAAAATGGACCGGTGTTAAAGCTGCGCTACTCAGCCGAATCTGATCCTGACTGTGGCGAAGCGAGTAGTCCGGAGGTGGACGCAAGGCTTCATCAGATGCTTGGTTGCACGCAGCATCCATTTGTGTGTGAAGGCCTCGTCGCCGTGCAGTTGCAATTGCGTGACCCGAAAGGCGGAGTACTCGATCGCACCTTTGATTGGCCGGGCTGGCGGGCTGCTGAACTTCCCGGGCACCGCGTTCGATTGCAGAAGAAGTTTCCGCAAGAATTCCCGCAACTTTGAGTTCAGTCTTCCCTGAACTGCTACTCAGCAGCTGCCTCGTTACATTTTTCCTCCCGGAAGAACAGCGCGAAGAGTATTAATCCGACCAGCGTTGCGCAGCCGAGCGTGTACCAGTAAGGGCGGAATTCAGCCAGTTCCAGGGTCTTGCCTGATTGACTGAATTGACCGGCGAGAAAGGCGTTCAGCAGGACGGCGAGAATCGGGCCGATGCCATACCAGATGAAATTGAAGACCGATTGCGCCGAGTTGCGTATGTCAGGGGGGGCGATCTTATTGCAGTAGATGAAGCAGGTGCTCACAAAGAACGCGTAGCAGATCCCATGGATCCCTTGCGCTGAGACCAACAGCCAGAGCGGCAGATTCACGGTTCCAAACACGAAGAACCGTAGCGCCCAGGCGGCCAGGCCGATTGTGATTACCGTTCGGAATCCCAGCTTGGGTAACATTCGTCCCAGCACCACGTACATCAGGATTTCACAGAACTGACCGAGTGCCATTGCGGGCAGTAGATAGGCCTGATCCAGCCCCGCCTTGGTCAGGAACTTCGCGCATTGCATGAAGTAGAGCGTGTTCATCGGACTGATGATCAGGGTCACTCCGAGCATCACGGCGAATGAGCGCGTTTTCAAAAGTCCGAGCGCCTTCATGAGCGCGGGCTTGCTGTCCGATGAAGCGATAGGCGGTGAGCTGGGCAGAAAAAAGAAGGCCCAGAAACCATAACCCACGGCCAGAACGCCGGACCACAATACGGACTGCTTCATCGCGGCGCCGATTCGCGGCACGTTGTCCCCGGTGAAAAACGGTGGGAGCCAACTCGGTTGCACGTTCGTCTTCAACATGAGCAGCGAGAAGGTCCAACCCACCAATACCCAGGCAACCGCCGTCCAGAGGCGGACTCCGGGGAACTGCCGATCTGGTTCCGGCAGATGGCGCATGGCCAGCGCGTTGCAGATTGCGGCGGCGGGCATGAACATCAGCGTGAAGGAAACTGAGAGAACCAGCCACGCCATGAACCCGGACTGAGGATACACCGCCAGTTTGAACAACCCGCCGATGACCATCAGCACCCCGAGGAACTTCTGCGCCGCCACCCGCCGGTCAGCGAATTGCACGATGAACGGGGAGCAGAGCGCCCCGACGGAAGCGGCAATGCCGACGATCGCCCCCATCTGGCCTTCGGTAAAACCCAGTCCGCCTTCAGTGGCGGGATCCGCGGTCAGAAACCGGCCGGCGATGGGCAACCACAAACCGTAGATTCCAAATTGCAGAAACATCATCGTGCACAGTTGCGGGTAGACGCGGTTCATGGTGGGGAACGATGAACTGCGCGGCGCACATTCCAACCTCCAATTCATGATTTTGGGTGTTCGGATTTGACTGGCCGCGCGCTTCCGTTCTTTCGAATTCCCGTTTACACCTGTGTCATGAATTCTGACACGATCCGAGTGGGTATCATTGGAACAGGTGGTCGCGGCATTACCTGTTTGGGACGCCAGATCGCGGAGCAGAGCGGTGAACTGAATCTGAGCATCACGGCGTTCTGTAACCGGACGGAGAGCCGCATGCAGATTGCCCTGGAAGATGTGAACGCAGTTGCCAAAGCAGCGGGAAATGCCCCGTTCAACCCTACGTTCTATCGCGATCCGCTGGACCTGATCAATGACGACAATGTGGACCTGATTGTGATCACCACGCCCACGGCCGCTCATCGCGAGGCGGCGATCCCGGCGATTCGTTCGGGGAAGAAGGTCTATCTCGACAAGCCGATCGCCCACACCTTGGAAGACGCGGTCGCGATCCGTGAAGCGGAGCGCGCCGCAGCGAATCCAATGATCATGGGATTCACCCGGCGGTTCGAAAAACCTTGGCTGGATCTTCACGAGCAACTGGAAAGCGGCGTGATCGGAGATCTGAAGATGATGCTGATCCGGGCGGTCCTGCCATACTCGTTTTACTTTCAAACCTGGCATCGGACCCGTGCCGTCAGTGGTGGCGCGTTGAATGACAAAGGCTCCCACTACACTGATGTGTTCAATTGGTTTGCCGGTGGTCGTTGTCTGCAGACGAACGCCTTCGGCGGACGGAACCATTTCGAGGTGCGCGAAAACACCGCGGAGTTCTGTTCGGTTTGCGACGATGAGGTCTGCCCTTATCGGGCGAGTCAGATCAGACCCGATACCCAGGATCAGACCCGGGGTGCGGTGGATGCCAGTTTCGAGAACGAAACCGATCCGCAGAAGCGGAAGGACAACTGTGTCTACAAAGAGGGGGCGGACATATTCGACCACGCGTCGATTCACTACCAATACGACAACGGGATCGTAGCCTCGATTTTCTACACAATCTACGGCCCGCAAGCAGAGGACGAGGAGACCTTGGAATTGGTGGGGACCAAAGGCCGTATGATTCTGACGCGGCTCCGCGGAGAGATCGATCTGGTGACCGATTATGGTGAACGTCGTCACGAGGTGATCCAATGCAAAGCGGAAGCCTTTGATAGTTCCCACTTCGGCGCGGATCGAAAACTTATCCAAGACATTGCAGCCTTTGCTCGGGGAGGGGAATCTCCGGTCAATGGCTGGCACGGCATGGAGGCAACGCGCATGGCCTTGGGGGCGATGCAATCCATCGACGAGGGCGGGCAGACGATTCAGATCGTCCCCGGCGAGTAGCGTTCGGCGAACCCGTAGCCCAATCCCCAAACTATTCGAGGACAGATTTCAAAGCGGTGAGGAAGCGCGTATTTTCTTCGGGCGTACCGACAGAAACGCGAATCCACTCCGGCATTTTGTATCCGGCCATGGGGCGGGTGATGATTCCCTGGGCCTGAAGCTTTTGGAACACCCCACCGCCATCTCCGACTTTGACCACGACGAAGTTGGCGAACGACGGGATGTATTCGAGATTCATCTTCCTGAAATTTGTCTGGAAGAACTGAACTCCGGCTTCGTTGTTCGCCCGCGTTTGTTGCAGGTGTTCCTCATCACTGAGCGCGGCCAGCGCGCCGGCTTGGGCGATCAGGTTTGCGTTGAAGGGCTGGCGAATCTTCTCGAGCGCAGAAATAAAATCCGGATCGCCGATCCCGTATCCGATCCGAAGTCCGGCCAGTCCGTATATCTTCGAAAAAGTACGCATGAGGACGAGATTCGGATGATCGCCGCGGCGGATGAGGGGCAGAAAATCGACCGGCAGGGTGAGGAATTCGACGTAGGCTTCATCCATCACCAAGAGGACGTCATCGGGAATTTCATTGGCCAGTTCAATGACGTCTCCCCGTGGTGCAAGCGTGCCGGTCGGATTGTTTGGATTGGCGACGAATACTGCCCGCGTCTGTGGCGTGATCGCGGCGCGCATGGCGGGCAGGTCGTGCCCGAAGTTCTTCGCCGGCACGGTGATGACGTTGGCACCGAGCATCTTCGCCATGATTGGATAAATCGCAAAACAGTAATCGGATACCACGATCTCGACACCGGGACCCATGATGGCGTGCCCAATGAACTCGATGATCTCATTGGAGCCGTTTCCCAGGACGAGGTTGGCTGTCTCAATCCCGAGATGCTTGGCAAGGGACTGCTTCAGGTAAAAGGCGTTGCCATCCGGATAGACGTGGGCCTGCCGGATTGCGCGTGCCATGGCGGCGACGGCTTTTGGGGACGGACCGAGCGGGTTTTCGTTGGAAGCGAGTTTGATGACGGCATCGAACTCCAGTCCCAGTTCACGAGCCACTTCCTCGATCGGGCGACCCGGTTGGTAGACAGGGAGGGATTCCAGCGTGGGATTGATGGGGAAGGGGAGAGCCATTTTCAGTTCAGTGAGTTCACGATGCGTTCCACATCGACGTGGCGGGCGATGAGATCCCGGATGAGTTCGATTTTTCGCGTATCGCCCGGCTGGGTCTTGACGATGGTGTCATGGACTTTGGAGGCGGTGTGGTAGCTGTTCTGGTGGGCGAGCAGGACGGGGAACGGAAGGCGATTGATAACGCGACGGACAGTGAGGCTGGGTTCGATATTGCCGGTGAGAATGAGTCCTGCGAGATGGTTCTCTTCCGAATCCTGCGCGGCCGCAGCGGCATAGATGATGTCCTCGCGGTCGCTTGGTGTGATGAGCAACATGCCTTCCTGAAAGTACTTTACCGCGTTGTTGGCACCCATTGCGCCAAGCACCACGTCGTCAACTAGATTGTCCAGCCCGTGATCGGTATTGACCAGTTCCGCACCGAGCTCGGTCTGCAGGGCGCGCATGGAAGGTTTCGTCAGCATCGGAAGGTGAGGCAGCACGCCGAGCAGATCCAAGCCCTGTCGCTTCAAGCCTTTGCGCGTGAGGCTCTCAATAAAGTCCAGTTTCTCGGGGCGCACCTTGTTGACGATGACTCCAATGACTTCAACGCCATGGGCATCGAATAGCGCCTTGTTTAACACCACCTCGTCGATCGGTTTTCCGATCCCGCCGCGGGTTACCAGAACCACTTTGGATTTCAGTTCCTTGGCGATCTGCGCGTTCGACATATCGAACACTGAACCGACGCCCGCGTGGCCGCTGCCTTCGCACAAGACAAAATCGCGTTCCCACGATACACGGTCAAAGGCGGTGTGGATCTTTTTGACGAGTTCTTCACGATTGGCTTCCTCCAGATAGCGACGGGTGAAATCGGGTTCGATCGCGATGGGGCTCATATCGATCAATG
>JBLFYM010000125.1:0-17539 GCA_047608975.1 Limisphaerales bacterium | reverse complement strand
ACTGCTGCTTCTCTGTTGCCGTGGGTTGTCGCGAAAGCACTCTTACAAACATCGCTTCAACCAGTTCATCGGGCGAATTCGCACTGACCGCCAATTCGGCCAATTCACTTCCGTTCGCCGCCCGGGACAGCGTCGTCACCAAGGTTCCATTCGCGAGGATACCGGGTTGAATCACGTTTGGATCTGAATCGCGTTCCGCAATGGGCTGTTGCCGGGCTCCCTTCCAGCCGAATGCCTCCAAGACATCCGTGATTGCCCGCGCCTTGGGCAGTGACAGACTCGGGCGATCCCGTTCGTTGTTCAGATCCGCCAGCATCCAGGCCCGCCGGGGAAAGCCCAAGGTTTGCCGATTGCTGAGCGGACGTTTGCCATCGTGGACGAAAGTCAGTTCGCCGATATCGAGTCGATTCCCGGTCGCCGTATACAGCGAGTCGACAATCTGTTCGGCACTCAGCCGGCGGCGCTCGGGCCCGCTGAAGAAACGTAGCTGAGGCGACGCGTCCAGATTCCCCTCAACCGCCTGTCGCTGATAAGCATTCGAATTTAGAATCAGGCGGATGATTGCGTTGGCGTCAAAACCGTTGGCGACAAACTCGTGAGCCAGCCAATCGAGCAACTCGGGATGGCTCGCCTGCCGGCCTTCCCAATCGTGGATGGGTTCAACGAACGCGGCCCCCATGAGCCGTTTCCAAATCCGATTGATCACCACCCGGGCGAACCGCCGATTTCCGGGAGCCGTGATCAACGCTGCCAAGCGTTCGCGGGAGTCCTTCGGATTCTCCATCAATCGATCCACCGCGTCCCCATCAGCCATGCCGGTCAGCTTGGCGAAGCGCCACTTCGGCGGTACCTGTTCACCGGGCTTGAGCGTCACCTTAATCAAGGCCTTCCGCTCGCGGTTTTCGAAGAATCCCGCCGGGACCTGGCTGGTCTTCGGTGCACCCGCCGGTTTGCGTTGGAACATCGCCGCCAAGGAATAGAGATCACGCTGCGTCGTGCTGTGATACGGCGAATCGTGACAACGCGCGCATTGCAGTTCGATCCCCAGGAAGGCGGACGCAACGATATGGCCTTTGGCCGCGAACGGAGCGTCGTTCTCCGCCGCCATGCCGAACCCGGCACTACCACCTTCATATTTTCCTCCGCGCAACAGAATCAACTCAGTCACCATTCGATCCAGCGCTTTGTTGTCCCGGAGCGAGTCATGAAGAAACCAGCGAAACGGTCCGGTGGATCCTTGGGATTGATTTAGCAGCGCGGGATTCTCCGCCAGCATATCCTGCCAATAGCCAACCCAATTGTCCGCTCCCCGTTCATCTTTCAACAGATGTGTGATCAAACGCTCACGTTTGTCCCTACGGGTGTCCGCAAGAAACATGGTGGCTTCAGACAATGAAGGCGGAACGCCCACCGTATCCAAATACACCCGACGCAAAAACGCGGCGTCACCGATCAATGGCCGTTCGGCAATCTCCGCCGCTTCAACCAGCGGACTGGGCCACCCCGCTCCCCGTTCGATCCAGTCTTCCAACAATGCAATCTGGTTCTTCGTCAACGGATCACCCGTCGGCGGCATGCGTTCATCTTCGTCGTGGCTTCGCAGGCGAGCGATCAGCTCGCTCTTCAGTGGAGCACCGGGGACAACCGCGTCCAGCAGACGTTCGCGGGAATTCAGCTTCAATCCCCCTTTCTCCTTCTCGCCATGACAACGGAAGCAGTTCTCCCGTAGCAGCGGCAGAATCTTTCCGTGAAATTCTTCGGCCTGCTTTCGATCCGTGCCGGCGCTCGCCGCCAATGCCCGATCGATCTTTGCCCGCACGAATGCGTCGATCGGATGGGCAACCCCTTTGATCTTCGGAACGGAGGGCCCGGGATTGGCTCGAACCCATTGCTTGCCCGCAGCGTGTCGGCGCGTCCAAAAATCCTTCCGACTGTCCGCCGCCTGCCGACGATTTATATCGTCGAATTCAACCAGCGATTTCTCAATGTCAGCCAGGACCGGTTCAATCGCCTCGTCTGTCAGTGGCAAGAGCGCCCGCCCGCCCGTCCTGAGAATTGAATAGGATTTGCCGTCAGTCGACTGGATCGCCACGCCGAACTCCCCGGTTTCCGGTCGCAGTTTCGCGCCGCCCACCACCAGTTCCAGAATCACCCGTGACGTTTTGCCGGCAGGGATCGTCACGTCAGCGAATACTTCCTGTTGATGATATCCGGCGAGGCGAAGCCCGGGCAGCGGTGGCTTTCGAACCGGAGTCACCGGTTCCTCTCCGTTCGGTGGTTGCTTCGTGACCGCCTTCGTTCGGGCCACCAATTGACCGTCAATCCACAGGCGTCCCAATGCCCGGGCCCGCAACAGAATGCGCTGCTTGCCGGCGGGCAATTGCAGGTCTGCCGCCATCCGAACAAGGAGCGGAACTTTCCAACCCTGCCGGATACCCCACTCGTCGTGGCGCAAGGGAATGCGTGGCAAAACGAATTCATCTCCAACCCAGCGCATGATCTCTTTTGCATCCGCTTCGCCTTCATTTTGCCAACGCGCCTCCGTGGGGAATCCTTCGGCCAAGGTCAGCAACACGCGCTCAGCGGGCACCTTGTCCACCTCTGGCATCACTTCCCGGGCGAGTTTGGGTTGCGGTTTTGGCGTCACCACTCGCGGTCCACCCACGCGCTTGAATCGTGCCGCCATGGTCTTGTCAGCCAGGATCGCCCGATGCACGGCGACCGCATCCAGCCATCCCCTGAAACTGTTGCCCGTGGTTCCCTTCTGCGCCGAACCGATCCAGATCGCGTCATTGTCGACCACCGGCGTGACGCCGGCCTCACCGCCCATGTCCCAACGTCCACCGGTCGGTTTGCCATCAATCCAACCCCGCATGGTTTTTGGCTGTCCAAAGCGGTAGGCCACCGCGATGTGATGCCAGCCCCCATCGTCAACAAATCCGGTATTCGAATTCCACCGGTGCCAGGCTGGGGAGCCACCACCCGGTACCGACGCAAACAGGAAACTCAATTGCGCCACACTCCGGCCATAGGTCACCCGCAGTGACCAGTTTTGATTGTCCTTGTTGAATACCGGATCACCGGTCCGTCCCTTGCCGATGACATACATGGGCGAACCCGATTTACGTCCCTCCAGTTTCACCCACGCCTCCAAAGTGATTGGATCATTCTTGCGGAATTTGAAACGACTATCCTTCCCCGTATCCGCCAACATCAGCCGCGCCCCATTTCCATCCAAACGGATCGCCTGGTTGTCCTTGGGGAAATTGGGAAACTCCGGGGCGGCCGGTCCGATTTCACCCATCTTCAGCCCCCCATGTGAAACCAGCTCAATCGAATCTTTCCCGTCAAAATTCCAACGGGCAACCAACGACGAGTCAGCGGCATTTCCCGGGACTGCGACGAGAACCAACAGGCACAAAATTGTCAGAGAAGCTTTCAACACGGCGAAGCTATCCTGAACAACCGTCTCCGCCAAGCGGTGGATAATGCAAAGGTGGGTTGGTGATTGCGGGGCAGTTGCGCTGCAATCTTGGGTAGCAGAAGTCGTAAGAATTTCGTTTTGCAATTCCACTGGCCAAACCAGGTCGTTGCCTCAACGATCAGAGAATGACCCGATTCACAATCGCGCTCGCGCTGGGCCTGTCCACGTTCGTCGCCCATTCGGCCGACAACGGATTCGCCTCCATCTTTGACGGCAAGTCTCTCAAGGGCTGGCACAAGAACCCGGCCAAGATCGGACACGGCACGGGTGGTCGCTGGTACGTCGAGGATGGCGCGATCACCGGCGAACAGGATCCTCCCGGAAGTGGCAATGGCGGCATCCTTTTGACCGACGAGAAGTTCGGGAACTTCGAGCTGCTCATCGACCTGAAACCCGACTGGGGCGTCTGCAGCGGACTTTTTCTGCGCGGCAACGACAAGGGACAGTGTTTCCAGATGATGGTCGATTACCACGACCGGGGAAACGTCGGCCACATCTACGGCGAAGGTTCCGGCGCGTTCAACAATCGTCCCTACGATATCAACGGCATTTACGATCAGGACAAGAAACTCACCGGGCTGAAAACGGATACCCGTGCTGACGCCGTTGAAGGCCAAGGCTACTCCATCGGCGGAGACGCCTGGGTCAAGGCCTGGAAGGTCGGTGAATGGAACACCGCCCGCGTCCGCGTGATCGGCAATCCCGCGAAAATCACGACCTGGCTCAATGGCGTGAAGGTCAGCGAATTCGACGGCAACACGTTTGAGCATTCCAAATACAACCAGCGCAAGGTCGCCGAACTCCTCGGCGAGGAAGGCCGCATCGCCGTTCAGGTGCACGGCGGCAAAAGCTGGCCCAACGGCGCCAAGTGCCGTTGGAAGAACATCAAGGTGAAGCGCCTCGGCCATGTCGGCATGCAGCTACGTCGTGGCTACGCCCAGAAAGCCGAAGCCGCTGCTGCCGAATTAGCCGGCTTCAAAAACGAGGCCAAAGACCTCGCTGCCTGGGAAAAACGCAAAGCCCGCGTCAAAGCTGGCATTCTCGCCGGAGCCAAACTCACCACCTTCCCCAAGCGCACTCCACTTAATCCCCGTTACACCAAGAAACGCGTCTACGAAGGTTACCAGATTGAAAACGTCGCCATCGAAAGCTCTCCCGGTTTTTACGTCACCGGTTCCCTCTATCGCCCCACCAAGTCGAAGTTCAAAGGCAAACTCGCCGGCATCCTGTGTCCGCACGGACACGGCGGCCGCTTCAAGGAATCCCGCCAAATCCGTTGCGCCGTTCTGGCCAAGATGGGCGCCGTGGTTTTCCAATACGACATGATGGGTTACGGCGATTCGAAAGAGGTCGGCTGGGTTCACAACAAGGTTCCCGAAATCATTCGCCTGCAAACTTGGAACAGCACCCGCGCACTTGACTTCTTGCTCACCTTCCCGAACGTCGATCCCAAGCGCATCGGCATGACCGGCTGTTCCGGCGGTGGCACCCAGACCTTCATCCTCGCCGCCATCGACGAACGCGTCGCCGTTTCCGTTCCCGTCTGCCAGGTCTCCGCCCACTTCTTCGGCGGCTGCGTCTGCGAGAGCGCCATGCCTATTCATTGGAGCGCCAACCACAAGAGCAACAACGCCGAAGTCGCCGCCCTTGCCGCCCCGCGCCCCCAACTCGTCATCTCCAACGGCAAGGACTGGACCCAGAACACCCCGAACGTCGAGTTCCCCTACATCAAGCACATCTACGGTCTCTACGGCGCTGATAACAAAGTCGCCAACGCCCACTTCAAAGACGAAGGCCACGACTACGGCGATTCCAAACGCAGGGCCGCCTACCCCTTCCTGGCCAAGCACCTGAAGCTGGATCTGAAACGCGTTCTCGGCAAAGACGGCCTGGTCGATGAATCCTTCGTCACCCACGAGACTTACGAACAGATGCTCGTCTTCAATGGCACATATCCGAAGAACGCCGTGGCGCCAAACACGCGACTTCCATAGCCCCCCAGTAGCGGAATTCGTAAGAATTTCGTAAGAATTTCGTAAGCGCAATTTGTTCAAGAATCTGGGACAGGCTCGCCCCAGTCCTCAACCATTTCCACCGACCGTGTTCAAAGACTTCTTTCTCACGGCGCATTCGCGCATTCCGCTACCGGCCCGCACTGCAAACTCGATAGCTCGCTGACTTGCTCTGGCAGGTTAAGAATCTAAGGTTCGCGGGATGAAAACTCTCCGGGTGATTACATTCCTGCTGGTCGGCTTGACGGCGTTCACGTCTCATGCCGCGCCCAAACTGCTCGCGCACTGGAAACTTCAATCCAACGGCAAAGACTCATCCGGGAACGGGTTTCATGCGATCAATCACGGTCCGGTGGAATTTGAGGACCGCGAGGCAGCCAGGTTCAACGGGCTCGATGCCTGGCTGGAGGTTCCCGCGTCGAAGAAACCGGAATTGGGGAACAAGCCGTTTACGATCTCCGCTTGGATCCACACGGAAAAGAATCTCGAAGATTCCCTCGGTGATATTCTGAGCTGCTTCGATCCGGCGACTCGCACGGGGTTCAACCTCGGTCTGCTGAACTATTCCGGCATCACCTGCGCCCAGTCGAATTGGCGCAATCTCTTCTTTGGTGTCGACGCGGAAATCGGCGGTGACAAATGGATCGAGCGTGGTCGCCCGGGGAATAATCAGTTGATCAATTCCCTGGTCGTCTTCGCCGGCGATCTTTACGCCACCACTTGGGAACCGGGACCCAACGATCGCGGTCATCTCTATCGATATGCCGGTGGGACGAACTGGGTCGATTGCGGTTCACCCAGTCCCGCCAATGCGCTGAAGTCGGTAGCGGTCTTCGATGGCAAACTTTACGTCGGCTCGGAACGTTACAGTGGCGGCGGCTCTTCCCTGCCCTTGTCGCCCAATGAAAACGATGGCGGACACGTTTACCGTTATGAAGGCGGCACCAATTGGACTGATTGCGGTAAGATTGGCGACGTCCGGAGCGTCAGCGGACTGGCCGTCTATCAGGGTAAACTTTACGCCGGCACGGGTACCACCGGATCATGGCGTGACAAACCCCGCCACCGTGGCATGTATCGATTCGACGGCATCGGCAAATGGACCGATTGCGGCTGTCCGGGCAATCGCGTCACCCACCTCGGTGTCCACAATGGCAATCTCTACGGTCTCAGCTACGACGCCGGAGAATTCTATCGGTACGATGGCGGCACGAACTGGTACAGCCTCGGTCCGGTCACGGACACCACCCAGGTCTATTCGATGATCAGTTATCAGGGGAAACTCCACGTTGGCACCTGGCCCACCGGTTCCGTGTTCGAATACGATGGTCCGCAGAGCTGGATCCATCGCGGCCGGTTGGGACAGGAGAAAGAAGTCATGGCCTTGTCCGTCTACAACGGCATGTTCTACGCGGGCACGTTGCCGATGGCGGACGTCTATCGCTACGACGGAAACAGCCAATGGACAAACACCGGTCAACTCGACCGGACGCCCAACGTGAAGTATCGCCGCGCCTGGTCGATGGCGGTCTTCGATGGACAACTCTTTTGCGGCACGCTGCCATCCGGTCACGTGCTCTCCCTCGAAGCCGGCAAGGCGGTCTCTCACGATCACGCACTTTCCTCCGGTTGGCATCACGTCGCTGCGGTTCGGGGTGAGCAATCCCTGCAGCTTTACCTTGATGGCAAAATGGTTTCCGAACGTGACTGCAATCCCCGGCAATTCGACCTCGCACCAAACACTTCACTCAAGATCGGTTTCGGCGAACACGACTACTTCAACGGCCGCATGAAGGATCTGCAACTCCATGACGGCCAACTCACCGCCGCTCAAATCAAGCGTCTTTCCCGCTAGTCCCACGGTAATAGTCGAACCGGGAAACCGTATCCAGCGTGATCGATTCAGGTCGTTGTACTGGCGGCCCGTATTCGGAGCACCACATTGATCGTGGATGAGTCCGGGCGTCTGCCCTATAACCTGCGTATGACCATTCTGCGTTTGGCTCTGCTTGTCCTGATCACGATGCTGTCCTCTCCCGTTGTCGCCGCCCCGAAGAAGAAGGCTGCCCCGCGTAAGCCAGCCACTCCGTTCAGCCAACAGTGGTCCATCGCTGACTCGAAGGTACAGCAGGATTTTCCCGCCTTTGCCGTCGACTCAAAGGATCGAATCTGGACTGCGTTCGTCGAGTTCGACGGCGAAACCGACCACCTCCGGATTGGATCACCGGAGGGGGGATCGATCTCGGTGGTCTCAACGGTTGGTCGGCCCGGTGTGATTCACAATCCCACTCTCACCGCCGACAAGAATGGCAACCTTTGGTGCTTCTGGGGACAGGCGGGTCAACAGGGGCTCATAAATCTTTACGGCAGCCGGATCCGGGAAGGCAAACCGGTCGGCGATCCTGAAGTGATCGCCTCCTCCACCGGCAGTGAGACCTTTGCTGACTGCGGGGTCGACGGCAAAGGGCGCGTCTGGGTCACGTGGCAATCGCTTCGTCGCGGGCAGGCGGATGTGTTCTGCAAGTGGATTGATCCCCAGACCGGCAAGTGGTCGCAGGAGTTTTCCGTCAGCCGACCCGTCGGCGGCAATTGGGAACCCCGGATCGCCTTCACGAAAACGGATGGAGCTTGGGTCGCCTTCGATTCATCACGCGGAGGCGAGTTCAACCTGTTCATTGCCCATGTCTCTCCAAAGGGAACTGTTGCCGAACATCAGCTTACCGAGAGCCCTGAATACGAAGGCCGCGTATCGATGTGCAGCGATGCTGATAGGACCGGGCTGTGGATCACCGCCGAGCGCGGACGCAAACGTTGGGGCAAGGACTCCCGCAGCCATCTTCCGACCGATGGCCTGAATGCGGCGAAACGAATCGTCCTGGGCCGCTTCGATGCCGGCACCCAGAAGTTTACCGAATTCAAAGTGACCGGCGAAGGCCAACCCCTGCCGAAGAACGCCAGCAACCTGAATCTGCCCACCGTCGGCCTGACGCCTGCCGGCGTTCCGTTGATTGCCTACCGCTACTTCACCCGCACTCGCTGGAGAGTCGCCTTGCTTCGCTTTAATCCGAAGAACGAAGAATGGTCCCAACCATTCGTTGTTCCGCAGAGCACGTTCGGACAGGACCGTCGCGTATCCGTCTTCCGAAACAGCAAACACGAAGCGTTCGTTGGTTGGCCGAGTGACCGGCGCATCAACAAACTCTGTGGTGTCTCCGGCGTCTACCTTGGCAAACTCGAACCCACCAAACTGAAGAACGATCCCCGCGCCAAAAGCTCGATCCGATTTCTCAAAGAGCCGGAGGAATATCTCAACCCCGAAACCGCCCCGCGCCATCGCGACGATCACAACAAGTGGACGATCGACGGCGAGGAATACACGCTCCTCTGGGGGGATCTTCATCGCCACACCGATTTCTCCAACTGCCGCACCGGCTTCGACGGCTGCATCGTTGAGCACTACCGTTACGCGTACGACATGGCCGCCTTGGATTTCCTTGGCACCTCCGATCACACCGACGTCGGCAAACCCTACGATCCCTACGAATGGTGGCAGACCCAGAAGCTCGTCGATGTCTTCCACTCCTACGGTCGCTTCCATTCCCTCTACGCCTACGAACGCGAACAGCGTTTTCCGTGGGGACATCGCAACGTTGTCTTTCCTCAACGCGGCGGCCCGATCGTCTACATCAAGCGCAAGCTCTACGAGAATTCACCCTGGCACAGCCTCTACCCTACGAAGCCCGGCCAACTGGAGATCAACCCACCCGAACTCTGGAACGTCCTCCGTCAATACGGCAAACCCGTCTCCGTCATCAGCCACACCGGCGCGACCTCCATGGGCACCGATTGGGATCGCTACAAGTCCATCGACAACCAGGTCGAAAATATCGTCGAGATTTTCCAAGGCGCCCGCGTCAGCTACGAAGGTATCGGAGCCCCGCAGCCCACTGTTGGTATGACCAAGACGGAACCCTACACCCCCCACCGGCGCGGCGTGAAAGGCTTCCCCATGCCGCCGGAACCGATCACCAACTTCGAAACCAAGAACGGCCCGGCCTACAACAAAGGCGTCTACCAACGCGCCCTGCACAACGGCTTCAAACTCGGCGTCTTCGCCAGCTCCGATCACATCTCCACCCACGTCTCCTTCGGCGGCGTCTACGTGAAGGAACTCACCCGCGAAGGGATCATCGAAGGATTCAACGCCCGTCGCACCGTCGCCGCCACCGACAAGATCTTCATCGAATTCACCGTCAACGGCAGCCCCATGGGCACCGTCATCAAATCTCAGACCAACCCCAGATTGACGTTCAAGATCTCCGGCACCGCAGCCATCAAGCAGGTCACCGTTGTTCGCAATGAAAAGGACTACCAAGTCTTTCCGCCAAAACTCGATTTCTCCGGCGAATGGACGGATCCGAAACCCCTCAAAGGCGACAACCGCTACTACCTCCGCATCGAACAGATCGACGGCAATATGGGATGGTCATCCCCGGTCTGGGTGACGATGGAGTAGATCCGGGGACACTTCCGCAGGGTTCCCCAGTGTTTGTTGCCGAGATTCCGACCGGTCCATTCAATCAGACTTTCCTCCGTATCGATGGCTCGCTCGCCGTCGTCCGGTTTGGCCAGCGGGGGCGCCGACTGGCCGCTGCCGACGACTGAATTGCCGGCCTGTTCCCAGTTCGTCAGGCCGCCTCGGAAATCATGCACATTCGTGTATCCGGCCCGTTGCAATTTGTCCGCTGCCATCCGTGACTCGTGGCTGGTCTCGTCAAGGCCGTCGACGCAAATCGGTTCATTCTTGTCCGGAACCATCTCGGTCATGCGATCTGTAAAGGCGACTTCGAAGACACAATTATTCGTGGCGTCCGCAATGTGCGCGGCCTCAAATTCGGCACTCAGGCGCACATCGATGAGTCGGATTGTTCGGGACTGCAAGTCGTTTACGGTAATGAATTTCATATGGAGTGAAGTGGTGGGTGTGTGCCGTTCGGTTAGAACAACGGAGTGGTTCGGGGGCTCATCACTTACGAAAACCTTCCGCGTTGATGCCGAATCGTTTGCGATAGGCGTGGAGTTCTTCTGCGGTCACAAAACCATCCTTGTCCGTGTCCCACCTGACCACCCGCGACCGAAGTCCGGCGGGGAGTTCGGCGCTCGTGAGGCGTTTGTCCTGGTCCTGATCAAACTGCTTGAAGAGCTGACTGATCGGGGGCGCAGCGCGCTTTCCTTTGTCGCCGGAGCGTTTCGTCCGCGTCTGGCTGAGCTTCATCAAATCGTATTCGTCCCGGCTCAACGATTGATCAGGAGCACGGCTGGCTTTGCGCAAGGTATCCTGAACGAAGGCACGATGTGGCTCCTGGTTCTCCGCCACGGTCATCTTGCCGTCGCCATCGACGTCGAGCAGCGCGAACAGTTTGTCCGGTGCGGCGGGAGCGGTGCGGCGGGTCGGCTTGAAGGGTTTGCCGGTCGCGGCCTGGGCACGAGCGAGTTTGATCTGGGAGGCGGTCAGGGGTTTGACCCGGGCCGGGACGCGGCCGGGGCTGGATCCCATCATGAGATTATTGTTCTTCTCGAAGACCGTGTGAGGAAGTCCGAGCGAATGTCCGAGTTCGTGCGCCAGGATGGCGGGCACCGGCATCCCGCGCGGACTGACGCGCGCATAGATCACATCGCCAAAGGGAACGGGACGGAAAACGCCGCCCAATCCCTTCCCCAAGCTTTCAACGATAAACACGTTGAAGCCGGGATTCAGCAGATCTTCCTGGCGATAGGTTTTTGTCAGTGTTTTGAGCGGCGCGTTTTTGACACCGCCTTTCACTCCCGTATCAAATTCCTTTGCCAGGGAAGAAGCCACCGGTAAGTCGCGCAGCGATTCCACCTGCCAGAGGATGTCTGCCTGGGCCCAGTTCTCGTTCACGATCTCAAAGAGCGCCTTGATGTCCTGATCCGACAGGCGGCAATTGATCTTCTCCGAGACGTCCGACTTCATGCGGAAGACGCGCACGGGCAGGGTGATTTCATTCTTCGCGGACGTTTCCTCGGCCGGCGCGGTCGCGATGAATGCCAGCAGACTGACGACGAGGTAACTTGTGACTCGGTGAATGCGAGGCTGCCGGAGGGGATGGATGAGAGTTTTCATAGTTCTTCGACACTTACGGTGGGAAGGAACGCATCGTATAACCAAGGGCTGACCGCGAGTAAAACTTCAAACCTCAATCCGCAATCTCCAATCAAGAAGCGCCAATCTGAAATCCCGCCGTAGATCCCCTGGGAGCACCGCGTTTTCAATGCGGCTGGCTGGAGCCCGTGGCTTCCAACTGAAGATTGGAGTTCGAAGCTTCATGGTGGCCTGATTTTGGCGCCGGGAGTTTTCTTGGAGCTTTTCAGTCACTGAACTGTCAAAGCCCCGTTTTCATTCTTTGCGATCGCGTATCTGCAGCGGGCCGATCAATTCGAATCAGGTTGGAGATCAGATCAAACCGGTGAGGGTGCTTTTGCTGTCGCTGAAGGTATCAGTCTCCACACCCATGGCTTGCGCCATGGTCAGATGGACGTTGGCGAGGGGTGGGTGATCCTTTTCGTCGTGGGCGAGATGTTGGCCGTGTTTCAATCCGAGTTTGTGGCCGCCGGCAATGAGAAGGGGAAGGTTCTTCGGTGAATGACCGCCGCCGCTTCCCGAATTCATGCCCGAGCCGAAGAGGACCATGGTTCGGTCCAGCATGTTGCCGTCGGCTTCGCTCGTGGACTTGAGGAAGTTCAGCAAACGGTGAAGACGTCCCAGATGGAAGCGGTCGATCTTGGCGAGACTGGTGAGCATGGCCGCGTCTCCGCCGTGATGGGAGAACTGATGGTGCCCCTCACCGCCGCCACCGAAGCCGCCCGCTTCGCGGGACCATTCATAGGAGATCACCCGGGTGGTGTCGGTGAGGAACGCCAGATAGGAAATCTCCAGCATTACGTCGACCCACATCCCGCGGTCATGTCCGTTCCCGGGCTGGCTTGTCAGCTGGAGATTGCGGTGGTCGACCTTCGGTTTTGGTACATCGACCCAGTCTTCGAGGCGTTGAACGCGCAGTTCGGTTTCGCGGACGGAGCCGAGGTATTCGTCGAGCTTCGCCTGATCGGCTTTGCCGAGTTGCCGGTGCAGCTTTTTGGCGTCTCCCAGAATGCTGTCCAAGATGGACTTCTTTTCGGCATAGCGCCTCAGCGTCGCTGCGCGATCACCGGCGCTTTCCGGAACAAACAATCGGTTGAAGAGGCGTTGCGGGGAATTCTCAGCCGGCAGGGGAGTGCCGCTACGGCCAAAGCTCAGGGTGTGACTGTGGCCGGCTGAACCGGTGCCCGAACCGTCGGCCAATTGCAGGGACGTGAAGCGAGTGTTCTGGCCGTGTTTTTCCGAGATGATTTGATCAATCGAAACCGAGTTGGCGTAGTCCGATCCAGGAACGGATTTAAGATCGGCACCGGTCAGCCAGGTGTCTGCGCCACTATGGCCGCCGGTGCAGTTGGGATGTCCGAGTCCTGACAGGACGGTGAAGTCGTTGCGGTGATCCTTCAGCACGGAAAGCGATTTCGAGAGCGTGTAGTTCCTGCCGCTGTCCTGCGGCAGCCATTCCGCGATGTTCACGCCGTTCGGGATGTAACAGAAGATGACCCGCGGCTGGACGCTCGGTGACTTGGCCAGCGGTTTGAACTTGGATGGCGCACCTAGAGCCATCGGAACCATGGCGTCGAGCAAAGGAAGAGCGAGGCTGACGCCCAGACCGCGCAGGACATGGCGGCGGGGCAGAGGGGTTTTCAGGTTCAAGTTCATAAGCTTGCGGGCGGACTAGGAATTCCAATTTTCAAACTCCAGGGAAGGTCCAAGCCTCAATCTTTAATTCGGATTCCAGTCCCAACTGGCCAGGCGCATTCGATTGCCGCTTGAAGTTTGAGGCTTCTGGGCAGCTTGGATTTTGAGGCTTGGAGATTTTCGTCACTTAGTCAGAAACGGTTTACTGGTGGCGATGTAGTGGATCAATGAACGAAGGGTGTGATTGTTTTCCTTCATCTTCATGACGGCTTCAGCGACGAAGGGGGCGTCGGCGACCCCGAGTTCACGGCCGATCGCGTAGGTGAGCATCTTCCCGGTAATGCATTTGAGGAACAGATCTTCGTGCTTCACCAGGGCGTCCTGCAGGCTTCCGATGCCGTCCACCTCGGTGCCATCAGGGAGCTGGGAGGCGGCATTGATCTTCGGATCATTTGACTGAACGCGGCCTTTGTAGCCGAAGCCTTCCTGCTCCCGCCACTCGCCGGAGGCATTGTAATTCTCCAGCGCAAATCCGAGCGGATCGATCTTGTCGTGGCAGCGCGCGCATTGCGGAAGTTCACGGTGAATTTCCAGGCGCTGGCGGACGGTGGCCTTGTCGATGCCCGGCACTTTCGGCGAAAGATCACCCGCGTTGGCAACGGGCAATCCGGGATCAGTGCCGAGGATGTTTTTGAGCAGCCACACTCCCCGGCTCACCGGGGAGGTGCGGGTGCCATTGGAGGTAATGCTCAGGATCGAGGCATGGGTCATCACGCCGCCGCGTTTGGAATTGGCGGGCAGACTGACGCGGCGGAATTCGTCGCCCTTCACGCCGGGCACGTTGTAGAAGCGGGCGAGGCGCTCGTTGAGGATGGCAAAATCGGACTTGATGAAATTCAGGGCACTCAGATCGTGGTGCAGGATTTCCGCGAACAGGTTCTCCGATTCCGCGACCGCCGAGGTTTCGAGATGCCGATCGTATTTCGGATACAGATCCTTCGCGGGTGGGTTGGCCCCGACTTCCCGCAGACCGAGCCATTGACCGGCGAAGTTTTTGGTCAGGGCGGCCGCTCGTTCGTCCTTCAGCATTCGATCGACCTGGTTCAGCAACCCGCCGCGATCGAGCAGTTTATCGTCGTCCGCCAAGGTGGACAGTGTGTCATCCGGCATGGTGGACCAGAGAAAGTAGGAGAGCCGGTTCGCCACCTCGTGACTGGTGAGAATACGCGGCTTGCCGTCCTGGCCGGCGCCGGGTTCGGCAAGATAGAGAAAGCCGGGTGAAGCCAGCACACCGATCAGTGGAATCTTGATGGCTTCGACGAACGACGCCTTGTCGCCGCGTACGCCATCGTAAAGTTTCATCTTCTCGTCGACCTCGGCATCGCTGACCGGACGTCGACAGGCTCGACGCATAAACTTGGCCAGCACTTCGCGGGCGTAGGTTCGCTCGTCTGAATTCGCCAGCGGAGATTCGTGAAGAATCTGGCGGTGGCTGGGGGGCGGCCAGGATTCATAGAGCGGCCCCTCGAGTTCGAACCAATCCAGCCACGCTTCGGGTCGGGCAAAGGTCTCACCTGTCTGGCACCAGAAATTTTCCAGCACCGACGGAATGCTGTAGGCGTATCGCACCTTGATCCCGGCCTTCTGGGTCGAGAAGCGCGTCCGGAATTCGTAGACCTTTGGCGCGGCCTTCGGGGCGTCCACATCCCAGTCGGCCACCGTCTTGGGATGGCCACCCAGATTGACGAGCAGGCGCAGGCGCGGCGGTCCGTAGTCGTACATCCGGTCCGTTTCGAAATGCTTCAGATCTCCCGGGAACCGCTTGCGGCGATTGGCGGCATCCTGTGGGTTCTTCTTCTCGCGGTCCTTGATTCGCCCCTCCAGGGCCGTGCGCGCTCCGGAAACAACCGCCGCCCGATTCGGCACGCGGCCGCCGACCCGGACGCGGATGGCATACTCGCCTTCGTTGAAGACCCGGAAGTCCCGCGCATCCGGAACCAGATCCCAAGAGTCGTGATGCATCACGGTGAAGTCACCTTCCTTGCGGTTCTTGGCGCCATGCACAATCGGCCGCTGCTTGCCGAGCTGGATTCGGTGACGGTCGCCGTCACCTTCTTCCGGTTGGAAGCGCCACTTGATTTTGTCCGGTTGTGCTCCTGCCACCAAGGCCCGGTCGAGGATTTCCCGGGCCATATCGATGAACAGTTCCAGATGCAGCGGGGAAATGGTTAGGGACTTCGAATTGTTGTCGAAGCCACCCGCTGCCGGATCCTGTGGAAATGCGGAAACGTCGTAATCAACGCCGGTCAGATCACGGATGGTGTTCTGGTATTCCGTCCGGTTCAGGCGCCGTAATACGATCGCACCGTCCCGCCGCACGAGTTCAGCCGAGACCATCTGTTTTGTGATCCAGTCGACGACCTTCGCGACCTCCTCCGTCGGCGGTTGCGGCTCCTCCTCCGGCGGCATCTCGTGGCTGTTCAAGACGTCGACGACCTCGCCCCATTTCTCCTTGGTGGCCGGATCGAGAAAGTCGGTCGTCAGATCACGATCCACGCGGAAATCCGCCTTCTCCTTCTCCTGACCGTGGCAGCGCACGCAATGCACTTTTACGAACGGCTCAACCGTGGCCTTGAAACCGGCGTCATCCGCATCAAAGGAAAGATTTTCTGACGCCCCTCCGTCGCCGGCCAGACTCGCGCGCAGATCGCCACCAGCATGGCCACCGCTGAACTTCAAAAAACAAAACGTCCCGATCGCCGTAACCAATATGCCGACTCCTGCCCCGGCAAAGAGTTTCTTACGGCTCCGGTTCGCTGGCGCAGCCGGAGGCGGTCGCTCTTCGGCTCCAGGAACGATGATCCCCTCGATCTCCGCCAAGGGAGTCCAGTCCGCCAAGCCTTTGTGAAATGCCATGTCCCGGGGCGACATGGATCCCTCGGCGAGATAGCGGTTCATTTCCTCAGGCGAGTAAGGTCCGAAGTCTTGACCATTGCGATGGATGTGGATCTGCATGCTCGGAACGAGTTTTCATACTACGGCATCCCCGCGCCGGGAAAAGCCACTTTTCGATTCTCTCTTCGGCGGATACAGCCTAGGAATTGCCCATGCGAAACCGCTTTCTTTTCCGACTACTGCTGGCCGTGATGCTCGTTCTCGCCAATTTGGCGACCAATGCTGCCGGCAAGAAAATGAAGAAACCAACCGGCCCATCAATCACGTGGGTGAACACCTTGCCGGCGGACAAGACCCTGCCGCCAAACACGAAACATCTCACGTTCCCCAGCAACGCCGCCGGCCAGGAAGTCGGCTACTGTGTCTATCTTCCGCCCGGCTATGACAAGGACTCAATTACGTGCTATCCGGTGATCTACAACCTACATGGCAACGGCGGGAATGAATTCACCGGACTGTTCGACATCGGTGTTCTGCATGAAGGCATCTTGGCCGGAACGTGGCCGCCGATGATCATGGTGCTGCCGAACGGCGGGCGTAGCACCTTCTACAAGGATTCGCATGACGGGAAATTTCCGATCGAAACGATGTTCATCCGGGAATTCATCCCGCATATCGACCAGACCTGTCGCACCATCGCGGAGCGTCGGGGACGGGCCATCGAAGGGTTCTCGATGGGCGGACGCGGTTCGACGCGACTGGCGATGAAGTATCCCGAGCTGTTCTGTTCGCTCTTCTGCCAGGCCGGCAATGTTCCGCGCACGTCCGAAAACTACGATGCTGAGAACTGGAAGGAATATCTGAAGGGCTTCCTGGGCCCGGATAAACAAAACTACGTCGACAACGACGCCTTCCTGCTCGCCAAAAATAATCGCGGCAAGATCGTGAACGGCCTGCGCATCCAGATTGCGTGTGGCACCAAGGACGGCGGGCATCTGCCGACCGTCCGTGATTTCCATCAACACCTCGTCGATCTGAAGATCGATCACACCTACATCGAACTGGAAAATCTCGGCCATCGCCGCACCGAGATGATCAACCTGCTGCGCCCCGTCTGGTTCAGCTACCACGTCGAATCATTCCGCCAGGCGAACGAGCAGGCGAAGTGATCTGGATTGCACCAGAAAATTAACCGCAAAGAGATGGTGCTCATCGGCCGTCTAAAGCGCGCCTTCCCCCGCCACCGACATGAAACCCCTCATCATCGGGCGACCGTGCCAGCGGTCACAGAAAACCTCCTGGACCGAGGTCGGCCAACACCGCAACGCATCAAATGGGATGCGAGCGAAC
>JBLFYM010000124.1:0-17660 GCA_047608975.1 Limisphaerales bacterium | reverse complement strand
AGGCTGGAGACTGTGACCGAAGCCCGGGGTATCAAGAACATCCGCGAATCCCGGTAATCGCTGAGTCCGAGTTCGATGAGGCCTCAATGGTATTTGCGATTATCTGATTAACTGATTATTGTATTCACCATCATGAGTGAAGTTACAGTCACTGAATTGGCTCGCGGGCTCTCAGATTTCATCAATCGAGCGACTTATCGACGCGAAGAATTTGTCATCATGCGAAATGGCAAACCCGTGGCGACACTCTCCCCGGTTCCGACAGGAATACGCATCAGCGATCTGGAGCGTACTTTCTCTGGCTTTCCCGCGTTGCCAGCGGATGATCTGGCGTCCTTCGAAAGCGATATTGCAGCCACGCGAGATGCGAACAATGAACCGGTGACCGATTCGTGGCACTGATTCTGGATTCGAATCTGTTCATAGCGGCAGAGCGATCACGAGAGACAGGCCGCCTTTCCGAACTCCTCTCGCAGATTCCGAGCGAGTATCAAAATTCCGACGCGCTGATCTCGGTGATCACCGCCAGCGAGTTACTCATGGGAGTTCGACGGGCTGTGGATGACAAAATCCGCCAACGACGACAGGCCTACGTCGATGCCATCCTCGATCAGTTCAGTGTCATTTCAATCGATCTGCGGGTAGCACGAGAACACAGCCGACTGGTCGCTGAATTGCTAGCGAAAGGCGAACCAATCGGCACGCATGATTCGTGGATCGCGGCGACGACGATCGCCTATGGTCACGCGCTCGTAACGGCAAATGCGCGCGAGTTTCGACGGGTCGAGGGATTAAACGTGATAGAGCTGCGCCTGTGATCGCCGTTCGCTGAATTTCAGAGTTCTTCACAACTCACTCCCACAGATCCGTGCTCAGGTATTTCAAACCCGAATCGCAGATCATAACAGCGATTGTTTTTCCGGCGAGTTCCCTGCCTAGAAGTTGAACTGCTGCTGCCACATTTGCCCCGGATGAGAATCCGGCAAAGATCCCTTCTTCGCGTGCCAGACATCGCGCGGTTTCCATTGCCTGTGCGTCACTGACCTGAAGGAAGCCATCGATCTGATCGCGATCCAAGAGTGGCAGATCAGCTATCGAGTAGCCGCCGCCTTGAATCCGATGATTCGGCAATTTCACTTCCTCTCCCGCAATGGCAGCCGCTCCGCTCGGTTCAACGACAAAGCATCGAATTGATGGATCTGATTTTTTGAATGCCTTGGCACAGCCGGCGAATGTGCCCCCGCTTCCCACCAGGTCGCAGAAGGCGTCGATTGCTCCTGAACACTGATCCAGGATTTCTGGCCCGGTGTTCAGGTAATGAGCCCGGACACTTCCCTCCAATTCGAACTGATCCGCGCGAAACGCATTTCGTTCCCGCACAATTCGCTCCGTCTCCGTACGCACCAGGTCAAGATCGCCACCGGAGACCTGACCCGGATGGGATTCCGGCAACTGATCCACCAACACGACCTCCGCTCCCAGGGCTCGCATCATGCGCGCCCGTTCGGTGGATTGTCCGCGCGACATGACAGCAACAAACGGATAGCCCCTCACTCCGCAGACAATCGCAAGGCCCGTGCCCGTGTTGCCACTCGTCAACTCGACCACGGTCTGCCCCGGAGACAAACTGCCGTCCGCCTCCGCATCCAAGATGAGCTGCCGGGCAACCCGATCTTTCTTGGAGAAGCCCGGATTGAGGTAATCCAACTTGGCGAAGATTCGCCCCGACAAGCCCCGGTTGGCCACAAAGCGTGAGAGATCCACGAGCGGAGTGTGTCCAATCGAATCAACGACTGATTTCATCAATGGATCTGCCATATGCCGGAACGAACCGAAGATGTATGGGAAATCGGCTTTTGCCACTCATCTTTTCGAATTGAGACGGGAACTGAAATTGGCTATGTGAGTCCCTCTCGCAACACATGAAATCCTTTTTGCTCAAATCAGTTCTGGCATTCGCCCTCGCCGGGTCGGCCAGCATCGCCACTTCAGCCGTTCCCAAACAGGTCGCCGGACGCGCTTCCAGCAGTTGGGCCAAAGATCTCGAATCCAAGAATCAGACCCGACGGCTGCGGGCGGCCAGAACGATGGCCATCTTCGGGGAGGCCGCCATTCCGCAATTGACGACCATGCTTGCCCACCAGGATCCGTCCATCCGCTATTGGGCCGCCAGTCACTTGGGCGATCTCGACAAGGCCGGAGCGACAGCCAATGCCCAGTTGCGCAAAAATCGCGGCGACGAACTATTCTCAGTCCGCATGGCCACGGCCTACGCCCTTTCCCGAACCGACAGTCCCAAGGGCAACCTGGAAATTCTCATCGCGGGTCTCCATACCCCGGAACGCGGGACAGCTGCCAGCGCGGCCGACTTCCTGGGGCGCATTGGCACAGCAGCCAGCAAGGCAATTCCAGAACTCGAAAAGACGTATGCCAAACACAAGGACTACCATGTACGCGGAGCCGCCAAGAACGCCCTTCGATTTGTGAAGAATGATTTCACGCTGCAAAATCACCAGCGCCCGACCGGTGGCGGTCCACCGCGCTCGTGGGGCGCAGGTCCAAAGAAATCAGGTCCCGCTGCCCGGTCCAAATCGGAAGCGGCAAAACAACCGAATATTCTCTGGATCAGTGTGGAAGATATCAGCCCGAATCTCGGTTGTTACGGGGACAAATACGCTTCAACACCAAACGTCGATCGCCTTGCCCGGCAAGGGGTTCGCTACACGCAAGCCTTCACGCCCGCCGGTGTCTGCGCCGTGGTGCGGTCCGGAATCATCACCGGGATGTATCCCATATCGATCGGTTCACAGCACATGCGCTCCCGGATCGTCACTCCTCCGAACGTAAAGGCCTTCAGCGAATATCTGCGCGCCGCCGGCTATTTCACCTCCAACAAATCCAAGACTGACTATCAGTTCGAAGACCCGCTGAGCGCCTGGGACCGGGTGGGGAACAAACACAACGATTGGCGCGACCGCAAACCCGGCCAGCCGTTCTTCAGCGTCATCAACATTACGGTCTGCCACGAGAGCCAGATCCGCCACGGCGACAAGACCCACGCAGCCTTGTTGGCAAAACTGAAACCCGAACAGCGCCACGATCCCGAAAAAGCGGGCGCGTTTCTCCCCCCGATCCATCCCAACACCCCCGAAGCCCGGAAGGACTGGGCCCGCTACGCGAACGTCATCTCGGAAATGGATCGCCAGGCAGGTGAGGTGCTTCAGCGGCTGGAAGACGACGGTCTGGCCGAAAACACCATCGTCATCTTCTGGAGCGATCACGGTCGCGGGCTGCCGCGCGGCAAACGTTGGATTTACGATTCCGGTGTTCACATTCCATTCATCATCCGTTGGCCCGGCGTCTTGAAACCCGGCGTGAACAATGAACTGGTCAACACCGAGGACCTTACCCCCACCACCCTCGCCATCGCCGGAGTGCAGCCGAAGGGCTACATGCATGGCCGGGTATTGGTCGGCCCGAAAAAACAGCCCGCACCGAAGATGCTCCACTACCATCGCGATCGCATGGACGAGGCCTTCGAATGCATGCGGGCCGCGCGCGACGACCGCTTCAAATACATTCGCAACTACGAAACCCGGCGCACCTACGCCCAGCACATCGACTACATGGACATGATGCCCACCCTCGTCGCTCTTCGCCGACTGAACGCGGAAGGGAAACTCGACGAAAAGCAGGCCCGCTTCTTCAGCCCAACCAAACCCGCGGAGGAACTCTACGACATCATCTATGACCCGCACGAAACCGTGAACCTCGCCAATCGCAAAGAATATCAGTCCATCGTTCGCCGCATGCGTTCAGCCACCGAAAGATGGCAGGACAGAATCGGCGACAAAGGAATGATGCCCGAGCCCGTCATGATGGAACTTATGCGCCCCGATCACCGCTATGCGGCCACCGCGCCCCCCGTGATCAAAGCCGTCGGCAAGAAACTAGCCATCTCCTCAAAAACTCCCGGTGCCTCGATCTCCTACAAGCTGAACAACATGAGCAACAGCTCGTGGCAGCTCTACACCAAACCGGTGTCTCTGCCGGCGGGAACGAAGCTCCAAGCAAAAGCCACACGGATCGGATTTCAGGATAGCGCGGTGATCGACGGACCCACCCGTTGAGCGGGATTGAACGGAGTCGATGTTCTCCAATCCGCAGCCATGACTCTGACCATTCTCACATTCTGAATCGGGGCGTTCACTGCCTCTTCAGCCAAAGCTCAACCGCCAGGCCCACCGGCTGGCAGAGGATCGAAGACCGGTCTGATTAGGCACAATGCCGCCAAAGTATTCGCGGGTTTCAATCTCATCGCGCCGCTACCCATCGGAACAACGTTCCTCTGCGATATGGAAGGTCAGGTGGTTCATTACTGGAAGGCCGAATACTGGCCCGGCAACTCAGTTTATCTGTTGGAGAGTGGGCACCTCTTACGGAGCGTGAAACCGGATAACGCCAATGGTTTCGCACAAGGGGGAGCCGGTGGTCGACTGTAGTCCCGCGAGCGTGTCCGGGATGAGCCCGCCATTCCCGAACACGTGGAACGGCCCATACGCCCTTTTTCCTGACGCTCGCACACGAACGTGGTTATCCTACGTGCGATGCGGACCCAGGCGCTTTTTCCAACCTACATTTATCGCGCTGACCTTCAGCGGACCGGAGCCAAGGCTTTTAACCGCGAGTTGATCAAGGAAACATCCCAGATCCGGGACTACGACGTCGAAGGGCAACGCTGGTCCCGGAAGAACTATCGAGGCGGATACACTTCCTATGGGAGTATGGACAAGCTTCATCAGTTTTCATCCACGTTCATGGAGTTGGAACGGAAGCTGGATCGACATGTGAAGGCCTTCGCCAAGGATCTCGATTACGACCTTGAGGAACGCGCACTGGTGATGACCGACTGTTGGGTCAACGTCATGCCCGAACACACCGGGCATGGACTGCACCTCCACCCCAACTCCACCCTGAGTGGCACCTACTACGTGAAGACGCCGAAGGGTTGCTCGCAGATCAAGTTCGAAGACCCTCGCTTGGATCGTATGATGGCGGCGCCACCTCGGAAACCGGACGCCCGGCTGGAGAACCGGCAGTTTGTGGAATATCCCGCCGAGGCCGGAAAACTCGTTCTCTTCGACAGCTGGTTGCGCCACGAGGTCGCCGCGAATCCAAGCCGAGCCGAACGTATCAGCATCAGTTTCAACTACAACTGGTTCTGATCATGGACGAACACCCCGCCACACAATCTCTGCAGATCCAACGCATTCGCGATGGCAAACGCGAGCAGGTTGAAGATTCGCTGGTGGTGGAGGAGCCGCTCGAGATCCGCGTGCGAGGTCAGGCTATCGCCGTGACCATGCGAACACCTGGGCACGACTACGAACTGGCGGCTGGCTTCCTGTGCACCGAGGGCGTCATCGAGAGTTTTTCAGACGTGCTCGCCATCAATCACTGCACCATCGGCGAGGCGGCGGATACCGGCAACGTAGTGAACGTGTACCTTTCCCCCAAGGTTGAGCTGGATCTTAAAAAACTGACCCGACATGTCTTCGCCTCATCCAGCTGCGGTCTTTGCGGCAAGGCAACAATTGACGCGATCCGACAGCAGTTCCCCGCGGTCGAGAAGACCGTCAAACCAAGCGCCGAGCTGATCGCGTCTCTGCCGGACAAACTCAGGGAGGCCCAGAAAGTGTTCAGCAGCACGGGTGGCCTGCACGCGGCCGCACTCTTCGATGCTGACGGCGAACTGATCGTGGTACGCGAGGACGTTGGCCGGCACAACGCCGTCGACAAGGTGATCGGTCACGGATTCCTCGGTGGGAACTTCCCCTACCCTGCGTGCATTCTGCTCATCAGCGGCCGGGCTTCATTTGAAATCATGCAGAAGACATTGGCCGCCGGAATCCCGGTCGTTGCCGCAGTTTCAGCTCCTTCAAATCTCGCCGTGGATTTCGCGAGAGAGAACAATCAGACGCTCGTAGGCTTCCTGCGCGAAGGCAGAATGAACGTTTACGCCGGAGAAATCGGGTGACCCGATCGCTTAGAATTTAACCCGCCGCACGCAGTTTTCCGTGCCAAACCCGTTGGCGCGGGTTTGCTGGCAGGCGGGATCATCGACCCATTCACCATCAACCATAAAACGGTATTCGTAGTCGGAGGGTTCCAGGCTGACAGTGGTTTTCCAGTTGCCGTTCTTCAGTTTGCGCATCGTGCGCGCGGCACCTTCCCAATCGGTGAAATCACCGGCGAGTTTGACGCTTCCGGCTGTGGGTGCACTGAGAATGAACGTTTCCTTGATCTTCTCGGACGTTTTTTTAGCTTTCTTGGCTGGCATTACGCTGTGGGATTCACGATTTCGGCGCGATCACACGCGCCAATCGAGAAGAAGCCTTCCACAGTTCCCACCTCCATGCAAATGAGTTTCAGACTGGGAACCTATGAATTCCGCTCATTTCACCACCATCGAGCCCTTGTTCGAGTTGGACCTAGTTCCCTGACTACGATTTCTTCGCTTTTGACTTCTAAAGCCCTCCACACAAACGCATTCTCCGCGGTTTGTCGGAGAATCCGACTACCCTTACCATGTCAGAACCTTGCAATGTCATTCTCAAACGCGGCGAAACTGAACGTATTGCCGCCGGGCACCCTTGGGTTCACGCCCGGAACGTGGATCGACTCACCCGGGAGGCGAATGACGGCGACGTCGTTCAGGCGAAGGATCATCGCAACCGTTTTCTTGGCATCGGCTTCTACAACTCGAAATCCAAGATCCAGATCCGCCTCCTCGGTCGGGAACGACGCCCGATCGACCGGGCCTTTTTTCATCAGCGGATTGAAGCGGCGCTCGCCCACCGCAAACGGGTCATGCCGAATGCCCAGGCCTTCCGGGTGGTAAACTCGGAAAGCGATTTCCTCAGCGGACTGATCATCGACAAGTATGGCGACTCCGTGGTGCTCCAGACATCTTCACTGGGAATGGACATCCGCAAGGACGACATTCTGGCGGTCATCAAGGACCTACTGAACCCCTCGACCATTGTCGAGCGGAACGACATGGGTGCCCGAAAGTTTGAGGGCCTAGAAGATGCCAATGGCGTCCTCGAAGGAACCTTGGACGGACCGGTCACCGTAGAACTGAACGGGCTCAGTTTCGAAATCGATCTGCTCGGTGGGCACAAAACCGGTGCCTATCTCGATCAGCAGGTGAACTATCAGGCCGTCGCGGATTTGATCGCGACCTATCCTGACGCCAATGTCCTGGACTGTTTCACCTTTCACGGTGGTTTCGCACTGCACGCAGCCCGGGCCGGTGCCAAGACCGTGCTGGGATTGGATCAGAGCGGGGACGTACTCGCGGTCGCCAGAAAGAACGCCGCCGCCAATGACCTGGATAAGAATTGCAAATTTGATGAGTGCAATGTCTTCGACTGGTTCAAAGAACAGTCCAAAGTAAAGGACGCTGAACTCTACGATTGCATCATCCTCGATCCGCCCTCGTTCACCCGCAATCGCGCCTCGGTGGGCGATGCCTTGCGCGGCTACAAAGAGATCCACGTTCGGGCAATGAAAATGCTCAAACCCGGTGGTCTGTTGGCAACGTTCTGCTGTTCCCACCACGTCGATGCCCAACTTTTTCATGACGTCATCATGGACGCCGCGTTCGACACGCGTCGCGCCCTGCGCCGCGTGGCAACCTATGCCCAATCCCCGGATCACCCGATCATTCCCGCGATTCAAGAGACAGAGTATCTCAAAGGCTTTGCGTTTCAGGTTTTGAAACAATGAGGGAGTTGCACCAAAACCTCGGCGCATCCTTCCTCGAACTGAACGGGGAAGAGATCGTCGCGGGGTACGGAAAGTTGGCTCTGGAGTACCGGGCGCTCACCCAGACCGCCGCGCTGTTGGATCTCAGCCCGCGCGGGCGACTGTGTCTGCTGGGCAACGATCGGAGCAAATTTCTTCACGGCCAGGTGACCAACGATATCAAGGCCCTCCAGTCCGGTGCCGGTTGCTACGCTCTACTGGTGACGAATAAGGGCAAAGTCCAGGCCGACATGAACGTGTTCAACCTCGGGGATGAACTCCTCCTGGATCTCGAACCCGGGCAGTCTGGATTTGTTACCGAACGCCTTGAAAAGTTCCTCGTCGCCGATGACGTGGAAATCTGCGATGTGCAACCCCAGTTTGGATTGCTCAGTCTCCAGGGCCCGAAAGCCGGCGAAGCGCTCAGCAAACTCGGCATCGAGACTCACCCGCCCGGCACTGCACTTGCTATCACCCGGACGGAAGATCCAACTCTTGGCACTCTCTTCATTGCGAACCACGCACGCGTCGGCACTGCCGGCTTCGATCTATTTGTCGAGGACGCATCACTGCCGGCTATCGCGGACAAACTCGCGCGAGCCGTTCAGGAAGTAGGCGGCTGTCCTGCCGGTTGGGAGGCTCTTGAAATCGCGCGTATCGAAGCAGGCATTCCCCGTTGTGGCCAAGACATGAGCGAAAAGAATCTCGCTCCCGAAACCGGCGTGGAAAATCGCGCGATCAGCTACAAGAAAGGTTGTTACATCGGCCAGGAAGTCCTCAATCGTCTTCACACCTTTGCCGAGGTGAAACGTCGCCTGGTCCGGTTGGAGATGGACGAAACCGTCCCCACCGGAACCGCCCTCACCCACGACGGCAAGGACATCGGACTGATCACCTCCAGCGCGACCCTTCCGGGCGAAAAGCGAAACGTAGGTCTGGCCTACATCCGCAAGCCCCACGACGAAGCGGGAACTCAACTGAGCACGTCAACAGGTCAAACGGTCACCGTTCGATAAGAATATTCGATTCTCTCCGAACCCACCCTTGGTGGCGGCGAGCGGGAGCAAGGCTCGTTTCGGAGAAATTCAAACGCTACCGAGAAGACGCCGGTCGGCCACCAGAACCCTTCCTACCTCTGTTTCCATTCGCGCGGTCGCCGCCGCATTGAATGACGCTCCTTCCCCACAAAAAAAGCGCGGCCGAAGCCGCGCTTTTAGAACCGTTGATTGTAACAGTCGTTTTAGAAATCCACCAACTCGACATCGAACACGAGAGTCGCGTTGGCAGGAATCACACCACCGGCACCACGTGAGCCATAACCCAGATCAGGCGGAATGATAAGGATGCGTTGTTCCCCCTTGCTCATGTCGCTCAGAGCTTCGTCCCAACCTTTGATCACCCGACCAGTACCGACAACAAACTCGAGGGGCTGCCCGCGCCGACGTGAACTGTCGAACATGCGACCGTTGATCAGTCGGCCTTCGTAGTGGGCCTTGATCTTTTTGCCTTTGCCAACCTTCGCTCCTGCCCCGGCGCGCTTAACGATGTATTTCAAACCGCTCGCGGTGCTGACCACCTTTTTGCCGTGCTCGCTTTCCAGTGCCTTGATCTTGTTCGCGACGGCGTCAAGGGAAGCAGCGAGCTTCCCCTTATCGGCAGCGGCCGTCTTCACTCCCGCCTCAGCGCGCAATTTCTGAAAATGCGCTTCATCGCCCTTGAAGGCTTTGGCCTTCTTTCCGACGCGAACGATCTTCATCGATTTGAGACTGTCGCCTTTGGCGATCGCATCCACCACCTTCTGACCCGTGACCACGTTGCCAAAGACCGAATGCTTGTTATCCAGCCAAGAAGTTGCCTTGTGGGTGACAAAAAACTGACTGCCATTGGAAACCGGTCCGGAATTCGCCATCGAAAGAACACCCGGGCCGGAGTGTTTCAGATCCGGATGAAACTCATCTTCAAATTTGTAACCGGGGTTGCCCGTTCCGGTGCCCAGCGGACATCCTCCCTGAATCATAAAATCGGGAATCACCCGATGAAACTTCAACCCGTCATAGTACGGCACGCCCGCCTTCTTCACGTTGTTCTCCTTTGTGCCTTCCGCGAGGCCGACAAAATTAGCCACGGTCAAGGGAGCCTTCTCAAACTCCAACCGGAGCGTGATCTTGCCTTTCGACGTATCCATTTCAGCATAGAGACCATCCGCCAAGGCGGCGGCCTGTGCACGATTCCCAAGCAGCGAAGCGGCCAGGATTCCGGTGAGTATCAAACTACGTTTCATCTTTCGAACCATTCTCGAAGGATGAGTAAAGCCACGGCGAGTTTCCATAAAAATTTCAACCATGTTGTTCCGACGTTTAGAATTTCGAAAATCGTCATTTGGGGCCGACTCGAAAGATTCTTTCCAGATCCGGTGGGGCACCCTTTGGAAAACTCAACCATGTAAATCAAACCAACCGTTCTGCAGTTCCACGGGATACTCAACGCAATGAGAATGCGAACCCTTCGATCTGGAACAGGATCACCGACGACTCCCCAAATATTTGCCGGCCTTTTTTTGGCAATCTGGTCCGGCAGCGCGGCCACCGCCGCCGATCTTTCATTGCGAGTGGACGGACGGCTGCAGGCCTTTCTGGTCGCCCCGGACGCCGAACAATCGCGCCTTCCGGCAAACCTGGCGGGTAAAGAACAACTGATAGTTTATCCACGGGATTGCAAACGCACCCTGTGGTAAGCCGAGCGGTATCCTTTTCCTTGAGGACGACACCAACTTTCTCAGCCTGGAGCACACGCTTCATTTTCAAGGGCCGGAACATGGCACCTTCGGACTCACAAATCGGTTTTCCCCGGCGGAATTCCAGACTGGCACCTTTCAGGTAAGCCCGGCGTCACCGTGATTCCTGCCATCTGACGGGACTGCATGTAGAGGCCTGAGGAAATGCCAATCACGACTGGTTTTGGGTAGTAAAGGAACAGTTCACTGCTCAGGGCGCAGGAAACAGGCTGAACAAAAAGTGGTAGACGGCATACCCCAGCAGCAATAGCACTCCAATCACGATCAACGGCCGCCACGATTGCTGGGGACCGGTTTTACTCGCGGGTTCCGTTTCTGTTTCCCCATGGCAAGTGTTCCGGCGGTTCCAGGTCGCACGCACCAGCCCTCCGACGCACAGGCTGGAGATGGCCAACATATACAGAGCCTCCATTTGATCTGGTTCTCCACGGAGCCAGAAATCCACTGCCAACAGAGCCAATCCGAGCGCGCCCGGAGCAAACAAGACCCACAGGCCGATCATCACGATTCGCCGCTGCGGCTGCTCAATAGCCCGGCGAAATACGTGACCCTGGGCGAATATCGATTCAAACGGGGCCGTGCTTGCATAAGAGCTGAGTGGCGCGCCACATCCCGCGCAGAAATGGCTCCCCACAACGTTTGCCTCCATGCATTGAAAGCAAATTTCACGGTCATCGTCCTCATCGGAATCGGTGCCAATCGGTTCTTCTTCAAGTGTCATTCAGGTGTCATATGGCAGCGACGGTTTTCTCAACCTTGGATGTCGTTATCGACGGCAACTGTTCGGTGATCGGAACGGCTGACCTCACCATCGTCAATCTGGATAATCAGAAACACAAGAACTGGAATATTGTTTCTCCAATCCCAGCACAACAGGACGGGCAGGATTGCCCATCCTACAATGGACTCGTCGCAATCGCCCGCTCCGCTGCCGCCCGACGGGTTACTGCTTTTCTGTATTCGGTGAAGAAAGCCGGGACAGTAGGTCCGTCACACCGGGAAATTCGGGTGCAACGGAAACTACCAAATTCAATTCATCACGCGCCTTCGCCTTGTGGCCCGCCTCATAAAACATCTGAGCGGCGGCGAAGTGGCAGTGGGGGTTGATTGGCTGACGTTCCAGTCCGACCGAGAGGCAATCGATTGCCGCCTCGAGACCGTTTGCCCGAAACTTGGATTGCGCCAACATAATCCGCATATCATCCGCCTCCAGCCGACCTTCCAAAGCAACCGTAAGCAGTGGAACAGCTGCCCCGTGTTCGCCCCGCTCGGCCAGAAATTTGCCCCGATAGGCGTTGGCAAAAAGATGCCCCGACTCCGCGGTAATCAGTTTTCACTGTCCTCCGCACGCCCCTGGTAGCGCAGTGAGAGGAAGGTACGCTGCTCAAACGTCATGTCCTCCGGGACGTCATCCTGACCGCCCCTGATCCGGGCCTCTTCCATGGCACGGACGTCCACTTTTCCAAGAGTGTATGGCGGTTCCGATCCCCTCCCCGAGTTGAGATAGTTTTTGAGCGCCTGGGCGGCAACTTTCGCCGCCGTTTGATTCGGATGCATTCCATCCGCGTGCACGGTGTAAAATGTTACCGGATTCTGCGTGGGTGCGACCTCATCGTAGTGGCTGCGAAATGCCCGCCCCAGTCGCAACGAGGGCAAGCCATGCATATCCGCCAATCTTTCGACCAGCAGCCGGATACGTCGCTCATTCTCAAAGTCCTCGATCTTCTCCGCGGTAAAACTCGGCCAGATCGCAATCGTGACCTGAACCTCATGTTTGTTGGCAGCAACCCGAAGACGCTCAAAGGCATCGACGACATTGTTCTCCCCGATCGCCAGACGGTTCCCTTCGACCGGGTCCTGTTCTTCACCGAAGGCGAACCAGTTCAATTTCAGACACGCCAGCCGAAACACTGCTGAGCGAACAAAGAACTTTTTGGCCCACCGCGGCCGATTCTCCACACCGCTGGCAACCGTATGTTCCGGAACCACATTCTGAAAATCGTTCCCGGTAAACACCACGATCACTTCGTCAGGGTCAAACGCGAGGCCGCGGGTTTCCAGCAGCTCAACTTCCGCCAGCGTGCAATACCCGGATATGCCAAAGTTCAGAACCTCGGTATTGGTCAGAACATTTTCCAACTGCCGTGATGGCGTGTCTGAATCGGATACATAATTCACCCCCTCCACCACCGAATCCGAATCGGCAACTCTCTGGAAGCCGCCTATTCCTTTGCCTACCTCTGGTTCGTTCCGAAAAGTTTATGCCAACAACAAAACTATCAGCGAGAGTGACATGCGTTTGTTGGCGTCAGTCGGGTTGGGCCGGCTCCAACACTTCCACCATGGCAGAGTGAATCGTCCCACGGAAAACAAAGTTACCTTGGTAGTTACCGACATTACCGTTGTCATCCAAACCAACTTCAAGCCCATCGACCGGCTCGGATGGCAGCGCGGAGCTGACCTTTCCGTGGGCGACGCTCTTCCCCCCGACGCTCAGGCTCATCGCGCCGTCCGGGCCCAGCTCGGCCACGAGTTGGACTCGACCACTGGGGATATCTGATTTCCCGGCGATGGAAAACAGTTCACTTCGAAATCTTACATCAAACACCGGTTTTCCATTGGCGATGTTCAGTGAATAGCCGACGGCAGCTCCGCCATGGGCGATCAGCACGCCGTCCTTGCCGCCGGCAGCCACCTCCGCTGACACCCGAATTCGATTCCCCGAGACCTTCGGCGCCTTAGCCCCTTTCAAGCGGCTATCCGGCTTCAGAATGAACTTCTTCCATTCGCCCTTACCACTCGATTTTGGGGCCGGCAGTCGTGGCAGAGCCTTTCGCCAAGCCAACAATTGGTCTGACAGGCGCTTGGCCACACCCGGATGTTTGCCCGCGACGTTGTCGTATTCGCGTTCGGAAGTCGCGAGATTGTAGAGTTCCAAGTCGGCGCCATCATCGTTGATGAGCAGTTTCCAATCGCCGTCGCGAATCGCCAGATTTGGACTTTGATCCGCCTGCTCGGCCGGACGCAGGTAGGAAGGCTGACGACCGTATTCCCAAAACAACGCCTTCTTCCTTAGCGTTGGTATGCCCATGAACGCCTTGCTCATGTCAGTGCCGTCAAACGCGATCTCGGGCGGCTTCACACCCGCCAAACTCGTGAACGTGGGAAAGAAATCGACGGCAGAGACGACTGTTTTCTCATCCACCTGACCAGCCGGCACCTTGCCGCTCCAACGGACAATCAACGGCATGCGGATGCCACCTTCGTAGAGACTCCACTTGCGACCGCGCAGGCCCGCGGTGGAGCCCGGTGCTTCCTGCCCCTGTTTTCGATAGCGCGGCCAGGCGGTCGGTCCATTGTCGCTCGTCACGACAAACAGCGTCTCGCCGGCCAAGCCGAGTTGAGCGACTTTCCGGATCAGTCGCCCCAATTCGTCGTCCATGTGCTTGAGCACGGCATACATCTTCTGGAGTTCAGGTTTATCCGCAAATTTCTCGAACTTCTTCAGGTAATCCGCCCGCGGTTTGAAGGCGTCATGGACATCGTTCAACCAGAGGTGCAGGTAGAACGATTTCGATTTGTTCCGCTCAACAAAATCGATGGCACGATCGACATAGATCCCGGTCTGTTCATGTTTTTCCACACGCCGAATCTGCCCTCGTCCAAGTTTGGCACTGGCCTCCGACAATCCGCCCGGCGGCAGAATGCGATCCCCCAAGCCCTCGAAGGAAACCAACGATTCGTCAAAGCCGTATGCCTGGGGGAGCGGCGCATCGTTCACATCACGACCTCCGCCCATGTGCCATTTCCCAAAATGTGCAGTTGCGTATCCCGCCAGCCGGAATGCCCGGGCAATTGCCGGTGCCTTCGGATCCAGAAAATTTACCATTCCGCGCGCGCGATTCTTCGCCCGACTGTTCAGGTAAGAATTGATCAGGTGCCGGGCCGGATACTGTCCGGTCGTGCAGGCAACCCGCGACGGCGAGCAGATGGGCGAGTTCACGTAGAACTGGGTGAACCGAACACCTTCGCTGGCAAGACGATCGATATTCGTCGTTTGAACGTCCTTGTTGCCCGTGCAACTCAGATCGCCGTAACCCATGTCATCGATGAAAATGAAAATGATGTTCGGTCGATCCGCAGCCGCGGCAGTGAAGGCGAATGCCAGCGTCAGGAAGAGTGATTGCAGAATGATTTTCATTTGAATGCGCTGAATTGAAACGCGAATCCGAATGATGTCGACTCAATGATGCTGGAAACGGACGCGCCTTGAAGATTCCCACGAGGAGGCTCACGCCAGCAGCGGCTCGACTACATGACCATGCACGTCGGTGAGACGAAAGTCCCGCCCCTGATAGCGGTAGGTCAGCCGCTCATGATCGAAGCCGAGCAGATGCATCGCCGTGGCCTGGAAGTCGTGCACGTGCACCTTGTTCTCTGCCACTTTGAATCCGAGGTCGTCGGTCGTTCCGTAGTTGAACCCGGCTTTGACTCCGCCACCGGCCATGAAGAGGCTGTAGCAATCGGGGTAATGATCCCGGCCCAGGACTTTTCCTTTGGCCGTTCGGCCTTCGCGGAACGGAGTGCGTCCAAACTCACCACCCCAAATCACCAAGGTGTCGTCCAACAATCCGCGCGCCTTCAAATCGTTGATCAACGCCGCGACCGGCTGGTCCGTGGCCGCCATCTTTTTTGTCAGGCCGTCGGTGATGCCGGTGTTCGGGTTGGTGCCGTGGAAATCCCAGCCCCAGTCGAACAGATGCACGAAGCGTACGCCCTGCTCCACCAATCGTCGCGCGAGCAGACAGTTGTTCGCAAAACTCGCCCCACCTGGTTCTGCTCCGTAGGTCGCGATCGTCTGCTTCGATTCCCGGGAGATATCCATCACCTCAGGCACGGCGGTCTGCATGCGGTAAGCGAGTTCGTATTGGGCGATACGGGTCGCGGTTTCGGGATGCCCCAGCTCCTTCGCCTGCATCTCGTTCAAATCGCGCAACGCATCCAGCGTCGAACGGCGGAGTTCCCGTTTCATCCCGGACGGATCGGAAACGAACAGGACCGGATCACCTTTGGAACGACACTGCACGCCCTGATAAACCGAAGGAATGAACCCGCTCCCCCAGCAACCTTGTCCGCCGCTGGGTTGCACACCGCTGGAAATCATCACCACAAACCCAGGGAGATTCTCGTTCTCGCTACCCAAGCCATAGGTCACCCAAGAGCCCATCGATGGCCGGCCGCCCCGCGGGGAACCGGTGAACATCAGCAGTTCCGCCGGGGCGTGATTGAACTGATCGGTGTTCATCGAACGGATGACAGTAATGTCATCCGCAATCGAATGAAAGTGCGGGCAGGCGTCGCTCATCCAGGTTCCCGCCTCGCCATACTGTTGAAATGTGCGGGGAGTACCCATCAGTTTTGGCACTCCACTCGTGAACGCAAACCGGCGGCCATCGAGAATCGAATCCGGACAGTCCTCGCCATCGTGCTTCACCAGCTCGGGCTTGTAATCGAAGATATCCAAATGCGGGGGCGCACCGGACATGTGGAGATAGATCACGTTCTTCGCCTTGCCAAACTGCGGCGGGCGCTTGGGTGCCAGGGGATTGATGATCTCCGAAGATTTTGCGGACGCCGCGCCCGGAAGCAGACTGCTCAACGCCATCGCGCCCAGGCTGAACTGGCTGCCGTCCTTAAGAAACTGTCGGCGGGTCTGAATCCGCAGTCGTTCCAGTTCAATTTCGTTCAAGTTCATTTTGGGTAATCAACGTCGCATGATCATCTCGTCCAGATTCAGGATGACGTTCGCCACCGTGGTCCAGGACGCAAGTTCACTCAGATCCGGTTTGCCTTCCGGCATTCCCAGGGGATCGGTCGCCATCGTTTTGGCAAGTTCTGCATCCTTGCCGTACACCGCCCGGGCTTCATCCAAGAGCTTCTGAAGCCGACCGCTTTCCGATGGGTGCGGCTTTCGTGAAGTGCAGGTCAGGAAAAGGAATTCGAATCGCTCCCGGTCAGATGCCCCACCTTCCGTAACGATCCGACGGGCCAAGGCCTGGGCGGCTTCAACGTGAGCCGGATCATTCATCGTCACGAAGGCCTGGAGCGGCGTGTTGCTACGACTGCGGCGAATGGTGCAGACCTCACGGTTTGGCGCGTCAAAGATGCTGAACGAAGGATACGGACTGTTGCGACGGACGAGCGTGTAGAGCGAACGCCGATGCGCGTCCTCACCTTTGCTCGGTTCCCAGTCGTTGTTCTTCCCGAAGGCGGTGTTCAGATTGAGTTTCGGCCGCACCGGCCTTACCGGCACGCCATACATTTTGGGACTGAGCAAGCCGCTCACAAACAAAGCCTGATCACGCAGGACTTCACCCGTGGCCCGGAAGCGTGGACCGCGACTGAGAAGCCGGTTGTCAGGATCGGCTTCCAGGAGTTCGGCCGTGACCTTCGATGATTGACGATAACTGGCCGAGGTGACGATGAGCCCGAGCAAGCGTTTTACGTCCCAACCGCTTTCCACAAACTCGGCCGCCAGCCAATCCAGCAATTCGGGATGCGAAGGTTGCTCGCCCTGCGAACCAAACTCCTCACTTGTGCGCACGAGCCCGGTTCCAATCAGCCGTTCCCAAAAGCGATTTACGGTCACCCGCGCGGTGAGTGGATTGTCCTTCGAAACGAGCCACCTGGCCATCGACAGGCGGTTGGGTTCCGAACCCTTGGGCAACCCGTGGAACGCAACGGGCAACCCTGGCGCGACGGTGTCCCCCAGGTTCTGGTAGCTGCCCCGAATCTGCACGCGATTCGTGCGGGCCATGTCGGCTGCAAGTTCTTTCATTACCGGAACCGAAGTCATCTTCTGCGCTGAGACCTGCTTCTTCAACGAAGCCAACTTCGTTCGGGAAGCACGTGTTTCAGCCGCCACGTTGCGAACGTAGTAATTCCTGATCGCCGCGGTCTGCGCCGCGCTGCGGTCGGCCGCTTTGCTTCCCAATCCGGCCAGGACATTCGCCGGGATTTTAAGCCATTGCTCCACCCGTTTGTCGTCGGTGCTCGT
>JBLFYM010000123.1:0-17886 GCA_047608975.1 Limisphaerales bacterium | reverse complement strand
GCTGGGTCATCCGGTCGTTTTTGTAACGTAGTTCACGCACCACGTTCAAGACGCGTTCACTCATTGGCACCGAGAGCCTTTTGTGAATATTGCGAGATGATGACAATGGATTTGGGCAACAATAGAAACATCATTGCCATCGCGACCAGCAGCGGCAGCAGATGAATACTCATCTGTTCCTCCCCTTTAAAAAAAGTTCGGCGTAAACCCCAACAACCCGAGAATGGCAAACGGAGCAAACGCCGCTCGAATTCCGGAAAGCGCTCTGTTCAGACCCCTACCTGGTGGCGGCTTGTCCTTTGACCAGTAAACACTCGCATTCTTTGTCCCGGCATTACGCATCGACAGCTCACGAAAGTTGGCGTTAGCTTTTCGCAACCCACAGAAAAAGAGCACCTGACATGTCACCCTATACCGCTGAATTCCTCGGCACCATGATCCTGATTATTCTGGGAGATGGTGTGGTCGCCAACGTCGTCCTAAACAAAACCAAAGGCAATTCGAGCGGCTGGATTGTCATCACCGCCGGATGGGCACTGGGGGTTACCATGGGTGTCTACTGCGTGGGCTGGATCAGCGGGGCGCATTTAAATCCGGCTGTCACCCTCGGCATGCTGTCCATTGGTGAAATTGACGCGGGTCATGTACCCGGCTATCTGGCCGCGCAGTTTGGCGGCGCGTTCGCCGGAGCGGTGGTCGTCTGGCTCGCCTACCTGCCACACTGGGAAGCCACTGAGGACAAAGCCGGCAAACTCGCGGTGTTCTGCACGGCTCCGGCCATTCGAAAACCGGCTGCCAACCTCATCACCGAAATCATCGGTACATTCATCCTTGTTCTCGGTGTGCTCGCGATCCTGCGTCCCGAAAACCTCAATCCGGATGCGGGTTGGAATACCGGTCTGGGTCCAATGCTGGTGGGACTGCTCGTTTTCGCCATCGGTTTGTCACTCGGTGGACCGACTGGATATGCCATCAATCCGGCGCGCGATCTGGGACCTCGCATCGCGCATTTCCTGCTGCCCATCCACGGTAAAGGCGATTCGGATTGGAGCTACGCATGGGTACCGGTCGTCGGACCGGTGATCGGCGGCGTGGCGGCGGCCTTGTTTTACAAAGCACTGTGGCCAGCAGTTGCTTCCTGAATCCGCATCTTCGTCACTCAGTAACCGACATTCAAATCTCCCATGAAGAAATACATTCTCGCATTCGATCAGGGCACCACCAGTTCCCGTGCCATCGTGTTCGACAAACGCGGCTCCATCATTGCCGTCGCACAAAAGGAATTCCGGCAGATCTTTCCCAAGCCCGGCTGGGTGGAACATGACGCGGAAGAGATCTGGTCCTCCCAGATTGCCATGGCCCGCAGTGCCTTGAAAAAGGCCGGCGCAACCGCCAAGGACGTGGCGGCGATCGGCATCACCAATCAGCGCGAGACAGCCGTCGTCTGGAATCGGGAAACCGGGAAACCCATCTGCAATGCCATCGTCTGGCAGGATCGTCGGACCGCGCCGGTATGTGATCAGTTGCGGAAGGACAACCTGGCTCCGACCATTCGCCGCAAGACCGGACTGGTAGTGGATGCCTATTTTTCGGGAACCAAGATCCAGTGGATTTTGAAGAACGTGAAGGGAGCCAAGGCGCTTGCCCGTCAGGGCAAACTTGCATTCGGCACGGTGGATTCCTGGCTCATCTGGAAACTCACCCGGGGAACTCATCATGTCACCGATGTGAGTAATGCGTCGCGCACGATGATCTACAACATCCACACCGGTAAATGGGACAAACAGCTGCTCGATATACTGGACATACCGTCATCCATACTGCCCGAAGTCCGCTCCTCCAGTGAGATCTACGGCGACACCACCTTCCTTGGCGGACAGATCCCCATCGCTGGAATTGCCGGCGATCAGCAGGCAGCGCTGTTCGGTCAGGTGTGCACGAGCCCGGGACTGGTGAAAAACACGTATGGCACAGGTTGCTTCATGCTGATGAACACGGGCGACAAACCGGTGCCCTCCAAGAACAACCTGCTCACCACCGTCGCCTGGAAGATCGGCGATCGCACGGAATACGCCCTTGAAGGCAGTGTGTTCACCGGCGGCGCTGTCGTGCAGTGGTTGCGGGACGGACTCGGTATCATCAAGCGCGCCCCGGAGATTGAAGCCTTGGCCACATCGGTGCCCGACAACGGCGGTGTCTATTTCGTGCCGGCATTCAACGGTCTCGGTGCTCCACATTGGGATCAGTACGCGCGGGGAACACTCGCCGGGCTGACTCGAGGTTCGACCCGTGCGCACATCGCTCGCGCAGCCCTGGAGGGAATTGCCTATCAGGTTTACGATGTGCTCCAGGCCATGCACGCCGATGCGGGTATCAAATTGAAGGAGTTGCGCGTCGACGGCGGTGCCTGCGCCAATAATTTCCTCATGCAATTCCAGTCCGACCTGCTTGGCGTCCCCGTGGTTCGCCCGAAAGTCCAGGAGACCACCGCGCTCGGTGCCGCGTATCTGGCTGGCCTCGCCGTGGGTTACTGGAAAGATCAGGCGACCATTGCCCGCCAATGGCAGCAGGATCGGAAATTTAAACCTGCCATGAAACCCGCCTTACGACGAGATCTCTTGGCTGGCTGGAATAAGGCTCTGGGTCGCGCCAAGGACTGGGCCTGAGTCGGAGCCCTTCCCCATCCCTATTCAACGCGAAAACCCGGATTGTTCCTCCAGCAACAGGGTCTCTCGTTTCGGCCAGCCCGGTTGGTCGGGAGCCTCGATGAAGTGCTTTAAGTAACGGGTGCGAAACTCGGTGAACGGTTCTCCATTCACGTGAGCAGCAAACGCTTCGGCATCCCGATACTTCTCCACAAAGACCACCTCCGTCTGATCTGCTGAAGGGATCGCAGGTGGAGGCGGATCAGCCGGTTGCAGGTTTGGGTCGAGCGGCTTTGCAGTGCTCAGATTGACGCAGTAGACGAGCGTGCCCGGTTCGACTTCCTCGTAGTGCGACGCGACTTCTTTCAGCGCGTTCGCAAGTTCCTCCGGGACGCCAGCTTTCAGTTTCCAGCGGGAGATAACGGTGATCATGCTCGATCAATTCTTAAACCAAGGTGCGCGTGCGTTCGCGGTGATTTCCGCGTCCAGCTTGGCCATGCGATTTCGCAGGGTCTTGACGATCTTTGGATTCGACTCGGCGAGGTTGGTCTGTTCGCCAAGGTCCTTGTGAAGATCGAACAGATAAATCTCTGGCGCTGGCGGGGTGGAGGATTTCTTCCCTTTGGTTTTGCCTTTGCCACGTCGGGCTTGGCGTTTCTGCTTCACCAGCAGCTTCCACTTACCTTGACGGATCCCTTCGAGCGCGCCTTGAGATGTGTAATGGAGGAATTCGTTTCGAGGTGATTTGGCATTGCTGTCCCGGAGCAAGGCCGAGGCGTCAAGTCCGTCGATCTTGCGGCCGGCGGGGAGCTTCTTGCCGGTGAGGGCAGCAATGGTGGGCAGAACATCGATGGTCCCGACCAGCTGATCGCAAGTTGTGCCCGCCGGAATACGGCCCGGTCCCCACATCACGCAGGGAACGCGTTGTCCGCCTTCAAATGTTGTCCCTTTGCCGTCGCGCAATGGACCGGCAGACCCACCATGATTCTTAAAGCGAAGCCACGGACCGTTATCGGAGGTGTAGATGACGTAGGTATTATCCGACAGACCGAGGTCACGAATCGTCTTCATCACCCGACCGACTTCCGCGTCGATGTGTTCGATCACGCAGGTATAGGCATTCTGCGGGTCCGGATCATAGACATCGTCCGGCACATAGAGCGGGATGTGAGGCATGGAATGTGGAAGGTAGAGGAAGAATGGATTGTCCTTGTTCTTCCGGATGAAATCCATCGCGCGATCGGTGTAGCGTCGGGTGACGGTTCTTTGATCAACGGGTAATTCAACAATCTTCTCGTTCTCCATCAGCGGGGTTTTCCAGAGCTTGATCGCACTTTCCTGATCGCGCCACAGATCGTCGGAGCTAACTCCCCGCGGTTTGCCCTTGTTGTCCGGATGATTCATGTCGTTGGAATACGGAATGCCTAGATAGGTATCAAATCCGTTGGCCCGGGGCAGAACCTCGGGGTGATGTCCGAGATGCCACTTACCAAAACAAGCGGTCGCATACCCCTGTCCTTTCAGGTGATCCGCAATGGTGTGTTCCTTCGGATTCAACCCCTTCGTGGAAGACGGAAAAAGCACGTGCTGGTGCATCCCCACCCGTTTGGGATAACAACCGGTGAGTAACGCGGCGCGGGAAGGAGTGCAAACGGGAGACGCCACCATGAAATTGGTGAAGCGCATCCCTTCTTTCGCCATACGATCAATATTGGGCGTCTTGATCTTCTTCGATCCGAAACAGCCGAGATCGCCGTATCCCTGATCATCCGCTAAGATGATCACGAAATTGGGTTTCGCCGCCGGACAATCAGGTCCAGTGATGAAGCCGCAAGTGAGAATCGCTACGAACAGTTTTAACAGACGTTGCATGCGCGCAATGAAACGCACTTTACCATCAGCGGAAAAGGACATTCGAACGCTACGCGCCCACCAATGCCCCCTACTTCAGTGAGCCAAGGTATTCCACGAGGTCGCGGACTTCGCTGACGGTCAGCGCTTCCTTCATTGAAGGCATTGCGGATTTCGGTTGGGAGCGTCGCCGAATTCTGCCGGGGACGAGATCTTCGGTCCGACCATCCAAGGTTCGCAATCGAATCATCTTGGGAGTTTCTTCCAATACGAATCCGGCCAGCTCTTCACCATCCTTCAACTCGAATTCGAAAAGCCCAAATCCGGGTGCGATACGGACCGACGGCTCAATAAGCGCCTTGATCAAATCTGCCCGCTTCAGCTCACGGCTGATCTTGCTGAGATCCGGTCCGGCATCGCCGCCGAAGCCCTTGACCGTATGACAACGCACGCATTGCACGGCATGGGTCTTGAAGAGACGCTCGCCCACTTTTCGATCGCCACCCGCCATCGCCAGTTCGTAGGCACCGAACGATCCGTTTGTGGATAAGCGCTGTCCAACTGCGTTTGCCATCGACCGCAACTCTCCAGTCGAATTGGTCGCCAGCTGCAATAGCTCGAGGGTGTGGGCTTGGATTGAATCTGATTCAAGCACCCTGATTGCCACCGTCTGCAACGAAGGCGGAACTGACGTCAGTTCCAGCTTGCGAATCGCAGCCGCGACAAACGCGTGTTGAGAAGGTGTCGAGCCAGCGATGAGTTTGCCAAGTTCTGATGATGCAGCGCCATCAGCTTGCTCGCTCAGAAGAAACAGCCCGGCAGCTCTGAGGAGTTTATTCTTCCCGGCTTGTAGATGTTTCGCGACCTGAGTGAGAAATTTTGGATGCTTACGCAATGAGATGGCGATCTGAAGCTGATCATCCGGCTCCAAATCGTCACCGACCACCAGGGCTGCCTGTGCCACCGGTTCGACCCAATCATGCGTCATCGCAACCGCAATGGCATACTTTAGAATCGTGGGTTCACTTCGCTTCTGCAGCAAAGCCAGCGTAGATTCACGTGCGATTCCGCCTAGAGTTGATCTCCTTCCAAGCGGGCGGTGATGCCAGGTAACCCAATCGAATGCGGATGGAGAGTCCCAGCTCGCCAGCATCTTCAACGCCTCAATCCGGATTGAAGTGGGCAAAGATGCGTCCGCCGCAAAATGCGAAAGAGAATCACTGTCTTCTGTGAGCCCGCGCCGATAGAAGGCATTCAGAATCCGGTGTTGGTTTGGCGAGGTGATCCCCTCGAAATCCTCTTCTTTCATTTTTGTCAGCGGGATCAAACCAGCCTCGCCAGAGACGTCGTGCAGCGCTCGGATCGCTTCGTTCCGCAATGAAGCGTCCGTTGAGTCCAGGAATGTCTCCAACCCTGCGGAGTGCCCCAATCGCCGCAGCGCGAGCAAGACGACCGGTTGCAGTGGTTTGTTAGCCCTCAGTGAGACTAGCTCTTCCCCGGTCAGAAGCTTCGAATAGGAATAAGCAACAGCGTGTCGCAAAAGACGGTCATCACTGTGCTCTTCAAATCCATGTGCGAGCGCATCCAATGTGAGGATTAGCGATTTGCGCGGAGTGATCTTACCTAGGCGTCCCAGGGCTATCGCGGCAAAATACCGGACTCGGGAGGATTGATGACTCATCAGCCCCAGCAGTTTAGGAATCGCATCCGTGAACCGAAGTTCGCCGAGAACTTTGGCAGACTGCGCGATAATTTCCGCATCAGAGTCATCCACCAGCCGTTCCAGCGCGCGCGCGCCGGTGACGTCATTCGATTTCAATCCGGTCTGCCAGATCCCCCAGATACCGCGCAGACGCACCGCGCGCTTCCCGGAAGAGAGCGCACGGACAAAAGCGTTCACGCCCGGAGTGCCGCGGGTCGCCAATTCGAATTGCGCGAACTGGCGAATTCGGCGATCGCGATGACCCAGCAGCTTCTCCAGTTCCGTGATCGTGCGGTGGTCGAACCCATCATGCACGATACGCTCACTCGCCCGTCCCTCAGCGACGTGTTGGCGATTGGTCGAACGCAGAATCGCGATGCGCCGTTCCCCTTCCCCGCCCCAACCATTCATCCAGTCCGCGACGTACATGGCACCGTCCCAACCGAACTCAATGTCCGCAGGCAAGATCGACCAGGCGACTCGATTGGTTTTGACCAGTTCGTATCCGGCTCCGCTTTGTTCGAGGCGAAAGCTGAGAATCCCGCTGCGCGTGGCCGTCCCCCTGAAGTCGCAGACAAAGAAATTATCGCGATAACGGTCCGGCAAGCCGATGCCGGGATCAAACGCCATCCCGCTGGGGCCGTGCGTCAGATAGGCAACTGGTGGCTGCAACCACATCGGTTGCGCCGGATGATTCGTCCGCCAAAGCCCTTCGGTGAACCAGGGCGGTTCGATGTGATCATGCCGCTCGGTTTCCTCTCTAAAGTTCCGGGTGAGTTGATACGTGGCGTCCCAACCGGAATCGCCACCCTCAATCACGTGCACCACCCGACTGCGATCCACGCCGCCCATGTCGTTGTCCACGGTGAACAGATCGCCGACTTCGTTGAACGCGAGATCCTGGGGATTCCGTAATCCGATGTGGAACAGTTCCAATCCGCTCCCATCCGGAAAACATCGAAACACCGCCCCACGTGTGGGGGCATAGAGGTGAGAACCTTCCTGCGTCTGCAGATTGAAGCCGCGATCGCCAATGCTGAAGCAAACCCTCCCATCCGGTCCCCTCACCAGGCCGTGAAGGTCATGACCATAGACTCCCACCCGAACCCCCAAACCGGTCAACAGCCGGGTGCGAGTCGCCACGGCCGAGTCCGTTCCGATTCGCCAGATGTTCGGGGCATTCGCGACCAGCAACCCCTGCTCATCTGCCAGCACACCGGCGGCATTTCCATCCAAGGGTCCGTTGAAACGCACCAGGATGTCCGAGGCATCGGCCCGACCATCTCGATCCTCATCAGAAACTTTTCTCAACACGTCCGCGTTACGGGTCAGCTTTGCGGGCGGCACGATGTGGGACCACCGCGCGTACATGGCCGCGCGATCAGCCACGGATTTCCCGGCATAGTCCTCCAGCGACCACCAGCGCGACATCGTCACGCCCCAGGTTCCGGTGATCCGACGATTCGCCTCCACGCTGTAGAGGTTCCCGGCCCGATCGAAACAGATCGAAACCGCGTTCCCAATCTGGTCTTGATTCGCGAACAGCGAGACTTCCAAGCCTTCGTCCAGAGTCAGGCCGGGAAAACTCTTCAGATCACGTTCAGCCGCGAAACCAGGGATCCACAGCGTCCCGATCAAAACCGATATCCAAATCAATCGCATGAGGATTGAAGCTTTGCCGGAAGAACCCGCGATAGCAACGGTGGTTCCCCGGCCGATCACCCATCTACCGAAACGGCCGCGCTGGACTCAATGAGCCGCTCTTAATCGCGGACGAGACAGCCCCTGACCTCAGGCAGTTCTGGACGCCGATTTCTGTCACCGCAAGTACTTGCGCCCCAACCTCGCAGTCCATAGACTCCGGCCTCTTTTTTGCACGACAGCTGACCTAATGCTCAACTCGCACGAACTTTTTGGATTCATGTCGCCAGAGATGGCGAATCAGATCATGGAAGACACCATGGGCGACGATAAGGAAATGTACAAAGCTACGGTATCTGCCATCGCGCAGGCCCGTAAACTTCGTCCGATCTTCCTTCAACGTCAGCCCAAACCACAGCGCAACAAGATCATTCTCGAATCGCTTGCTCGCGCGAACATGTCCCAGGCTGCGGACAATATCCTCCGCAACTGGCTGCTCAAGAGTCAGACCGGGATGTTGAAGGATTTCCTCGATGCGATTGGCATCAAGCATGAGGACGGAATCGTGGAGGAACTTCCGGGGAACGTTACCGATGAGGCGGTGAACAACGGCATCGACAAGATTCTCGAAAAGTATTCGCGCGAATCCGTGCTGGTTTATCTCCACGCGTTCAATTCGATGAACGATTGCACCTGGAAGAACCTGGACAGCATGCTTCAGAGTTCTGAGCACCTTCAGTTCTAGCCTCACGGCCACCGATCTGGCCGGCGAGAAGTTCAGCGGGATAGGGCTGTTTTCATAACTCCCCTAAGCAATTAGGCCAGTTTTCAATTAACTGGCAAAATTCGGTCAAAAAGTGCCATTTCCAAAAATTCCTTCTCGCCAGATCAAGGACTTCGCGTAATCCTCCGGCCCTAATTTCGTTAATTCTACGTAGATAGTAAAATGGAACCCACTGGAGACATCGCTGTTATCGGTCTGGCCGTCATGGGCCAGAACCTGATCCTCAATATGAACGACCACGGATTCACCGTCGTCGCTCACAATCGCACCCTCGAAAAAGTTGACCGCTTTCTGGAGAACGAAGCCAAGGGGACAAACGTCATTGGGGCGCGCTCGATCGAGGAAATGGTGTCCAAACTCAAACGGCCGCGCCGCGTCATGCTCATGGTGAAGGCTGGTACCGTGGTCGATAATTTCATTGAGCAGATCATTCCGCACCTGGAGCCTGGCGACATCATCATCGACGGAGGAAACTCACTCTATAACGACACCGACCGGCGCACCCGCGATCTTGAGAGCAAAGGTTTGCTCTATGTCGGCACGGGCGTTTCAGGTGGCGAAGAAGGTGCCCGCACGGGTCCCTCCATCATGCCCGGCGGATCCCCCGCCGCCTGGCCGCATGTCAAAGAAATCTTCCAGGCGATCTCGGCCAAGGTCGACGACCAACCCTGCTGTGACTGGGTCGGCGAAGAAGGTGCTGGGCATTACGTCAAGATGGTCCACAACGGCATCGAATACGGCGACATGCAGCTCATCTGCGAAGCCTACAATCTGATGAAGAATGGCTTGGGCATGTCGCACGACGAGATGCACGAGACGTTTGCCGAGTGGAACAAGGGCGAACTGGACAGTTACCTGATTGAGATCACCCGCGACATTCTCGGCTTCAAGGACGAAGACGGTGAACCGCTGGTGGAAAAAATTCTCGATACGGCAGGTCAAAAAGGAACGGGCAAATGGACCGTCATCAATTCCGCCGATCTCGGAACGCCGATCACCCTGATCGCTGAGGCAGTCTACAGCCGCTGCGTTTCCGCCCTTAAAGACGATCGCATGCGCGCGACGCGGAAACTTAAGGGCCCTAATCCCCTGTTCACCATCGCGAAGAACCCGGAAAAGAAAGCCGCGTTCCTGGAGAACATCAAGGAAGCGCTGCTGGCCTCCAAGATCGTCAGCTACTCACAGGGCTACATGCTCCTGCGCGCTGCAGCGCAGGAATACAAATGGAAGCTGAACTACGGCGGCATCGCCCTCATGTGGCGCGGCGGTTGCATCATTCGTTCCCGCTTTCTCGGAAAAATCAAGGAAGCCTTCGACGAGAAACCGAAGCTCGCCAACCTCCTGCTCGATAATTATTTTCGAGGCGAAATCAAACGCTGCCAGAAGGGCTGGCGCAATGTGATCATGAACGCTGTGAAGAAAGGCATTCCGGTTCCCGCGTTTTCGACCGCCCTCGCCTTCTACGACCAGTATCGCTCCGGCGTCCTGCCCGCAAATCTCCTGCAGGCCCAACGTGATTACTTCGGTGCTCACACCTACGAGCGAGTCGACAAACCGCGCGGTGAGTTTTTCCACACCAATTGGACCGGCCGCGGCGGCGACGTCTCCAGCTCGACCTACAACGCGTAAGCAACGCTCACATCAATTCAAAAAGGACGGCCACGGCCGTCCTTTTTTGTGCCTTGTACGGACCAGCTCTTTGTGCCAGAGGCCACAGCTATTACCTTGGGACAGAAGTCATGGACATCCACGGTCTCATCCGTGCGCCAGCGTGAACTCCAACAGGGTCCTGGCTCGCCGGATAGTCTCAGGCCGAATGAAACGGCGGCTGTCCGATGACTGTGTCTGTCCCACGGTACAGACACAGTCGATTTTGCCACCCCGGCATCGTCACTTCCCGAGCGTGAACACCGCCAACTCATCAAACCGAATCGGCGTCCCCGCGTAGGGCTGTCCCCAAATACCAGCCATCCCTGCAAAGGGCTCCTCCTTGTCGTCATACGAAATCATCCACGCCCCGGGTTCAGGTGAACCGTCGGTCCAGGCTTTGCCATCCACGCGCCAGGTTTTCTCCAGCTTGGTTACCTGCAACTTCAGCCAGGTCCACGTGCCGGGCACCCAGCGATAAGGGATCTTGGTAACAACGGCATCTTGCCGAAAAAGTTCGAGCGCGCGCTTCGATGCGCTCACCTGGATCCGATAGCCACCTACTCCGTTCAAGCCCAGACCAAAAGCGGGATAGCGTCGCTTGTTGTTGGTTCCAAATACCTTCACCTGCGCCATCACGTTGGTGGCTTCGCTCGGACCGAACAGAACCCCAAAAGAATCCAAAGGTGCTCCCGGCAGCTCGATGAATCGATTCCCCGCCGCTTCCTTCACCGAGAATGCGCCATCGAGAACCATGAACCGGTCGAAATCCAGTTCACCCGTATTCTCCTTTGAAAGATCACTCGCATACAGGGACTTGAGCGCGGCGGGTTGTTTGACAACCGCACTTCCCAAATGGGCCTTGATCCACCGCGCCAAGGTCGAGCTCCCGCGTCCGTAGCCACCCGGAAGCGGCACCATATCCGCGGTCTGCCGTCGCGGAGGTGGGCCCCAGTGTTTTGGAAATCGAGAGTAGGCCGGATTGGTCTGAAACCGCGCTGCGTTGGCAAGGTTACGCTTGATCCAGTTGGCCAAGGTGGAACTGCCATGGCCGAAGTCAGCCGGAAGCTTCACGTAGTCCCGGGTCTGAATCCTGGGTGGTTCACCCCAGCTCTTGGGAAACCATTTCACGGCGGCGCTGATCGTCGTCGTCAGGACCAATGCCAAGCCGATGACGACGAGACTGACCTTGGAACCGATAGAAAAATTCGAACCCTTCAAGGCACTCATATGAATCACAATAGTTGGACGGAAAACTTCCCGCCTTCATCGGCATTTGTTCAGGAATTCCGAAGCGAATCCAGAATCTTCCCACGCAGCGCCCAGACCGAGGCTAGCCACGTCCAAACGATGCCACTCCCAAGAACGGCCACGAGAGTCATGATCAAGGTTCCGTAAGGCAGATCGCTTGCCGGCGACTGAAGTGCCGGGATGACCGCCACCACCGCTGCGCCGATTCCACTACCGAGTCCCAACAGCAGCAGCGCCGTGTGCTCGCTGACCACCAGCCAGCGCAACGAACTCGCCTTGAAACCGAGCGCCAGCATCACCGCCAACTCCTGTCGGCGTTCCAGCACGTTCCGCAATACCACTACGCCCAATCCCGCACTGCCCAAGAGAAGCCCCAATCCACCGAGAATCTGAAACGTGCCCAGATACGTATTCTGCACCGCGTTAAATTGCGCCAGTCGGGCTGTCGCCTTGGTGAGTTCCAATCCGTCATCGCGCAGGGCGTAGTTCAAGGTCGGAACGATGTTGGTATTTCCTGCTGGGGCATCGATGAGAAACATCCGATATCCCTCGATGCTCGGAAACCTTCGGGCGAATTCTGCTTCGTCAATCAACAGACTTCCCTGCAGGACGGAATTCGCAAGCCCCCCCACCAACCGGAAGCGGATCGGTCTCCCCTGTTCGTCCGGATCGGGATACTCGATGATCTTTCCCACTCCAGATTTCATCGCCCACATGATCGACGCATTGTCCGCGATTGCGGGAATGGCGTCGTCTTCGGAGCTACGGAGCAGGTCCCAACGCTTCAATCCCTCAGCATCCAGCGCCTTCGCGAAGCTGAATGCCTTCCGACCTTCCAAGGCCGCCGGATCCACACCCAGGATCCGCGGACGTTGCGCAGCGTTCAGATTCAGGCAACTGGCGTCATCGCCGTCCTTCATCCGAATCTGCACAAAGCTGGTCTCCGGCAATTCGTCATCCGCCAGACCAACGTGCTCCCGACCCGCCGTGGTGTTCAGATCAAAACTGATTCCGGTGGCCGTTTCGCCGATGAGCGCAAATCCGCCTGTTCCCGAACTTCGTTCAACCGCGTTCAGATTTTCATCGAGACGAAACGATCCGATTGCGAGCACGAGAAAGCATCCACAGGCCAGCATGGTGGCAGTGGCCATACTGCGCCGCCGTCGCCGTGTCGCATTACGCAGCCCCAGGCCGACCAGCGAAGGGGCGGAACTGGTCTGGATCGATTCAAGTCGCGAAAGCAGGACACCGGTGAAAGACAGCGCCGCGATCAAGAGCAGCGCGCCAGCACCAAAGAACGCCCCAGGCGCGGCCACCGCATCCGCCTTGAACGCCCATCCCGTCAAACCCAAGCCGGACACCAACGAACCAATCCCGATCCAAAATCCGCGATTGCCCCGATGGGACGCGACATCCGCGACTGCAATCCCCGGATCTTCATCCGCCAAAAGTTCACGCGCGGGTTGGTTTACCTGCTTCCTCAGGGCCAGCCAAATGCTGAAGCCGGCAACGATGACCGCTCCGAAAAAGCCGCCGGCCAACATGCCGGGATCCGAGTGATAGGAAATTTCAGATGTCCCCACCGCGTTCCTCCAAACCGTCGAGAGGGCAAAGAGCATTGCTTGGGCATACTTGACCGCACCGATCAGTCCGATCGCACTTCCGACTGCTGCAAGTGCCACACCCTCCCACAGCAACATCTTACGAACGTGCGCGGGTGGAAAACCGATGGCCAAGAGCGTGCCCACCTCTTTCGCGCGTTGTTCCACCCCGAATTGGAACAGCATGGAAACCAACACCAGCGCCGCCACAATCAGGAAGAAACTGAATCCAATGAACAGCCCGCCGAAGTCCTGGCTGCCCTTTCCGGCGGCCAGGGCCTGTTCGCGCATCGGTTGAAAACCAAATCCGATGGTCGCGGGATCGAATTCCGCCAGCAACTTCGCCGCAACCGCATTGGTATCTGTCCCAGCGATCCGCACCGAAGTGAATTCGCCAAATCGATTCGCCCACATCGCCGCACCTGCGGCAGCGGTGATGAACCCTTTTGGCGTCCCGCGATACTTGTCCCAGTAATCCTGATCCTTGGTGCGCAGCTGATCACGATCGATCGCAAAGCCAGTGTCCCAATCCTGACAGGTTTCCGCGTCCGTCATCCCCGGAAAATCGGGCATCAGCTCCGCATCAAAATGCACGCCTGACATCGGCACGAGTTTCTTCACGCGGAAGGTGTTGGTGCGCTCAATCAATTTCCGACCCGCACCGACGACGTGATAGGTCAGACTCACCTCATCGCCCGTGCCCGCATTCAGATCCGAGGCCGCCCATTTGTTCAGAATGATTTCGTCATCCTGCATCTCAGCCGGGACCAGCGGTTCACGCGCGGCGGTGATCATCGAATACGGCGTGACATTCTCCCCCGATCTCAATCCATTGACGAAATAGGTCTGAATGCGCTGGGCATCGGGGAATGCTTTCTCCGCCGCAGTCACCACCGGGACATCAAGGAAGACACGTGGTGAGCGCAGTTCGATTCCACGATTGTCAGACAGTTGCCGTAGTTGGAGATCCGCATCGGCGAGTTCAAAATGTTTTTGCAAACGCGAATCCAAATCGCCTGCTCCCAACGAACCGGCGAGCAGACAAACGTTGGCCTGTTGTTCTGCATTGACCCGCTCCTGCAATCGAGCCAGGGAGAGAAATGCATTTAGCGGAGGAATCTGATTCGCCTGCAAACTGAAACGTCCCAGCTGTCGGCGATTCACGATCCGTTTCACCTCCAAGCGCAAACCCGTCGACGTGTCTTCCTGCGGAGCCATGGGAGCATCCCGAGACAACGAGGAAAGCTTGGGCACCCGCAGAACGATCTCATCGCCCACCTTGACCCCCAGTTTGGCCGCGAGCACTTCGTTCAAGACGACATGATCCTCACCAATCGGGCCGACATCAGGGATCTCGTTCGCGAGACTCCAGAATGACGAATTCACACCGATGATCTGAACCCGATTCGCCCGCTGTTCGGTTTCACTGTTTACCGCGGTCCCCGGCAACAGCAGGACAGGCGATGTCTTGATGGTGTCGTCCGCCAGATCAACGGCGAGTTGTTCGCGAAAGAGACGATCGCCGGTCACCAGCGCGTGATCGATCGTTCCCAACCGATCCATCGCCATCTCGTGAAGCGTGGTTTTCACAGATCCGCCCACCAGCAGTGCTCCGACCAAAATCGCGGAACCGATAGCGGCACCGAGTACCACGCCCAGATGAGAGCGGGCGTGATACGTAACGCTGCGAAGGATGAGTTTTGAAAAGTTCATTTCAGCGTCGTTTCCAACCTATTTCGACTCCACGAGCTTGCCATCGAGAAGCTCGTAAGCCCGCCCCATCTTCTTGGCGAGTTCGAGCGAGTGCGTCACCACCACGAACGTGACGTTCTCTTCCTTGTTCAGCTCGAGCAACAAACCGCCCATGTTCTCCGCCGAGGCGCGATCCAGAGCGCCGGTGGGTTCGTCCGCCAGAACCAGTCGCGGTCCATTGATCAGTGCCCGCACCACAGCGACACGTTGCCGTTCGCCGCCAGACAGCTGACCTGGCCGATGGTGAAGCCGCTCCTGTAAGTCCACCCGTTCCAGCAAACGACGCGCGCGCTGGGTCGCTTCGGCATCGTTCTTCCCCGACGGTATTGTTGGCACCAAAACGTTCTCCAAAACCGTGCATTGCGGCAGGAGATGATGGGATTGAAAAATGAACCCAATCTTGCGGTTGCGGAAATCGGCCAACTCGAGGTCGTTGAGTTTCGTCAAGTCCTGCCCCTCCAGTTCAACGACTCCCTTTGACGGAGAATCGAGCGTGCCAATGATATTCAGCAACGTGCTCTTCCCAGAACCCGATGGGCCCACGATGGAGATCGTTTCAGCAGCGGCCACCTCAAGGTTGACCCCGCGCAGAACCGATAGCTCCCCGCCGCCCACTGTGGCGGCATAATTCTTTTCAACATCCTGCAAACGCAGCAGTGGCGAATCACTCATGCGCGAAAGGTATGGGGAATCAGACAAATGGGAATGCGAAAGGTGGGAAACAACATCCCGTGGACTTATCCCATCCCTCCTCGTTCCCAAGCTGTGCTTGGGAACGCATATCCTCGAAGCTCGGCTTCGTCGACACGGCGAACCCTCGGGCGGCGGTCTTCCCACGATGGCGGACTGCTCCGGCATGGATCACTTGGCAAATCACGACTGACGAAGCACCAGCGCCGGCAATCACGACCAGAACAGGCCGCGGCGACGTGATTGTGGCCAAAGTGGGTCTCAGAAAAACCTACCGGCAAAGGGATCCGGAATCACGATCTTGAAATCCTTGGTTCAAACCCGAGTTCGGCCGTTGGCTCCCTCGGTCGAATCGGCTACAACACAGCCCATGAGATTGTTCCTGACCTTCTTGTCTGCCTTTGCATTTCTTGCTGGAGCACGGGCAGAGAAGCCCAACATCATTTGGATCTTTGCCGAGGATACTTCTCCGTGGATGGGTTGCTACGGATCCAAGGTCAACGCGGACGCCACTCCCAACATTGATTCATTGGCAAGTTCGGGCGTTCGTTTCTCGCGCGCCTTCGTTCCCGCGCCGGTTTGTTCTGCGTGCCGATCGGCGATGATGGGCGGGCAGAGTCAGATCCGATTTGGCGCGCATGAGCATCGCTCTTCCCGGGGTGTCGCCAAGATCCAACTGCCGGCCGGAATGAAACTGCTGCCGCAGATCATGAAGGAGAACGGCTACTTCACTTTCAACCATGGCAAGACGGACTACAATTTCATCTGGGATCTGGATGCGACGTATTCCAAGGCCAAGCTCAAAGGTAAGACGGATTCGTTCGGTATCCTGAAGCAGCACCAACCTTTCTTCGGACAGTTCCAGACCAAAGGCGGCAAGAACAACACCACAAAATTCCCGGCGACCCGGAAGGTCGATCCAGCGAAGGTCACGGTCCCTCCCGACTATCCGCAGAATCAGATCTATCGTGAGGTCGTCGCCCAGCACCACGACGCGATCCGCAAAGACGATGATCTGATCGGTGAAATCATGGCCGGTCTCAAAGCGGCCGGAATGGCAGACAACACGATCGTCGTCTACTTCTCTGATCATGGGGCGAATCATCTGGTTCGTCACAAGCAGATGCCGACGGAAGGCGGCCTGCACGTCCCCTTCATTATTACCGGACCGAAGAAGTATGTCCCCCGACACGGGGTTCGGAACGACTTGGTGGACATGCTCGATCTCAGCGCGACCACGCTGGCATGGGCTGGGATTGATCAGCCGTCCTGGTATGAGGGACAGTATTTGTTTGGTGCCAATTTTAAGGAACGCACCTTTGTCGCCTCGGGCAAGGACCGCCTGGACCATACCCTGGATCGCGTGCGGACGGTGCGCACCGATCGCTTCCGTTACACCCGGAACTACAAACTCGACCGCATCTTTCTCCAGCCGCAATACCGCGACCGTCAGGCTTACGTGAAGAATCTTCGTGAGCTCTATGCCAGCGGTGAACTCCCGGCCAAACTGAAGGAGATCTACTTCGGTGAACGCCCGGCAGAGGAACTCTACGATGTCTCGAAAGATCCCCATCAGTTGCACAACCTGGCTGCTGATCCCAAGTTCGCAGCGGAGTTGAATCGACATCGCGGGTTCCTCACCGCCTGGATGGCAAAAGGTGACATGGGGGTCGGCGAGGAACCGATTGAGGAGATGCGGGAGAACGCGGATGACAAGAAGTGGGGACACGGTGTGAATCCGGAATACGAGGTTTACCGCGCGGATCACGATGGCGACGGACTGTCCGACAAATGGGAGCAGGTCAACGGTCGCAATCCGCAGGATGGACTGATCCAATTTGAGTTCGATTGTGGCGGTTGGCAGACCGAAGGTTGGGAACCGGACGGCATCAAGGACAACATCGCCGGCGCGCTCGGATTTCTTGATTTCAAACTGCCACAATGGAAAGGCTCGCTCCGGCGGGACGGACTCAACGCCACCGCCATGGCGGGCGACCAAGCCCTGCTGGTCCGACTCAGGGCCTCCGCTCCGCTCCGCGTGCAGGCGTTTGCGAATGCCACCAAACTCGGTGGCGAACTCAAAGCCGCCGCCGGCAAGGAATACACGACGCTTCGTGTTCCGCTGAAGAATCAGCCCGGATGGAAAGGGCATATCAAATCGCTGCAACTCGATCTGTTCGCCAAGAAGGGAACCTTGATTGAAATCGATTCGATCGTGGTGGAGCGAAACTAGGCACGCCGTCGGTGCGGGGCCTACGGTCGCCAATATTGATTTAACAGCATGCCTGCCAAACTCATCGTTGAGGAAGTCGAGTGGCGTTC